>CAZBXU010000109.1:0-12576 GCA_964495755.1 uncultured Spirochaetaceae bacterium | reverse complement strand
GCTAGTAACCTTTCAGTACAAGAACTTCCCTGAATCCTTCTTGGACTGTCGGCAGGTCGATCGCCGCGGCAAGGTTTGAGATCACTCGCTCGGGAACAGGATCCTCTCTACCGCGGTTCCGCTCCATACACTTCAAGGGGGGCGTAAGGAGAAAAACCACGCCGATCGTTTTGTGCATCGGATGGGCGATACCGAGATACGTCTTCCTCGAAGAAGCGGAAACGCTGGTGTTGTCCACCAGTACCTTCTGCTTGTTCTGCAGAAGATGTTCGATGATCTTTCTTTCCACGTGCTTCACTAGAAAATCGTCGAGTTCATCGAACTCCGTCTCGGACCATTTCTTGCCGAAATGGATCATCTCATAGAGCAACCGGTGAATTTCCTTGCGGTTCACCCTGTCGCGCCCGGAGTCCGCGAAGAACTCCGCTGCGAACCGTGATTTTCCCGATCCCGGCAGGCCGCATACAAGGACCATGTCGAGACTTTGAAACTTGGCCAGATCCATACGTCTGTTCTCCTTTGACGGAACAACACCGGCGCTTTAGCGGTTGGGGAGTGTGTCTTCGCCGGTCAACCGTTTGATGAAGGTGGACCTGTCGGCATCCTCGCTGAAGATCACCAGGAGTGTGTCTTCACCGCCGAGCGTTCCCAGTACCTCCGGAATTTCCAGGCGGTCTATGGCAAAGGCAACACTGTGTCCATGGCCGAGTTTTGTGTGAACCACCGCCAAGTTCGCCGAAAACTGGATATCCACGATTCCCCGGGCGATGTCGTCGTGGAGGTAGGGCTCCGGCGTGGTGTCTACCTCCTCCTTGATCGTGTACACATACCCCTCCTGGCGATCCGGAACCCTCGCGATTCTGAGAAACTTCAGGTCTCTCGACAGAGTAGCCTGGGTTACGTCTTTACCTTCCTGCTTGAGCCGCTGTTGAAGCTCTTCCTGGCTGTGGATCTTTTCGTTTTTCAATATGTTGACGATCAGTCGTCGTCGGGCTTCCTGGCCGGTCAGAGGTTCCTCCTTAGCCTCGAGGATTTGCTTGCTTGAATTATTATACATTGTAGTAGTAAAAAACAAAGTAAAAATCTGAAAAATCGGTCGCGTCTTGACCAAAGCCGGAGGCGGCATTACTTTGTGAGGCGTAGGAGAAATGCCATGCAAGATGTTGTCAGCGATCTTATCATCAGAAACGACAAGAGAATCGTATTGCTGGTTATGGACGGAGTGGGCGGTCTTCCCCAGGAAAAAGGGGGAAAGACCGAGCTGGAAACGGCGAACACACCCAATTTCAACGCTCTGGCCGCCGAGGGTGAGTGCGGCCTGCACCTGCCTGTCGGTTTCGGGATCACACCGGGATCGGCCCCGGGGCATCTTGCCCTGTTCGGGTATCAGCCCACCGACTATCCGATCGGTCGGGGCATTGTGGCGGCCTTGGGCATCGCCTTTCCGATTCAGTCGGGGGACGTTGCGGCGCGGGTCAACTTCGCCACTCGAGACGAGGAGGGGAGAATCACCGACCGCCGGGCCGGACGCATCCCTACCGAGAAGTGTTCCGAGCTGTGCGAGCTCCTCTCCGCCGTATCGATCCCGGGAGTCGAGCTTTTTATAAAACCCGTGAAGGACTATCGGGCCGTGGTGATCTTCAGGGGCCAGGGCTTAAGCGACCATGTAGCGGACACCGATCCCCAGGCCACGGGGGTCAAACCTCACGATCCAAAAGCAACTTCAGCGAAAGGAAAGAAGACAGCCGAGGTCGCCGGGCAGTTCATCAGCCGGGCTCTCGAGCTTCTCAAGGACCGTTATCCTACCAATGCAGTGTTGATGCGGGGATTCGCCGAGCTTCCGCACATCCCGTCGATGGAGGAGCGTTTCGGTCTGAACCCGGTCGCCCTGGCTGTCTACCCCGATTACAAGGGGGTAAGCCGGCTGGTCGGAATGGATATTGTCGAGGATCTGCAAGACCTGGATGCCCAGGCCGCCGCACTGCGGGAGAACTGGGACCGCTACACCTTCTTCTTCGTCCATCATAAGTACACAGACTCGAGGGGTGAAGATGGAGATTTTAAGGCCAAGGTCGCAGAAATCGAGAAAGTCGACAGCTTTGTACCCAGGATCCTGGATCTGAAGCCGGATGTGCTGCTGGTGACCGGAGATCATTCCACCCCTGCGGTGATGCGGGCTCACTCCGCTCACCCCGTTCCCTTTCTTCTGCATGCCCGGAACCTGCGCCCCGATGCAACCGCGGAGTTCGGAGAGCGGAGCTGTGCCGCCGGTCTGTGGGGTGTCATCCCGGGGGCCATGCTGATGCGCCTGGCCCTCTCCGCGGCGGAGAAACTGGCCAAGTTCGGAGCCTGAAGACGACGGAAAGCGTAAACCAAGACCTGCTCGATCTCTATGTACAGGATCCTCGGCCCGTGTATCGTCTCTATGAGCAGAAAGAGGTTTGCGTCGTCATGGGGGCGGGGCGGAAGGCGGAGGAGGACGTGTTTCTCGAGAAGGTCGCGGCTGACGCAGTTCCTGTTTTTCGCCGTCGGGGCGGGGGCGGCACCGTTGTGCTTTCCCCCGGTCAACTCGTGTTGGCGGTGGTAACGGAAGTCGCCTCTCCCTTTCAGAATCTTCAGTACTTCCAGGCTTTCAACAACTGGTTTCGCCTCGCTCTCCAGCCGCTGGGAGTGTCCGGAATCGAGGACCGGGGCATCTCGGATCTGGCAGTCGGGGAAAAGAAGATCCTGGGCACTTCCCTGTATCGACGGCGGAAGATCCTCTTCTACCAGGCCAGCCTGCTGGTAGACAACGATCTGTCTCTGTTCGAGCGTTATCTGCGCTTTCCCTCCAGGGTGCCGGAATACCGAAGGGGGAGAGGCCATCTCGAGTTCTGTACGAATCTGCGGAGGCAGGGCTACCCCCTTTCCGTATCCCAGGTCAAGGAAAGCCTGGATCAGGTGGTGAAGGACCGGGTGTTCCTTCTTGCTTGAGCCTTTCAGGCTTTGCGGAGGGGAAGGCGCGCAAGCTCCTCCCAGAATAGGGATTGCCACCATGCGCCGGTCTCGGAAACGGCAGAGTCTTGTTCCGCCCCCTGGGCTTCCCCACCCAGAGGGTGGACACGAATCAGGACGGCCGCCCGGGCCGGAAAGGATAGCGGCTCCGGAGCAGGGATGGAGGTGATCCAGGATCCGGACTGCCCTTCGAGAGAGCCCAGATAGAATCCAAAGCCGACGGGAAAGAGGCGTTCCTGCTTCGAAGAGCTCGCGGCCAGCCGCTGCAGCTCCTCTTGGGGCTCAAGATGCCAGAACAAAAAACCTTCGATTTCGCTGATCGAAGCGGTGCGAAGATAGGGGGCTTGTTTTCCCACGGCCCGGAGAAGGGCACTTCGAAGCGACGCCGGATCGGCGGGAGCCGGTTGAGGCGGCAGGAAGGAGAGGGGAATCATCACCGGCAGGGCCAGGGCGGAGGCCAGCTCCCAGTCGCGGTAGAGGGAGGTTCTCAGCTCCGTTACCTTCTTCTCGATATTGGTTGGTGCTTTCAGCCCCAGGATCCAGTAGTCCACCACATTATTTTCCCACCCTGTTGAGTAGAACCCGGAAGGTGCTTCCTTCCCCTTCCCGGCTCTGCACTTCGATCGTCCCTCCGTGCTGTCCCACCGTGGACTTCACGATTGCCAGCCCGAGCCCGGTCCCGATCTCGGCCAACTTTTTTGCATTTTCCGCCCTGAAGAACTCGCTGAACAGCTTGGCCTGATCGCTTTCGGGTATGCCGATACCGGTGTCACTGACCTCGAAGATCACCTTGTCCTTCGCCGAGCTCATCTTCATGCATACCTTCCCACCTTTGGGGGTATATTTAACGGCGTTGGAGAGCAGGTTGGACACAATCGTTTGCAGGCCCTCCCGCCGTCCGTAGACGATCGCGGAGTTGAGGTTCGAAGGACATTGGACCTCCAGGGTGATTTCCTTCTCTTCGGTCAGGCTCTGAAAGAACTGGACATTCTCGCCGAGAAGGGCACAGAAGTTGATCTTCTCCAGCTCGGAGGTGGAAAGCTCGGCCTTGCCTTTGGCTAAAACCAGGAGGTCGCTTACGCTGTTTGACAGGGCTTGCGCCCGGATCTCGATCCGTTCGAGCATCTCCCTCTGGGGGGCTTTGAGCTCTCCCAGAAAGCCCTGGGTGAGAGTGCGAACGATAGACTGAATGGTGCTCAGGGGAGAGCGCAGCTCGTGGGAGGCCTTGAGCAGAAACCAGGTCTTGGCTTCGTCGAGACGCTTGAGATTTTCATACACAGAGGCATTGGCAATCGAGAGGGTTACCAGGTCACCGAGGATCGAAAACAGAGAGATCATCTCCTGGCTCAAACTTTGTCCCCGCTGCCCGTAGACGCACAAAGCACCAAGGATATGTTTTTCCCCGCGCAGGGGGACGCAGATCAAGCTCTCCGTCTCGTCGTCCACCTCGGGAAAATCTTCTTCCAGGGCATCCTCCACCAGCACCGCGTTGCCCTCCATCAGGCTACGGTGGTAGATGTTCTCCGCCACATCGATGGATAGATCCGCCGCCTCCCGGGCAATACCGGCCATGGAGCGAACCCGCATGGTCCCGCTGTCTGTATCCCAGAGTTTAATCGAGCAGCCGCGAACTCCTGTGACCTGAACGGTGATGCCGGTGACCGCATCGAGCACCTCCTGCAGTTCGAGAGACCCTCCGGCCTTGTGAATGACTTCGTAGATTGCCTCCAGAGCTCGAGCCCGACGCCCGGTACGCTTGAACCGGGGCAGGTCGAAGGCGATCAGCAGCCCCTGGGCCAGACTGATTCCTCCTACACAGATCACGGCGGCCAGTGTCAGGGGCAGGGATGCAGAGGCGTGGCGAAGGACGACCGCCAGGTACACGAGAGAGGATAACCAGATTGGAAGAAGGGCTATCCAGAGTTTTTCGATCCGCAGTGCTTGTTTTTTCATGGCTCAGACTACCGTTCTCTACAATGGCACAAAAACCTTTGTCAATCAAACAGTTTGTGCTATGATGGCAGGGTGCAACGCAAAGTAGAGCGCATCAGCGAACAGTTGAAACAGATCATCTCCTCCTGGTCCGGAATCGAGGCGATCGTTTTGGGAGAGGCGGCGGAAGCCAAGATCCTCGACCCGTACTTCACGATTTCCCTCGACGTGTACCACGACTCAAGGCTGCCGGATTCCGATGGCCGAAAGAAACATTTTGCCAACCCCACCGCCTTCGATACGGTTCCTGCCTTCACGGAGGACCGTTTCCTGCTGGAGGAACTTCCCGTAAAGATCCGCTACCAGGGGACGGAGCGGGTCGACTCCATGCTCAAACGTATCGCCGAGCAGCAGTGGATCTTTCATGATGCCGGCACCTATCTCTTCTACAGATTGCTGCACGGACAGGTGCTGCATCAGCAAACGAGCTGGCTCGACCAGACCCGAAAAACCCTCTCCGCCATGCCGGAACACTTCTGGCGGGCGATTCAGAATGGTGCCCGGATCTCCGCAGCCTACTACCTGAACGATCTGCGGGCCGCGGTGTACCGGGGTGACAACCTGTTCTACGTCTTTTCCTTGAGCCACTTTCTACGCAGCCTCTGCAGCTTCCTCTTTGCGGTAAATCGAACCTTCGAACCCTCCGCCCGGCTGATCGCGGAACGGGTCCGCGATCTTCCCCGGCTGCCCGACGATTTCGGAGGCCGCTTCGAGAGCATGCTTCGGGACGACCCCGAGCTGCCGCCGGAAAGAAAGCGGGAGATCGCCGAGCTCCTGGTCAAGAGCATCCTTCCCATGGCATGAGGTCCCTCACTCTTCTCCTCTTTCTCACGATTTGCCTGGTGGGCTGCGGCCTCAGGCAGGATCGCCTCCTCTTCGTGGTGCCGGGGGAGCGGGGCAAGACCATGGAGCAGCGGTTGGATATTGATGAGTCCGGGCGCTGCCTGCTGAAACAACCCGTTCTGGTGACTCGGGGCGAACAGGCCTTCTATCTCCGCTTCCGCGGGGAGGGGGACGGGGCAGTCCTGCAGGTGTTGGGAACAGAGGACCGGGAGATCGCTGCCAAAGCTCTGCCAAGGGGGGGCGGCGCAACGGTGTACCTTCCCCTGCTGCAGGGTTGCAGCGTCCGGGGATTTCGTGTGGATACTCCAGCAGGTCAGGGGCTTCAGTTCCTCGAGGCGGGGATCGATGATGCCTTTACCGGAGTGGAAAACTCAAGGGCAGGCTTGAGCCTGGGCACTGCGATCCAAAGCTTTCACGGCGACGGCCGCCGCGTCGAACTGTCCTTCTCTTCCCCCCAGAGCTGGCCTGTGGGGGTCCTTGGCGGCATGAGCTGGCAGATCGCCCTTGCGGTCGAATCCCGGGCACCCTTCTCCTTCTCGGATTTTCGCCTCCGTGAGACCTACGCCGACCGCCCTGCGTCGGCGGATCTTCCCGATCCAGGCGTGGGGCGAGCCTACCTGTTGCTTAAAGTTAGTTCCGGGGACAGAACCGTATCGTTCAGGCACAGCGCCCTGTCGGGAAAGCACAACCTGTTCCTCTACGAGGGTCTCATCCCCTTCGAACCGGAAACCTTGCGGATCGAGCCTCTGGGCGGAAGCAGGATTTGGCTTCACAGTCTCGAGGTTGCCCGTATTCCCCTGGATGCGGTCGGCGGAACGGAGGGTGAGCTTTCGGTTTCAGTGCATCCCCTGCCGGCGGATCCGGGCACCGTGCTGCTCTACGATCCCGACTATTGGCGTCAAAGGGATTATGAGTTGTTTTCCTGGACCCGGTTTCCGGAAATCCTGATCATGGATACCGCCTCCTACCGGGTGCAGTCCCGCTTCTTCAAGCGCCTGGCCTTCTTCGTGGAAAAGCGGGGCTATAGAGGCCGGTTAGTGAGCAACGAGGAGTTTGACGATCTGCACGGTTTCAATGCCCACGACTACCGGGCGGAAGATCTGGCCCGCTTTTTTCAAGCCGCCAGGGAGGATCTCTTTACCCTCAATCCGGAGGAGGAGCTGCTCAAAGAGATCTTCCTTCACAACGGGATCATTCGAGATGAGGGAACCATCAGTCCGGGAAGGGGCGGAATCCTCTCGATCTCCCGCAGCTCCTCCCCGCTTCTGCGGAGGCATCTGCTGACCCACGAGTGCTATCACGGACTCTTTTTCAGCCTACCCGAGTTCAGGCAGGCCGCAATCGAGGCCTGGGAGCAGCTTTCCGAGAACGAGAAGGAGTTTTGGCGGCTGTTCTTTCGCTGGGTCGGCTACGATACCGAGGATCCCTACCTGACCGTCAATGAATATCAGGCCTACCTGTTTCAACAGCCCAGATCCGGCGTTCAGTACTACTTCGCCACGCTGACCGCCTCCCGGCTGATCTCGAGCTACCCCGGGCAGGCTGCCCGTGTGCGGGAGTTCCTCCGCAGCGATCCGGACAGTTTCACCCGTGGCTTCGACACCCTCGAGGCTTCACTCAAGAGGATTGCCCGGATGGAGGGGGGTAGGGTGATCGAGCTCGAACCCGCCAAATTGAAATAATTCCTACCTTTCTTGCCCTTTTCTATTGATCATTGGGCCGGAGCCGTATTACTCTTTTAGAGACTTAACTCACCTGCGACACAGTGGTTGTTGCTCCTGAATACCTTTAAATGCCCATGTAGGACCTTTGCACAGGTTCGACGGTCAAGTCATTGGGGAGGGGAAAAGATGAAAGTACAGCGGCGTTTTACCCGGTCGGGCGAGAATCCATACCAAGGTATCACATTCGAAAAACGTGTATCCGAGATTCGCAATCCCGATGGAAAGTTGATCTTCCGGCAGGAAAACGTCCGGGTCCCCTCTTTCTGGTCCCAGATCGCTACAGACATCCTGGCTCAAAAATATTTCCGCAAAACCGGGGTACCCCCTCGGATCGACAAGAGCGGCGGCGAAAGCGACGCCCGTCAGGTGTTTCACCGCCTGGCCTTTACCTGGACCGACTGGGGCAAACGCTACGGGTACTTCGACAGCGACGAGGACTCCCAGAGTTTCTACGACGAGCTGTGCTACATGCTGGCCCACCAGATGGCTGCGCCCAATTCACCCCAGTGGTTCAACACGGGGTTGTTCGCCGTGTACGGCATCAAGGGCCCCGCCCAGGGTCACCACTATGTGGACCCGGACAGCGGGAAGCTGAAGAAAGCCGACAGCGCCTACGAGCGTCCTCAACCCCATGCCTGCCAGCCGTATCACGCACCGGTATCCACTCCGACCGGACCCGTACCCATTGGCCAGATTGTAGAGAGGGGGCTCACGGGAATCGAGGTCTACGACGGGACTGAAAACGGAAGGGGAACGACCAGGGTCGTGGCTGTAGCCGAGAATGGGGTGAAGCCGGTCTTCCGTGTAGTACTCAAGAACGGTGCTTTCCTGGAAGCTACTGGAGACCATCTCGTGTTTGCCGCTGCCGAACGACGAATCCAGGGAGGATGGCTGCGTGCAGATGAACTTGAGCCCGGCATGTACCTGCGCCTTTCGACAGCCACCGACACGCGGGATTCCGAGCTTCCTACGCCCCGAATGGTTGACGAAGCGGCTCTAGTCGGATGGCTTCACGGCGACGGTTTCGTAGGTCAATACACTAGCGGCCGCAACCGCAGTCTTACCATGGAGTTTATGACTATTAACGACCAGGAGTTCCAATACGTCCTGGGACGAATCCAGCGAGTGTTCCCTGGCGTACACTATCACGTGCGAGACGCGGAGGCGGAAAATCGGGAGCTCGACATAAAACGGATCCGGCTGTATGGCGAGCCCCTCCGTGAGTTCGTGGACAGATTTGCTATGCTTGATGGAGCTGACGAACGGACCGTGCCAGATGCCATTCTCAAGGGAGGAAGAGCCGTCCAGACGGCGTATTTGCGTTCGCTGTTCCAGGCGGACGGCACGGTTAGGCTCCGCAGCAGAAAAACCCGCACCTCCGATGTGGTGCTGACCAATACTTCTCCTGGATTGATACGGGATGTGCTAACGCTTCTCCTGATCCTCGGCGTCTATGCCCGGGTGTACGCCTGCCGAGAGAAACGGATCAACAGAAGAACTGCCTACCAGCTGTCTATCGGCTACTCGCAAGCCCGTCGCAGCTTTCGTGATCTGATCGGTTTCATCTCCGAGGACAAACAGGGGAAGCTGGATGTCTCTTGTTCAGACGCCTTTCCGGGGAAGATGATTCCCTCTGTACGGGAAGAACCCATTCAACGAATCGAGTTCTTGGGGCTCATGAAAGTCTACGATATCCAGACCGAGAGTGGGCAGTACCTGTCCAACAACATCCTGGTCCACAACTGCTTCATCATCTCCGTGAATGACGACCTGGTGAATCGGGGCGGCATCATGGACCTGATCACCAGCGAGGCCCGACTGTTCAAGTACGGATCCGGGACCGGGACGAACTACTCCCGTCTGCGGGCCAAACAGGAACCTCTGAGCGGGGGCGGGATTTCCTCCGGTCTGCTGTCCTTTCTCAAGGTAGGCGATCGGTCCGCCTCGGCGATCAAGAGCGGGGGAACCACCCGCCGGGCGGCCCGTATGGTCACCCTGGATGCGGACCACCCCGATGTGGAAGACTACATCAACTGGAAGGTCGAGGAAGAGCAGAAAGTTGTGTCCATGGTGATCGGCAGCAAGGTGTTGAAAAAACACACCCGGCTGATCGAGCAGGCTGTCACCGCCGCCCAAGGTCCCGATGCGGACACAGCGGCTTTAGATCCGGATGCGAATCCCCGTCTAAGGGAGGCGATACGCCGGGCCTTGGCGGAGACGGTGCCGCCGAGCTACATCTACCGGGTTCTTCAGCTCCTGGCGCAGGGGATGCGGGGCCTGGATATCGAGGAGTACACCACCGAGTGGGACGAAGAAGCCTACAACACGGTCAGCGGTCAGTCTTCCAACAACTCCGTTCGGCTGAACTCGGAGTTTATGCAGAGAGTGATCGAAGACGGACCCTGGGTCCTGACCGGGCGGGTGGATCCCTCCCTGAAGATCGAAGTCAAGACCCGTAAGATCTGGGATCAGATCGCCTACGCAGCCTGGAGCTGCGCCGATCCGGGGATACAGTATCACTCGACCATCAACGAATGGCACACCTGCCCCACGGATGGGGAGATCCGGGCCTCCAATCCCTGCTCGGAGTACATGTTTCTCGACGACACGGCCTGTAACCTGGCCTCTCTCAACCTGATGACCTTCTACGACACTGAGACACGCCGCTTCGACGTCGATGCTCTGCTCCACGCGATTCACATCTGGACGATCGTGCTGGAGATCAGCGTGCTGATGGCTCAGTTTCCCACACCGGAGATCGCGGGAAAGAGCTACGAGTATCGCACCCTGGGATTAGGTTTTGCCAACCTGGGCAGCCTGCTCATGGTGATGGGCATCCCCTACGACAGCGAACAGGGACGCAGCCTGGCCGCCTGTCTGACGGCCTTGCTCAGCGGGCAGGCTTACCTGAGCTCCGCCCAGCTGGCCGAACAGCTCGGACCCTTCCCCCGCTTTCAAGCCAATCGGGAACACATGCTGCGGGTGATCCGCAATCACCGCCGGGCCATCTACAGCGCAGAAGAGGGGGAGTACGAAGGGCTGACCGTGTTCCCCAAAGCTCTGGACCCGAAAACCTGTCCCTCCCAGCTGCTCGAGGCGGCCCGGCACGTCTGGGACCAGGCTCTGCAGCATGGGGAGAGCCATGGCTACCGCAACGCGCAGGCCACCGCGATCGCGCCGACCGGAACCATAGGGCTGGTCATGGACTGCGACACCACAGGGGTGGAGCCGGATTTTGCCCTGGTGAAGTTCAAAAAGCTCGCCGGGGGTGGCTACTTCAAGATCATCAACACCTCAATCCCGCCGGCCCTGGAACAGCTGGGCTACGATAAGAAACAGATCGAGGAAATCACCACCTACTGCCTGGGACGGAGAACCCTGAAATCCGCTCCGGGGGTATCCTGGAAAAAACTGAAGGCCAAGGGATTCAGCGAAACCGTGCTAAAGGGCATTGATAAGTCCCTGGAGAGCGCCTTTTCCATTCATTCCGCCTTTGCGCCCGCGGTCCTGGGTGAGGAGTTGTTGGAAAAGAAGCTCGGCATCTCCGGCCAGACCTACAGGAAGCGGGGCTTCCAACTGCTGCGACATCTTGGTTTCACTCCGGAGGAGATCGAAGAGGCCGACCGCTTCGCTTGCGGGACCATGACCATCGAAGGCGCCCCTCATCTGGAGCGGGAGCACTATGCCGTGTTTGATACGGCGAGCAAGGTGGGCCGCATCGGCACCCGCTTCATCCCCTGGCGGGCCCATATCGAGATGATGGCGGCGGTTCAGCCCTTCGTATCCGGGGCGATCTCCAAGACCATCAACATGCCCAACTCCGTCACCGTGGAGGATGTCAAAGGAGCTTACTTTCTGTCCTGGCAGAGGATGCTCAAATCCATCGCCATCTATCGGGACGGATCGAAGCTCAGCCAGCCCCTGTCCACCCTCAGCGCTTCCGGCGAGCGTCTGGCCGAACAGATCCTGGCTCTCCAGAGTCGCGCTGAGCGGAGCCCCGATCAGCTCGACGAGCAAGATGCCCCCGCAACGAAGGCGGAAGAACACGCCGTCTCCCCCGCACCTGTCCCCGCATCCGATTCCGGGCACACACGCCAGTCTTTGCCGAGCCGCCGCGACGGCTACACCCAGAAAGCCAAGATCGGCGGGCACAGCCTGTTCCTACGCACCGGGCAGTATCCGGACGGAAGTCTCGGTGAGATCTTTTTAGACATGCATCGGGAAGGCGCCGCCTTCCGCAGCCTTCTCAACAGCTTCGCCATAGCCGTGTCCCTGGGTCTGCAGTACGGGGTTCCTTTGGAAGAGTACGTAGATGCTTTCGTGTTCACCCGTTTCGAGCCGAACGGAATCGTCCAGGGTCATGACAACATCAAGATCACGACCTCAGTTCTGGACTTCATCTTCCGCGATCTGGCCCTGGCCTATCTCAAGCGTACCGATCTGGTTCAGGTCAAACCGGACGATCTTATCGCCACCATGACCAACGGCATCCGGAAGCTTGAAGAGGCCGGCGGCAACGGAGCTGGAAAGCAGGCGCCGGAGCAGACAGCCGGTGGTAACGGCAGCGCGGGTTCGCCCAAGCCGCAGCCGCAGCCGGTGCCGGTCGGCGCGGTCAGCAACGAAGCCGCCGAAGCCTGGAATATGGCCCGCATGCAGGGCTACGAGGGCGATCCCTGCCCGGTCTGCGGACATCTCACCATGGTGAGAAACGGCACCTGTCTGAAGTGCTTGACCTGCGGTTCCACAACCGGCTGCTCGTGAGTTTTCGGCCGTACCTACCCGCATTCGGAATTTTTTAATGAGCCAACCCGTACTCCTGGCCTGGAGCAGCGGGAAAGACTGCACCCAGGCTCTTCGAGAAATTCTTGCTTCCCGAGACTACGAGGTTACCCTGCTCACTACGGTCACCGAGGGCTACGACCGGGTCAGCATGCACGGCGTTCGGGAAGAGCTTCTGCGAACCCAAGCGGAGAGCCTCTCTCTGCCGATCGATATCGTACCTATAATGATACGGCGACCACCG
>CAZBXU010000108.1:0-12607 GCA_964495755.1 uncultured Spirochaetaceae bacterium | reverse complement strand
GCAATCAGCCGGGGGTTGATAGAGCGGATCCTCTCCCACCGTATTCGTCTGAGTCAGTATACGCATAGTAAGGAAGAGAAGCGGCTCCAGAAGATCCGTATCTCCTGATCGAAAGCCGTCAGATCCCCCGCACCGTTTTTCGAAAAAAATATTGACATACATGGTATACCATGTATAATAGGTTAATCAAAACCGGGACGGTCTCGGTACCATATGTTATATGGTTACTTTATCCTTAATACGTTTAAGGAAAACCCCACAAGGAGGTTTGGAAATGAAAAAAGCAGTCATTTCCCTGGTAATCCTGCTGTTGTCCGGGGCGTTGATTTTCGCCACCGGTGGACAGGAAGAAGCCGCGCCAACGGCGGCAGCGGCGGCGGAAAAGACACCGATCGAGGAGTTCAATCCGAGTTTTGCGTTCCCCACCGAAAAGATCGAGCTTTCCTACTGGCATGTGCTGGGAACTCGCCCGGGCTTCGATGATTTGGCTCAGGAGATCGGCCGGGCCTATTCGGCGATTCACCCAAACGTGAGTATCTCCGTTCGGGAAATTCCCAATGCTCAGCAGAGGGCAATTTGGAGTGCCGCCTTTGAGTCTCGCACCGCTCCGGATATTGGCTGGACCGAGGCACAGGTCGGTCTGATGGCCAAGGCTCTGGTCCCGGCCCCGGACTGGGCCGCGAAGTATATGGAGGATCTATTCACGCCCTACACGCTCAGCTTGTCAAAAGTAAAGGGCAAATACTATGGCTGGAGCGGTGCCGAGGTGGATGCGGGACAGATGCTCTACTACCGCAAGGACCTGTTCCGGGAAGCTGGATTGAATGCCGATAACCCGCCGGAGTTCATTCCTGACATGGTTGAGGCAGCCGAGAAACTGACCAAATGGGAAGGCGGACAGATGTCCCAAGCTGGAATAGCGCTTCGCTACGCAGGGGGACATCAGGGAATCGGAGATAAATTCAGCAAGTACGCGGCAGCCTGGGTGGATACCCGCAAGAGCTTCTACTACAGCGAGGATTTCACGGACGTCATATTCGACGACCCGGGCTGGATCGAGGCAGCGCAGTTCTTCCACGATCTGGTGTTCAAGTACAAGGTGACCAATACAACCCTGCCCACACCGATTCAAGCCTTTGGTCTCGGATTGGCGGCCATGACCAATCGGGAGTCTTTCTTTGCCAGCTGGCTGAAAGAAAATGCTCCGGACGCTGAATACGGGATCGCTCCACTGGCCAGCGGCAAAGCTCCGTTCGGACGGTATCAGACCGGTGCCATGCCCTGGCTGGCTCTGAACTGTGTCACCGTCGATTCCAAGAATCCCGATGTGGCCTGGGATTTTAATATGTTCCTGGTGAATGAGGAGAACGAACTGCGCATCGCCAAGAACAACGGCGGCATGTCGAGATTGAAGTCGGCCCAGGATGATCCGTATTTCAAAGAATTGCCCTACTTCGAGGTGTTCCAGACCATGACTACGGAGCGGCCAATCGTGCGCAACGTGTATCTGGATCCCAACACCCTTCAGGCCGAGTTGGAAGCGAAGCTGGGTGAAGCGGCCGTTGATCTGTTGACAAATGAAAACGCTGATGCAGGCGCCCTGATGAAAGATATGGCGGCCTACGGACGCAAACGGCTCAAAGAGATCGGCGTTCGATAAATATTTAGTGTTTTTATAAGGCAGGCGCTCATGCGCCTGCCTTTATCTCAATGATCATTAAGGACGATGCATGGAAGCGAGGATGAGTATAGGAAAGAAATTCATCCACGATATTTCCCATCCCATTTTACGCTGGGGATATATCTTCGTCATTCCCGGGTTGCTCTCCTACCTGCTGTTCACTTTCTACCCCACGATCCGTTGTCTGATTCAGTCTCTGCATCTGATTCGTGGCGCTGGAAATCCCTGGGTGTTCAACGGGATCAATAACTATTTGGATATTTTCAAGGATAAAATTTTCTGGGGTTCTCTGAAAAATACCTTTTATTACGTGGCCTTGACGATTCCTCTTGGAACGATCATTTCACTCATCTTGGCGGTTGTTCTCAATTCGATCGTGAAGGCACGAGGGTTTTTTCGCGCCCTGTACTTCATCCCCAGCGTGGCCGGCGTAATCGCTGTGGGGATCGTATTCAGCTGGATGTACGAGCCTTACCTCGGTGTTCTGAATTTACTGCTGGGCAAACTGGGTTTTCCCCGTCTGAACTGGTTGCGGGACCTCAAGCTGGCCCTGCCGAGCATTGCCGTCATGAACATCTGGCAGACCCTGGGCTACAATGTGGTTATCTTTTTAGCGGGGCTTCTTGCTATTCCTTCCGAGCTGTACGAAGCCGCCGACATCGATGGAACTAATCCGCTGCGCAAGTTGTTGAGCATCACGATTCCTTTGGTTGCGCCATCGATGTGGTTTGTCATTATAAACAACACCATACGCAACCTGCAGGTGTTCAGCGAGATTTTCGTCATGACCGGCGGCGGCCCGGGACACGCCACTACCACTGTGGGATTCCGGGTATATCAGTACGCCTTCCTATACTTGAGCTTCGGCAAGGCCAGCGCTAATGTCATGGTCCTGCTGATCATTATTCTGGCAGTGACATTGATGCAGCTTCGTTTCTTCGAACGCCGAACTCAGGTGGAATTCTAGAAAGGAGGGGAGGGATGGGCTACGGCACGAAACAAGATGCCAAAAAAATAATCACCTACGTAGTTCTTTCGATTGTTGCCTTGATCATATTATTTCCCTTCTTCTGGATGATCTCCACGGCATTCAAGCCGAACACCGATATAATCAGACGTCCACCTATCTTTCTTCCCACAAAGCCGACATTAGCACACTTCCAAAGAGTCTTTGCTCAGGTTCAATATTTCCGCACGTTGTATAACAGCCTGTTTATATCGGGTATGACGACACTGATTACCATCTTTTTTTCCACTATGGTAGGGTATGCCATAGCCAAGTATCGGGTTGTCGGACTCAACCTGATCTTCATCCTAATCTTGTCCGGGCTGATGATACCGCCCTTCACGATCGCCATTCCCCTGTACATTGTCGCTACCCAGATCCGATTGGTGAATACCCTCTGGGGTGTGATTATACCTTTCTCGATCAGCAATTTCGGAATTTTTCTGATGCGCCAGTATTGCCTGGGGATTCCCCAGGATCTAATCAGTGCAGCCCGGATTGACGGCGCTTCCGAATTTACTATCCTGATTCGGATCGTTTTTCCGGTTGTGGCCACCGGGTGCACGGCACTCGGCATCCTCAAGTTCCTGTTGACCTGGAACGATCTTTTCTGGCCCTTGATCATGCTGACCGAGGAAGCGAACAAGACTTTGACTGTTTTGCTGGCTACCTTTATCGATTTTGAACGTTTCGTCGATTACGGCCTCCTAATGGCCATGACCACCCTGGTGGTTCTCCCGGTTATTTTCTTGTTTGTGGTTTTTCAACGACGAATCATTGAGGGTGTTGCTTTGACAGGTATGAAAGGTTAGGTGGGCCTATGCGGGTCGAAAACAAGGTAAAGCAGAAGCTTCGGGAAGGCCGGCCTTCCCTCGGTTCCTGGATCATGATTGGAGATCTCGCTTCCGCTGAAATCATGGCGGACGCCGGTTTTGACTGGATCACCGTGGATATGGAGCACACCTCAATTACCTACGAAACCCTTCCCGTGCTGCTTGCCGGCATCCGCGCTCACGGACCCGAAACCTTTGTTCGTGTCGAGGACAACAACCCGGCGGTCATCAAGCGCGTTCTCGATTGTGGGGCCGGCGGGATCATCGTTCCATTGGTAAACAGCGGTGCAGAAGCGGAGGCAGCGGTAAAGGCGGCCAAGTATCCTCCCGACGGTGCGCGGGGAATTTCTCTGGGACGAGCCAGCGGCTACGGCAACAACTTCGAAGATTACTTCAACTCGATCAATGACGAGGTGATCGTATTGGCTCAGATCGAGCACTACCTGGCGGTGGACAAGATAGAAGAAATTGTATCTGTGGAAGGTTTGGACGGGGTGTTTTTGGGACCCTACGATCTTTCCGGTTCTATGGGCATTGTGGCTCAATTTAGCCATCCCCGAATGGCCGAGGCGAGAAAGCGGGTGCTCGCAGCTGCCGGCAAGGCGGGTAAGGCCGTCGGCATTCATGAAGTCCGCCCCGAGGCCGAAGCCGTGCAGGCGCTGCTCAAAGAAGGTTTCAACTTCGTGGCCTGCAGCATCGATACGATATTTCTAGGAAAATCAGCCCGCGCGGTGTCAGGTGAGCTGAAGCAGATCTTGAGTTGATAAGGTGGAGCGGTGAAACGGGATGTGCTCGCCCTGGCGGACTTACAACAGAAGAACTCGGGAAAGCGCCCCTCCAAGGAAACCCTCAATCATCCCGACCTGATTCGTCTGGCCACGGGACTGGATCCGTACACCCAGACACCGAAAGCGTACCGGGAAGCCTACCACGCGCTCGGAATCGACCTGATCAACCGGGTCCCCGAGGAGAATGCGCCGGTGCCGCTGGAATTCGGAGAGGTGAGAGATGTGGGGGGAGGCTACAAAGAAGCCCACCTGGGACTGTACAACACGGTAGCCCGTCATGTGTATCCCTTCTCATCGGTCGAAGAGTTTTGGCAGTCGGAAACCCTGGATCCCAGATACGAGGAGTTGCGTACGCCCTCTCCGCACCGCTTGGATTCCGAGGAAATCCAACGCAGGTCGAAGCTACTCGGAAATGTGGGCCTGTACTACTACATGCTGTATACAACCCTATTCATGTGGGGGGTTGAGTACCTCGGATGGGAAGTCTTTCTCATGGCGGCGGCCATGGACCCGGAAGGATTTGACGAGAAATTTATTCAAGTTGTATTTCCCAAATCCCTCGAAATGATTGAGATGCTGGCAGAGATCGACTCTCCATTCGTGTTTTGTCACGACGACCTGGTCGACGCCAGGGGTCCGATGTTCGCACCGGCTTGGTACGAAAAGTATATCTTTCCCCGTTATGAGCAGCTTTGGAGCCCGGCGAAACAAAGAGGGAAAAAGGTGATTTTCGTGGCTGATGGCAACATGAACGAGTTCCTCAGGTCCTTGAGAGCCACCGGAGTGGAGGGGGTGATGCTGGAGAACCCGGCGACGGACTTCGAGAAGATACTGAATGTTTTCGGTGACAAAATCGTAATCGGTGGGATAGAGACCGGAGTTATTATGCATGGATCTCCGGAGCAAGTTCGGCAACATGTTCTGCGGGTGCATGAACGAACGCGGGAGGTCCCCGGGTTCGTCATGTCCACACCGGGAGGAATCCACGGAAACCTGCCCCTGGAGAATTTGGCAGCCTACTTCGACGCCCGGGTGGAAACGGGACACACACCTGAAGGGTGGAGAAAGGGATAGGGGGAGATTTTTCGAGTGGAAAAGCTGAGCATAGAGGAACGCGTCGACGGGTTCAAACGATTCTTCGCCATGACCAACTCCGAAGGACCCCTCGTCGGATTTTTTAGAGACACCTACTACCCATTGAAGAGATACCGAACGGAATCCTTCCTGCCGGAAGGAGAGATCCTTCCCGAAGATCTTGAGGTCGAGCCCTTCATTCCTGAGTACGAGCGAATATTTCAGCTTCACGACGAGACAGCCGGGGATTTTCTGTGGAGCGCTGCTGCCTTCTGGGGAATCCCCTGGATGGAAGCGCTGGCGGGCTGCGGAGTGATTACCGATCATACGACCGGTTCTTCCCGCAGTAAGGTACCGGAGGACTTTCAGGGGGCAAAGGATGTCCCTGAGTTCGACCCAAAGGATCCCTGGGTAAAGAAAGCCTTGGAGTTTCTGAAGCGGCTGACTCAGGCAAGCCGGGGGCGGTTTCCTCTGGCTGCCACCCTGATGCGGGGAATATCCGATCTTCTGGCCGCGCTGTACGGCAGTCCTGATTTTCTCTACTCCCTCATGGATCGTCCGGATGAACTGAAGCGGGTTGTTCAGAGGTTGACCGCCCTCTGGATCGCTTTTGCCCGGTCACAGCTCGGGATGATTCCGGATTTTCACGGAGGTACGGGTTCTTTTTACTACGGAGTGTGGCTTCCGGGAAAGGGTGTATGGCTGCAGGAGGATGCCTCCGCACTCCTGTCTCCGGAGTTGTTCGGCAGCTTTGTCGCTCCGGCAATTCACCAGATGGCCGGCAGCTTCGATACCAGCGTGATTCATCTCCATCCAAGCAGCTACATTCCGGTGGAGTTCCTAATCGAAACACCCTTGAGTGCCGTGGAGCTGCACATCGACTTTGGTGGACCGAGGGCTGAGGATTTGTTCCCCTACTATCGAAAGATCCTTGATCGCAAACCTCTGATAATCTGGGGTGATCTAAGCTTTGAGGACCTCGACTTCATCGCAGCCAAGCTGGATCGGCAGGCCTTGGCACTGTTGCCGGTAGTTGCCTCCCTGGAGCAGGCCGAGGGAATTTGGGGAATGTTTAAAACATGATGGGAAAGGACAGCTTTGTGAAGGAAACGGTTATCTGCACAGAAGCCCAGTTTGTGAAAGGGGAAAAGAATTTTCGCCGATATGGGTCCGTCTACGATTGGATCTCCTGCCAGGAAGAAGAGGAAAATCTGGCACGGTGTATACGTGACAGCAGGGCCAAAATTACCATTTTGGGAACGTACCGCTATCGTGGACAGCTGTATCAGGCCTTGGCGGAATCAGCCGGTGAGGGTCCCGCCCTGATTGCCCGCCACGGCGTCGGTTATGACGGGGTGGATCTTGAGCTTTGTAAAGAGAACAACATCATGGTCACGATCACACCGGGTACTCTGGATCAGTCTGTGGCGGAACACACAGTAGCGCTGATTCTAAGTCTGGTACGAAATATCCCCGCTTTTGACCGATCGATGCGGGAATCCCGTTTCGAGCCTGTCCCGACTATGGAGCTTGCGGGAAAAATTTTGGGCGTGGCGGGATTCGGCAAGATCGGCAAGCAGGTGGCAACGATCGCCTCCCGCGGTCTGGCGATGAAGGTGATTGCCTTCGACAGCCTCGCTCTCGAGGAACAGCTGTCCAGGGAGGGGTTCGGGAAAGAGGAGTTTTACCGCAGGTACGGCCTCAGCGAGTATTTCACGGATTATTCCGAGTTTGCGGAATCGCCAGACATCCTTACGATTCACATGCCGGTGTTGGAGGGGACGCTGAACTTCTTTGATGCCGATCGACTGTCCGCTCTGAAATCCTCGGCATACTTGATAAACACCGGTCGAGGGGCTCTGATCGACGAAGATGCCCTCTACGATGCATTGAAGGTAGGACAGTTGAGGGCAGCCGCCCTGGACGTGTTTCACAACGAGCCCTATGCGCCTGTGTCCACGGCCAAAGATCTTCGACAGCTTCCCAACGTGATTCTCACACCCCATGTAGCCTCGAACACGGTGGAAGCGAATTTTCGGATTCAACAGAATATATTGCAGAACATCGAGAGGTTTCTACAGGGTCGGTATAAGGAGATGACCCGGGTCGTATGAGGGAGCACTAGATGGCAGATTTCCGAACCGAATACGAAAAGGTCTACGAAGCTATCCGCAATGCCATTATTGCAGGACAGTACGCTCCGGGGGAGCGTCTGCCCCAGAGAAAGCTGGCGGAAAAGTTCAACACGACCACAATCACGGTCCGGGAAGCCTTGCGTTTTCTCGAGCAGGACGGCCTGATATCGATCGAGCCGAAATGGGGTGCCATGGTCGTTGAGATCACGGCGGAGAAGATCTACGGGCGCTACATCGTCCGGGAAGCTTTAGAGGGAATGGCGGCTCGTCTGGCCGCCCAAAACATCACAGATGATGAAAAACAACAACTGATGGAAATGGCCGGGGAGTGCGATCGGGAGCTTCTTGATGATCGGATGAGTCGGCAGGACAAGGCCAATCTTCACTATACTCTGCACGAAAAGATCGTAAACACCACCCGGTGTCCGGAACTGATTCAGTCGATCAACAGGAACAACCTGCATACGGTTATCCTATCCAATGCCTATCATATCGACTGGCTTCACGACGATCCTGAGCGCCACCGAAATCTGGTGCAGAGTATCATTTCCGGAGACTCCGACCGTGCGGAAAGCACCATGCGGCAACATGTTCGTGATGGCTATGCTATGGAGTTGAAAGCAATCCAGAATGAAGTTTGACAGCAGCCTGCTCAGGCCGGTATGCTGCTATTCTTACGCAGGTCGATCAGTCGCTCCAAATAATCATACCATTTGACCGGGCTTTCCCGACGGAACGGTATCCGATACAGCTGTTTTCGGTGAATCAAATGAAGCTTGTCTCCCGGTTCGATGATGAGAGAATCGATTTCCTCTAAAGGAACCGCCACACGAACCCTCCCCCTCCTCTTGAGACGACCGCGAAAGATGAATCGTCTGTCCGTCAGAAAGGCCCGGCCGAATCCGAAAATCCGCAAGTTGGGATATTGCCTTTCCCGATACAGGAAGTGGGGCCGGCTGACCAGGTAGAGCTTCTCTCCTTCTTCGAGACGAATCAGACTGGAGCGGGTCGGCCTCAGGGGCATCGCTTTGATCTGCCGGTAGATCTCTGCTACAGTTTTTGATTCCCCCGCGGTCTCTCCATCTTCGTCGACCGGAGTCAGGCGGCTGCCAAGATCGACCTTCCAGGTCGCAAAACAGCTGTGGCATTCCACCTGGTTGGTCGACAAAGGTTCTACGGCTCTCATACTCTCTACGCTCTGACAGTTGGGACAGCGATAGAGAATCTTGTGGATTCCGGAAGCCAAACCGGGTACCCGGCGTTCTACCTTCGGTACCTTCAGCCCGTAATCAGGGATACGGATCGCTTCGGCAATATCGGTGATGACCCGTTCTTCCGAATCGGGGATCGTTTCCGAGGTATACAGCTGATCGAAGATCAGGCGCACGCGAATCGGCCGCCACTTGTCGGCCCAGCGGGGAAAGTGGAGGTACCCACCCTCGAGCCGGCAGGAGTACACGGGTACTCTCATCCGCCGAATGATCCGGGCGATCGTCGGAATGATCGGAGCATTGGTGCCGTCCCAGGTCCGGGTGCCCTCGGGATAGATACCGACCAGCCCTCCCGCTTGAAGCATCCTGATGATGGTCCTTATCGATTGGAAATCCTGAGCCTGTCTACGAAAGGGGATGGTCCCGAACAGACGAACGATTGCTTTGAGAATCCTGCCTCGGAACAGCTCTTCGGTAGCAACAAAATGGATCGGCCTATCGACCACGTCGTAGATCCAGATCGGATCGAAGAAGTTGACATGAGTGGCAACCAGTATTCCCGGTCCGGTACGAGGAATGATGTCCTTGTTCAACGTTTGAAGCTTGAAAAACCTCCGTATCGGTGGACGCAGGTACTGGGAGGCGAAGATGTAGAATAGGGAATTGACGGGTTTTGCATCCCGCAGATTGTCTCGTTTTGTTGCCATCGTGCCGCTATCCAAAGACAATACGCCGGCATCTGCCTCCCGTCAAGGCGATAAAGTCACTCGAAAGCGCCCTCCCGGTTGCATGCCTGTCGAGAAATCCTGGTTCCCTTCTCAAGCCCTATCTCCCCCAGTCTGTGATAATGTACTTGATCAATATGGTAATATTTGTTATCTTGAATACCATAGGGGGGTACCCTACATGGCTGGAAATGGCAAGAATGGTCGGTTAATTCGAACAGCTCACCATCCAGATGAAACCAAGGTGAATCTGGTGAATCGTTTGCGCCGGATAGAGGGCCAGGTTCGAGGGATCGCGCGGATGGTGGATTCTGATGTGTATTGTGATGACATCCTGAATCAGATCACATCGGTTGAAGCAGCTCTGAGCGGCGTGCGCAAGGGATTGCTGGAAGCTCATATCCGCAGTTGTGTTCTGAATCAGATCCAGGAGGGACGCTACGAGGTGATCGATGAGCTGATGACGACGATCGGCAGGATGTCTCGGTGATGTACAGAGACTTGAAGCTGAGCCTCTGTGATAGGTGAAGGCGGGTGTCCTGGGAGAGCAGTGGAGCCGTTGGAGGATCTATGAACGAACGAAAGGAAAGAGCAACGTTGGCAGTGTCGGGGATGACCTGTGCGACCTGCGCACTGCGCATTGAGAAGGGGTTGAAAAACGTTTCGGGAGTCAACCTCGCCTCGGTCAATCTGGCCACGGAGAAGGCTACGGTTGAATACGACCCCAAGTTGGTCGAAGACGGTCAGTTTGAAAAGCTGATCAGAGATTTGGGCTATGATGCGATACAGGAACCGAAAGCCGGCGATAGCACGGATCGTGAGAAAGAGCTTCGACGGCGGGAGGCGCGTAAGCTACGGGTGAGCTTCATCGTATCCGCTTCCCTGAGTATACCCCTGCTGGTGGCGATGTTTGCGGGGTTGTTCAACATAGAAGCGCTGATGTTTCTTCACAACCCGATCGTTCAGCTTGTTTTGGCGACTCCCGTACAGTTTATCGTCGGTTATCGATTCTACAAAAATGCCTTCAAAAGCCTGAGATCGGGAAGCCCCAGTATGGATGTCCTGGTGGCTCTCGGGACCAGTGCAGCCTATTTATACAGCATCTACAATGGTTTCCTTCGCAGCCTTCCGGAAGGACAGAGTCCCGCCCTGTATTTTGAAGCGTCGGCGATCATCATTACCCTGGTCCTGCTCGGCAAGCTTCTCGAGGCTGTGGCCAAGGGCAGAACCTCGGATGCGATAAAACGTTTGATCGGACTTCAGCCCAAAACAGCCCGGGTGCTGCGCAGCGGCGAGGAGGTGGATATCCCGATCGCGGAAGTGCAGGTCGGGGAGGTGGTGCTCGTGCGGCCCGGAGAAAAGATTCCCGTGGACGGTGAGATCATCAACGGAAGCTCTGCGGTCGACGAAAGCATGATCACCGGCGAGAGCATCCCCGCAGAGAAGGCGGCGGGAGATCGGGTAATCGGGGCAACGATCAACACCTTTGGCGCTTTCAGTTTCAAGGCTACCAAGGTAGGCAAAGATACCGTTTTGGCTCAGATCATTCGGGTGGTGGAAGAAGCCCAAGGGTCCAAGGCGCCGATCCAACGATTGGCCGACAGGGTCGCCGGGATTTTTGTACCCGTTGTGCTCGGGGTTGCCGTGATTACCTTTCTCATCTGGCTTCTTGCGGCGGGCAACCTAACCATGGGCTTGGTCAGCGCTGTGGCGGTTCTGGTAATTGCCTGTCCCTGCGCGATGGGATTGGCTACGCCGACGGCGATCATGGTGGGAACCGGAAAGGGAGCCGAGAACGGTATCTTAATCCGCAGTGGTGAGAGTCTTGAGCTTGCCTACAAGCTCGACGCCGTGGTTCTGGATAAGACAGGTACGATTACGCGGGGCGAACCCTCTTTAACGGATGTCGTAGCACTGAACGGCTGGAGCCGTTCAGATCTGTTGCGTGTTGCCGGAGCGGCGGAGAAAAACTCCGAGCATCCTTTGGGGATCGCCGTTTTTGAGGCGGCCCGCAGCGAACTGAAGAGAATTGAGGAGCCCACCGAATTCCAGGCTACTCCCGGAAAGGGGGTTCAAGCTGTGGTCGAAGGCCGCGCCGTTCTAATCGGCACCCGGAGCTATCTCCACGAGCACAATGTCGCGGTACAAGCGGTGGAAGAGAAGGTCAGCGAACTCGAGGCGGCGGGGAAAACGGTGATTCTCTTATCTGTGGATGGAACCGCCCAGGGGCTGTTGGCCGTTGCTGATAGGGTCAAGGACAGCTCCCGCAGAGCCATCCAAGCACTCAAGGAGATGGGGCTTCAGGTTTACATGATTACCGGCGACAATCGCAGGACTGCCGAGGCTATCGGCCGGGAGGTCGGTGTAGCCGATATCATGGCCGGGGTACTTCCCGAAAGAAAAGCCCAGGCTGTGGAAGAGATTCGTAATCAGGGAAAGATTGTGGCCATGGTCGGAGACGGCATCAATGACGGCCCGGCCTTGGTCACGGCGGATATCGGAATGGCTATGGGGACCGGAACGGACATTGCCATGGAATCTGCGGACATCACTTTGATGAATGGAGATCTGATGAGTGTTCCCGCCGCGATCCAACTCTCCCAGAAGACGATGCGGAAGATAAAGCAAAATCTGTTCTGGGCGTTCTTTTACAACATTGTGGGAATACCTGTTGCAGCTCTGGGGATGCTCAACCCCATCATCGCCGGGGCGGCCATGGCTTTCAGCTCAGTTTCTGTGGTCAGCAACTCATTGAGTTTGAGGCGATTCAGGGTGAAACAAGGAGTAACCATATGACCAGCAAAATCATCAAAGTTGAGGGTATGAGCTGCGATCACTGCAAGATGGCTGTCACCAAAGCGGTAAGCGCGCTGGAAGGGGTGTCTTCCGTTGCGGTCAGTCTGGAAAATAAAACCGTCAGCGTTGACTTCGAAGAGGAGCGGCTGCCCATCGATGCCATAAAACAGGCTATCGAAGGGCAGGGTTACGAAGTAGTCTAAGCCCCGAGTTCGCACGCAGCCGGTCCCCCGGGTGAACGAACGACCACAAGCAGCAGTTGAAAATAATTGGGGAATACCCAAGATTGCGAGCATTACTGGAAAAAATTCTCTTCAGTGGTGTACATTGAACGGAACTTCCGAGTAGCATGGGTTCA
>CAZBXU010000107.1:0-12704 GCA_964495755.1 uncultured Spirochaetaceae bacterium | reverse complement strand
AAAAGATTATGGCCGAGCAGAAAAAAAGCAGCAAACAGCAGAAAGCACAGAAAACAAAAACAACTAAGGCAAAATCGGGAAGTGCCTCCAGTTTAAAAAATGCTCGCGCAGCGAGCGGAGCCAGCGTAGCTAGCGAGGCAAGCACTACCAAGACAACACCCGCCCATAAACCGAGCGCGCCCAAATCCGCGGTATCGGAGGCCAAAGAGACGACCCGTAAGGTGACGAAAAAAGCGAAACAGGTCGCAGAGAAGACGGTCAGCGCAGCGGCCAAGGTGGGAAAGGCTGCCCAGGAGCTCACCGAAGGGATTCAAAAGAAAGTCGAAAACGATATAGTCCCGGCGGCAGAGCGGGCGAAGTACAGTTTGTTCGAGACAACGAAAAAAGTCAGAAAAGAGCTGGGTCCTGCCGCCGAGAAGGCGGGGAAAGGACTGAGCGGCGTTTTCAAAGCCACGGTCCGGGCGACTCGAAGGTCCGCCCGGATCCTCGGGATCAAGGCCAGCATCTCGGCGGAGATGCGGAAACGGCAGAAACTCTACACCCAGCTTGGGGAGAGCTACTTCCGGGCTCAGAAGAAGACCCCGGCAAAGAGCGATCAAGAAACCCTGAACTCGCTCGTCGCCGACATTGACAAGGTAAATGCTGAAATTCAAGCACTTGAAGTGAAGGAAAAGGCAACGCGAGAGTCGCCGTGACAGCGACCTTCAAAGCTACGATTCACGGTTTCACATAATAGGGTCCCGAAGTGACGCCCAGATTTCTATTTTCTACGAAAGAATAGACCTTGAAACTGAACCCACCCTGCAGAGGAGGTTGGGACTTGATGATTGTATCAAGCGCCACCGAGCCAGTTGAGGCTGGAAAAGAATTGACGTAGCGTCGATCGGCGTCGTAGAGCCACAACTGGTACGAGGTGTTTTCTCCAGCAACTAAAATCTCCCCGCTGCCGACGGTCACCTTCGGCAGATACCTGCGCGCCTCTTTGAGGGAAAGAAGTTCGAGGCGGATCGTTTGCTCCGCTGAATCCCCACCGATATCCCGGAGCAGAATCCGGTATTCCCCCGCGGGAAATGATGCCCCGTCGGGCATTTTCAAGGAATTGCTCCCGATCCATATCTCCTGAGCCGAGCCTGACTGGGCCCAGGACTCGGCGTCGAGACGCCAAAACAGCTCCTGCTCGTCGTTGATAAGATAGACGTCCTCAATGTCCTCGAAGCCATCCGGATCGTTGGGTTTCACAAACAGACTCAGGGTTTGATAGGAGAGGTCCTGCTCCCGATCTTCAAAGATATTCAACTGCCAAAATACCCGTACAATCTCCGGGGGTTCTCCCGTACAGGAGAGGAAGGTAAGGGCAAGAACGAAGGATAGGAGGATCCACAGGCTGTGCTTCATGAAACGTCGAAATTGCCTATTCCCGATTCTCATTATAGAACCCGACCGTTGTCCCGTAAACGCCGTTCCAGGTACTCCCGATCAAGCCCGAGGGTGTTGATCAGCTCGATGACCTGCTGCCGGGAAACCAGATTCTGTTCCGCGTAGAGAAAACTCAACGCTTTTTCGGCGATGCAGGCAACCTTCAGGCAATTCATCATCACCGGTCTCGGCTCCTCAACGTCGAGGTAGCGCTCGCTCATATGCTGATACAGCCTGGATTGTTCCATGCTGCTCCGGATCAAAGCTAACTCCATGCGCAGCGGCTCTATATCGCCGGCGGCCGCTTTCTCCCCTAAAGGCTTGAGAATCAGGTAGGTATACTCCTTGGCCGGCAGGTAGTGATGGGCATCGCAGCGGGTACAGTAGTTGGGTTCGCGAGGGTCTGTTTTCTCCTGATCCCCGCCCACGATGATCAACGGGTCAAAGTACAGAGCCGGGCACTCCTGACCATCAACGAGATAGTAGCGATAGGTGTTCAGAGAGTCTTCCAGACATTCACCGTGCTCGCAGTAGGCCGTTAATGGAAAGATGTCGGTGGCCGTTTCGAGGAGCAGTCTGGCGGTGGCGTTGAAAATCTCTCGACGGAAATTGAGGATCAGCGAGGGAAAGATGAACACCGTTCCCCGCAGCCGAGAATCGTTTTCGACCACATAGGCCAGACGTTCCTCGTAAAAGGCAGCTTCATCGACGATCCAGGTGCCTACCTCCGGATGTTTGGCGATGACCGCTTCCAGCTCGAAGGAATCTCTAATGTCTGCGGTGTAATCGCCGCAGCGTTCATATCCGTTTCGGTAGGGCAGGGCGTCTGCGGGGTAGTCGGGAAATCTCTCCTTGTCCAGCATCGAACGGATGAAAAACACCTTTCGGCGATCCGCTCCCGAGGCTGTGGTCATCTCCCGAACCAATCCGGTTTTTCTCTGGGCAACCTGAGAATCCCGCCACACGCGGGCACTGTACTCGGTTTTCCCCGAGCCCATAGGGCCGATGACCAGGATCCTCCGGCCGGGGCGCTTGAAGTCGAAGTGGTTGAAGGCGCTGTGGAATCGAAGATCCGGAAAGCCGAGGCTCTTCAGCAGCTGCGTTTCCTGCTCCATGGCTACAAGGTACCCTAGGACAGCCGGTGCGGCAAGTCGGCGAGTCCAGAATCCCTCGTGAAATGATCCTTGTCTTTCTCTTGTGAATAATGTAAAAATATACAGCTATATATCATAAACATGCAGGACAACGATTATGGAACGGTCTGTACGCCTTGCCCGGTTGCGACACATCATTGAAACCCGGAAGATCAACAGCCAGGAAGTGCTGCTCAACTTCCTATCCGAGGAGGGCTTCAACGTCACCCAGGCGACCCTGTCCCGGGATCTGAAATACCTGAAGGTAGGAAAGATCCCGGACGGCAAGGGGGGGTATATATATACCTTCTCCGATTCCGCCAGCAAGGTGGGGTCGGACAAGAGCCTGGTGGAGGATTTCCGCAGGGGCTTCATCTCGATCGAATTCTCAGGGCCCCAGGGTGTGGTGAAGACTCTGCCCGGGCACGCTTCCACCGTGGCTTTTGCCATCGACAATCTGAACATCCGGGAAGTGCTGGGAACCATCGCCGGGGACGATACCATCCTGCTCATTCCTAGGGACGGAGTGTCCTGCAGCCGGCTCTTCCAGGCCCTGCGGGAGCACATTCCCGGCCTGGAGGAGGAGGTGGAATGAAAGCTGCCATCCTAGGGACCACCGGGTACACCGGGTTGCTTCTGGCTCGGCTCCTCGCCGAGCATCCCGACGTCGATCAGATCCTACCGGTCTCCTCCTCGAAAGCGGGCCGGAAACTAACCGAAGTGGATCCCGGATTTCAGGATCCGAAAGCAAAGATCCCTGATGGAGGGACTCTCCAGAGCCTCGAAGCAGCACAGGATCAGAATCCGGAGGTGGTGTTTTCCGCTCTGCCCCATCTCGAATCGGCCCGTCTCTGTGCTCCATTTCTGGGGAAGTCGGTGATCATCGATCTGTCCGCCGATTTTCGCTTGAAGAGCATCGAAACCTTCCAGGCCTCCTATGGCTCGCCGCCGCCACGGGCCGATCTGCTCAACCAGGCTGTCTACGGGCTGACAGAGTGGTACCGAGAAGATGTTCGCTCCAGCGATCTGATCGCCAATCCCGGCTGTTATCCCACCTCGGTACTGCTGCCCCTGCTTCCCGTGGC
Source organism: uncultured Spirochaetaceae bacterium (assembly GCA_964495755.1). Lineage (GTDB taxonomy): Bacteria > Spirochaetota > Spirochaetia > SZUA-6 > DRHE01 > JAFGQJ01. Next base: position 9,070 of record CAZBXU010000107.1, on the reverse strand, counting down.
CCGGGCTGGTTTGATCGGCGGGGAGATTCATGTGAGCTCGATCTCCGGAATCTCCGGAGCCGGCCGAAAGGTGAAGGCGGAGTACCTGTTCTGCGAACGCAGCGAAAATGCCTGTGCTTACGCGCCGGGAAAGCGGCACCGGCATGTCTCGGAGATGGAGGAGCAGCTTCGAGGCGAAGCCCCAGAAGCGTCGATCCTCTTCGTTCCCCACCTCGCCCCCCTGAGAAAGGGGATGAGCTCCACTATTATGGTTCCCCTGTCCCGAAGCATCACAGAGCAGGAGGTTGCTGCGTTCTTTGACTCCGCCTACGGCGCAGCACCCTTCATCGGCCTCAGGGGTAGTGGAATTCCTCAAACCGCCGAGGTGCGCGGTTCCAACCGCTGCGATATCGGCTGGCATATAGAAGGCAGCACCCTGATTCTCTTCTCGGTTCTCGACAACCTGATGAAAGGTGCCTCCGGTCAGGCTGTTCAGAACATGAATGTCCGGATGGGGTTCCCTGAGACCAGCGGCTTGTCCCTGGCAGGGGAAATCTGAAAAAGCGGAACCGAGGTGCCTGTGGATACCCTGGGGCTTACAAAGAAGGTGATCACGGTGAAGATCGGCGGCAAGACCGCCGAAGACCTGGAGCAGCTGCGTCCCTTTGCCGCGGACCTGAAGGATCTGATAGCCGGCCACTACGCTCTGATCGTACACGGAGGGGGAGCGGAAGTGACCCGCATCAGCAAGCAGCTCGGTTTCGAGCCCCGCTTTCATGAAGGCATCCGGATCACCTTAAGCGAGGAGATGGATGTGGTGGAGATGATCCTGTCGGGAAAGGTGAACAAACACCTGGTCCGTTTCTTTCAATCCTGCGGTCTGCCCGCGGTGGGGTTGTGCGGCGCCGATGGAAAAACCTTCAGCGGCCGCACCCTGGGAAGGGTGGACGGCAAAGAAACCCGAACGGGGAACGTGGCCGAGGTGGACCCCCGATTGCTGGTGGCGCTGTTTACAGCCGGCTTTCTCCCGGTTCTGTCCTCGACCTCCATGGACAAAAGAGGGGTGGGGGTGAACATCAACGCCGATGCCGTAGCCTTCGAAGTCGCCTGCAGGCTGAACAGTAATAGCCTGGTCTTCATCTCCGACATCCCCGGAGTGCTGAAGGACGGCCAGGTATTGAAGAGCCTGAACCGGGACGAGGTGCGCCGGGAGATCGCCGCCGGCACCATCACTGGAGGCATGATCCCCAAGGTCACCTCGGCTGTGGAGGCGCTGAAACATGGAGTGGGGCAAGTCATCATCGGACAGTTCTGCGGACGGGGATCCCTTCGGGCTCTGCTGGAGGGCGGAATGGGTACCTGTATTCATCTATAGAAGAGTGAAGGAGCAATCGTTATGAGTAGAGATACGGCATTGATCAAGGAGCACCCGCTTCCCAACTGTTTCTCGCCGGAGCTGCTGATGATCAGCAAAGGGGACGGGGTCTGGTTGGAGGACGCTGCAGGTCGACGGTATTTGGATTTCACAGGTGGGATTGCGGTCAATGCCCTGGGATACGGAAGAGAAGACCTGGCAGAGATCGCCTGCCGGCAGATGAAGAAGCTCGTCCACATCTCCAACCTCTTTATTACCGAACCGGCCCTCGAACTGGCAACCAAGATGATAGCGCACGGAGTGCATGGGGCCAGCGGCGATTTCCAGGCCGTGCAGTTTCTCAACAGCGGTTCGGAAGCCAACGAGACGGCTCTGAAGTATGCCCGTCTGTACGCCCTGCGCAGGAAGGGGGAGGGGCACCACAAGCTGCTCTGCTTTTCGGACAGCTTTCACGGCCGCACCATGGGCGCCCTGTCCGTCACCCCGAATGCGAAGTACCAGGCTCCCTTCCTGCCCCTGGTTCCCGGTGTGGAAGTGGCCGAGTACAACGACACGGATGGCTTGGAAAAGGCTCTGGATGAGAGTTTTGCCGGGGTCATCGTGGAGGTGATTCAGGGCGAGGGAGGCCTGTCGGGGATGAGCCGGGAGTTCGCCGCCGCCCTCAACCGGCTGTGCCGGATGCACGATCTGATCCTGATCGCCGATGAGGTCCAGACCGGTTTGAGTCGGACGGGCAGTTTCTACGCTTCGACCGAGGTCGGCCTGGAACCGGACATCATTACCCTGGCCAAACCCCTGGCCGCCGGCCTTCCCCTGTCAGCGGTGCTGATCCCGGAAAAGATCAATACCTTGATTCACGTGGGAGACCACGGGACCACCTTCGGCGGCGGTCCGGTCACCACAGCAGTGGCCTCCAAGGTCTGGGACATCCTGTCCAATCCTCAGTTTATTGCTCAGATCCGGGACAAGGGGGAGTATCTGGCAGAAAAGCTGGAAGCTCTGGCCAAGGGATATTCTTTTCTAGGCGGTCTGCGCGGCCGCGGACTCCTTCTGGGCATAGAAGTCCTGCAGGAACGGCTGCCGCAAAGAGCGGAGAATGCCGACTCCATGCCGGCGCTGCTTCAGGCTTTCCGGGAGGAGGGCATGTTGATCCTCCGATCGGGACAAAACATCCTGCGCATCGCCCCGCCTCTGATCATCGGCACCGAGGAGATCGATACGGGAATTGCCATAATGGCCCGGGTGTTCGACAAACTCAACTCCGGAGAAATCGAACTCAGTACATAACTTGAGGGGAAGGAAGTATTATGGATGAAATAAAGAAAATCGTGCTGGCCTATTCGGGAGGCCTGGATACCTCGATCATTATTCCGTGGCTGCGGGAGCACTACCCCAACGCCGAAGTCATCGCCATGTGTTCCAATGTCGGCCAGGAGGATGACCTGACCGGTCTGGAAACAAAGGCCAAGGCTTCGGGAGCCTCGAAGCTGTACGTGCTCGATGTCAGGGAAGAGTTCGTCAAGGACTATCTGTTTCCGGTTCTTCGGGCGGGAGCGATCTACGAGGAGAAGTACCTATTGGGCACCTCGATCGCCCGGCCCCTTCAGGCCAAGCATCAGGTGGAGGTGGCTCTGAAAGAGGGAGCCGATGCGGTAGCCCACGGCTGCACCGGCAAGGGCAACGACCAGGTCCGCTTCGAGCTGACCTACAAAGCCCTGGCACCGCACCTGAAGGTGATCGCTCCCTGGCGCATATGGGACATCCGCTCACGGGAGGAAGCCATCGACTACGCAAAAGCCCACAAGATCGATCTGGGAAAGATCACCAAGGAGAAGATCTACTCCCGGGATGAGAACCTTTGGCACCTCAGTCACGAAGGGGGCGATCTGGAGGATCCCTGGAGCCGGCCCAAGGAAGACATGTTCCAGCGCACCAAGAGTCCCCAGGAAGCTCCCGACCGGGAGACCGAGATCACGGTACAGTTCGAGAAGGGGTTTCCCGTGGCCTTGAACGGAAAGAAGATGTCCTCCCTCGCCCTGGTAGAGGAGCTGAACCACATAGGTGCTGAAAACGGCATCGGCCGGGTGGACATGGTGGAGACCCGGCAGGTGGGCATGAAGAGCCGCGGCGTCTACGAGACACCCGGGGGAACGATCTTGCACGCCGGCATCCGAGAGCTGGAGCAGATCACTTTGGATGCGGATGCGCTTCACTTCAAACGCATGCTTGCCATGCGCTATTCCGAGCTGGTCTACTCGGGGAAATGGTTCACCCCTCTACGAGAGAGCCTGGAAGCGTTCATGGAAAAGATCTCCGAGTACACCAGCGGCACGGTGCGCCTGGTCCTGTACAAAGGCAATGTGATCGTGGCGGGCCGCAAATCACCGTACTCCCTCTACCTCCAGGATCTGGCCTCTTTCGGCGCCAGTTCCTACGATCACGGGGATGCCACCGGCTTCATCAACCTCTTTGGGCTGGCCACGGGTGTGGCGGCTATCGTGCACCGGGGCATCGAGGAGGATACCGGTCAGGCCCCCGAGATCAAGGGCATGGCGGGCTTCCATGAAAAGTAGACTCGCGGCTTAGCGGTCTTTCAGCTGGTAGGTGCTGCGGATGGCGTGAAACAGTCCCTCGATGATGGGGCTTCCGGGTCCGCTGATCTTGGCGTCGGCCAGGACATCTCCCCGCTCACGGGTGAAGACCGTGTACAGCTGCTTCAGGGCGTCCGTCTTGGTTTCGGTGGAGTAGCAGATCTTTACCAATCGGCGCATCTCTTCCAAATCCATTATCTTCCGGGTACCGCCAAGGGTCAGGAAGAAGGCTTTCCCGTTCTCCGACTCATCGATGGTGACCGCGGCGGCTGCAGCGGGTGTACGGGGCGCGGTTTTGGTTTTGCCGCTTTTTGTCTTTTTCTGCTCCAGCTCTACGATCTCACGGTTGAGCTTATCCACCCGGGCGTTGTGGGTCAGGATCTGGGTCTGCTGAAGCAGGAAGATCAGCCCCTCCTCGTCTATCTGCTTGATCGCCGTACTCAGTTCCTTTTCCAACCTGGTTCTCTGAGAATCCGATTTCTTTTTTGCCACCTTCAAACCTCTCTACCCAATTGCTGATGCACGTTAATGCACAGTATAGACCATCCAGGGAATTCTTCAAAACAGGAAAATTGACTTTATCCGCGGTCTTGAGTACCATAATTGTTAATGGATCGATACGATGAGGCGGACGACGAACTCCAACGCAGGTATCACAAGAGGAGGAAATCCGCCGAGGCTTCTCTGACATCCGGCATCATCTTCACGATCGCCTTCGGCATCGCCTGGTCGGTTACCGGTCTTTGGTTCTTTATCTTCCCTCTGCTTTTCGTCGGAGTCATGCCCATGGTCGAAGGAATCCGCCGTCTGGTAGCGGCAAGATATACCAGACCGGCTGTGGCTGAGTCCAAGAAAAGGAGCATCGCCTCTAGTGAAAAGCAGATCCTTCTAGCTGCTAAGGAAGAAAACGGGATCGTTACTCCCGCCTTGGTCGCTCTGAAGACCGAGCTTTCGATTCAAGAGGCGGAGAAGATGCTTGATGACATGGCTCGGAACGGCTATACGGTGATGCAGGTCAGAGAAAACGGCCGTATCGAGTATGAATTCCCCGAGTTTATGCCCCGGCTGGGGAACGAAGCGGGGGAGTCGGTTTAGCGGCTGGCCGGTCCAGAATCCTGCGGGCAATCGCAGGAGGCGGGTCGCAATTGGAGTCTTGTTGACATGGGCTTTGAGCCCGTGATAGACTCCACAACCTGCAGTTTTATGCAGCGGGCTGTAGCGCAGTTGGTTAGCGTACACGTCTGGGGGGCGTGGGGTCGGCGGTTCAAATCCGCCCAGCCCGATTCCATAACCTTGTCGGTTGAGGTGAACAGGAACGTAGTTTCCTGCCGGCAAGGTTTTTTTTGTTTAGCGAAGTTGCGAGGAAATAGTAGTACCAAAGGATGATTCAAGTTAGCTTAAGAAGTGCAGCAATCTCTTCTTTCGGAACTCCTTTATGTCGGGCTACGGCTTTTACGATCGCACTCAACGTTCCAATTCGCAGAGCCTTGTGGTCTGGAATAGTGATTCTATGCTGGGAGGGCCCGCCGGTCTCCAAGACCATATGGCTTCCCCGTTGATGAATAATCTTGTAGTCCAGGTTTTTAGTTAGTATTTGTACGAGCTCTCTCCCACTGAGATCTCGAGGGATCTTCATTTCAATGCCAGAAGTTCATCTCGAACTAAATGAAGCCGGATTGAAGACGGTCCCGACTGGTCAAAATAGAATGCAGATACCGCGTCTTTCACGTTCTGCCGCAACTCCAGCCAAGTATCTGCTTGAGTGAAGATGTCTTCGTTCAAGCACTCAGCGACAAATCCGCCATCGTCTTCCTGGGTAACCTCAAAAACTATTTCATCTAAACTCTTCATCATATATCTCAATAAGTGAAATACAATAAGAAGTCAAGTACAGGATTGATTTCGACTCAACCTAACTGTATTACTTGCGCTATAACGAAAATGTGTTCGGAATTGGGGGGTAAGATAACATATAGAAAATTTCCCCGTCATTAGCATCACACTCACTCCCCCAGTTTCTCATCGATGAAAGCAGTTATCTTGGTCAGGGCTTCATCCACCTCAGACCATCCGGCGGCCAGACTGAACAATGGGAAGACGTGGATCATGTCATCCCATTCCTCCAACCTGACTTCCACGTTGGCCCTCATCGCCTTTTCGGCGATTCGTTTTGAATCGTCATAACACATCTCACTTCTGGATACGACGAGCAGCAAAGGAGGAAAGCCCGTGTAGTCTCCGTATACAGGGGAAATCAGAGGGTCGTCCAATTCTACCCCGGACAGCTCGAGATAACATCTGCCGAAGTAGGCTACCGGCAAGTCGCAGACAATAGGATCAGTGAGCGCGTTATCAAACCAGGACTTGCCCGGGAAGGTCCAATCGGCAAAGGGAGAAATGCACACCGCTGCGCCTGGCAAGTTTCTTTTCTGTTGTTTCAAACAATGGAGGGTGGCGAGGACCAGAGAGCCTCCAGCGGAGTCTCCTGCCAGGATGATCTTTTCCGGTGGGTACCCCTGATCGATAAGCCATTGGAAAGCGTGAAGGCAATCATCCAGAGCCGCGGGATGCTTGTGCTCGGGAGCAAGCCGATAATCGATAGACAAGATTCTTATGTTCGAAAGAGACGACAGGCGCGCGTTCATACTACGATGCGTGGCCGCTGAACAAAGGTTGAATCCTCCACCGTGGATATACAAAATATCCCGCCCACCCCGGTCATCCCTGGGAACGGTCCACTCTGCAGGCATATCGCCGGCACGAACTCGTGCAATTTTGACGTTCTGGCTTTCTACATATCCCTTAAGTGCTTTCCGCATGGCGCCCTCTACCACGGCACGGGTCACCCGGGCATGATATAGCCGCGTTTTATAGTCAGGGAAATGTATCCGTGCGTTTTTCATGTCAATGGTGCCGCTTATCAAGAGGCGGTCATTATCCTCTTCGAGCTGCTGTTTCAGTTTCAAGAAAGATGTTTTAAAATTGGGATGGAAGATCAGATATTTTAGTCCCTGCATGGTCTGCATTTTTTTTGCTTTTTTCATATAGGCGGCGACATCGGGTCTGAGCTGTTTATGATCGACTAAAGACATGTTTTCCTCAAGTAACTATTATAGGTCGGCACCAGCCGCGATGCAAATGTTTAACTGCCGCAGCATTTCCCACCCCACCGAGTTCAATGTATCCGGCGGTATGGGCTATACGCCGCGCTTCGGCGCACCGCCCGTAATAAGGGGAAATGGGCTAGGATGTCGGGGGACGCCCGGCCAGAGGCGTGGGGTCGGCGGTTCAAATCCGCCCAGCCCGATTCCATAACCTCGTGGGTTGAGGTGAACAGGAACGTAGTTTCTTGCCGGCAAGGTTTTTTTATTGCAGCGAAGTTGTGATCAATTGGATTGAATTGTTTTCTCCAGCTGCTGTTCTATCCTGGTTGTCCTTGGTATTATGAATCCAAGGGGAAAATGACGCGGCTGCCCCTGGAGATTTCGCATGTTGGATTAAACATTACCAAAGAATGAAGGAAGCGAATGGAATTCGTATGGGATCCTGAAAAGGCCGTTGCGAATGAACGGAAACATGGTGTTACTTTTCAGGAAGCTGGGACGGTTTTTGGCGATCCATTGGCTATTACGTTTGCCAATCCCGATCATTCTATGAGCGAGCAAAGATATCTTACTTTTGGGCTCTCCAGATTTAACCGCTTCTTGGTCGTTTCGCATACTGATCGAGAAGATCGATGCAGGATCATCAGCGCACGTTTGATGACAAGAAAAGAGGTGAAGATCTATGAACAAGAACAAATCTGACGATATACGTCCAGAGTATAAGCGTGGGGACCTTGGCCATGGGGTCCGAGGAAAATATTTGGACAATTATCGAAAAGGAACGAATTTAGTCCTTCTTAACCCGGAGGTAGCGAAAGCTTTTCCCACCGAAGAGGCTGTAAATAAGGCGCTTAGATCTCTTATCGAGATCGCACAAAGATCGACACGCTGATAAGATAGATCCACACGAAGCTCCAAAATCTCTGATCTGCTGATATCCCCTTAACCGGCGCCAGGTCTTCTGAGCTTCCATCGCCAGCTTTCAGACCATGGTCAGCATTGCCATCCTGGAACCGCAGCCTTCGGGTACTTATCGTGCCAGGTATTCACGAAAGGACACGAAAATTTGAGGAAATTCCTATGCCAGGACTGGGGGGCGTGGGGTCGGCGGTTCAAATCCGCCCAGCCCGAATTAAATCTTTGTAGGGAAGGAAGTTAGAGTTCCCTACAACAATTGCGGTTGAACAAAACCGTTTAATTGTAAGCAAATTGTGAGCAGTTTTCCCTTAGAGACTATTGTTACTGAGGGGGACTGCTCGCTATGCATAAGCCATTTACCGTCTATCGTAGACCTACCCGTAGGAAAAAACGCTTCATCTACTATATTCAATTTCGAGATGAGTACGGCCGGCGGATGACCGCTGTCAGTTCCGGTAAGACACCTCATTGCCGGTGGTCCCCGAAACCTTTTTAACGGTGGTGGGCCCTAATAATGAGTGGGATCATCGTCGCGGATGAGGTCGGCTGAAACTACGTATCGTTTTTCTACACCAGAAGTTACAGTTACCCCCCTTCATCGCCTTCTTCTTCGAAGTTGCACTATACCTCACTGCAAGACGTTATTGGGTACCACCGTCAGTGACGGACAACCCGAGCGGAGGCGGAGCGATGGGCATACGAGCAAATCAACAGGGAGGTTGGCAATCTTTCGCCAGGGCAGAAGTTCAGCGACTACGCCAAGACATGGTTTCTGTGGGATCAGTGTGAGTATCTGCATCGCAAACGGAACCGTGGTCATTATTCCAGATCCTACGCCGAGCAACAACGGGCGTACCTTCAGAACCACATTCTGCCTTATTTCGGCCGGCGATCTATCGGCTCAATATCGACAACTGATATCGAGAACTGGGCGGTAGCGCTAAAGAACCGACACTCCGCAGTCACGGCGAACAGAGCATTGACGGTTCTCAAAATTATGCTCAAGGAAGCCAAGCGCCAACGACTCATCCAAGACAATCCGGGAGTGGATGTAGAGAAACTTCCTGAGGATACCAGGGAAAAGGGGATTCTGACTCTGGTAG
>CAZBXU010000106.1:0-12951 GCA_964495755.1 uncultured Spirochaetaceae bacterium | reverse complement strand
ACCAGGGGAACTTCGATCATCGAGGCCAGGTTGAGTTGTTCCGTCATCAGCTGAAATCCAGGCCCGGATGTGGGCACGAGGGCTTTTTCTCCCGCAAAGGATGCACCGATGGCCGCCGATACAGCTGCGATCTCATCCTCCATCTGCAGAGCTCTGCCGTCTACCAGGGGAAACAGGCGGGTCAGAGTCTCGAAGATCGGCGTGGCCGGCGTAATGGGGTAGCTGGCGGTGAAGCGGCAGCCGGCAACCAAGGCGCCGAGGGCGATCGCCTCGTTTCCTGAAAGCAGCATAGACTGAGACCCCTTGGGCCTCAGATCGGCCATAAGCAGTATGCGCTGCCACCCCTGCTCGGCGGCGTAGGCGTATCCCGACTGAAGGGCTGCCAGGTTGCTCTTGACGACCTCCTCACCCTTGGATGCAAAGCGGTCGCGAACGAGGTATTCGAGGACCCTTTGTTCCATCTCGACCAGATGACCCAGTGCGCCGAGAGCAACGATGTTCTTTCCCAATACACTTCCCGTCGCCTCTTTGGACAGCTGCGTCAAAGGCAAGGCAAGAAGCGTGGCTTCCAGATTGGGAGGCAGCTGCACGGCTTGGGGATCGTAGACCAGGGTGCCGCCTTTTTTTAGCTCCTTGATCGTGCGGTCGAAGGCTTGCTGGTTGAACACCACCAGGCAGTCCAGTTTGCTTCCCAGGGAGTATATCGTCCAGTCCCGAACACGGATCTGCACCATGGCAAATCCACCCCGCATCTCCGCCGGGTAGGTTAGAAAAGTAAAGACGTGGTACTCGGTGCGGGCGGCGGCTCGGGCGAACAGCTCTCCGCAACTGATCACCCCTTCGCCTCCCTCTCCGGCGATCCGGAGGATGAAGTCAACCTCTGAATAATAGGACTTCTTCCCAGTGCTCACGACTCACCACCTGTTCATTTCCCTTCCCCCACCTTTCCGATCGAAACGATCCGCCGATAGTCCTGTTTTTCCACTTCGAGCAGACCCAGATTGTAAATTTTCTCCGTCAAGGTTCGCACTCGTTCCACGTACACTCTCCCTACAGAGGGATTTATCTCCAATTCTAGCAGATCGACAGAATCCGAACAAGCTCAGGTGCAAGCCCTTCGCAAGGATGAGAAATTCTTTGCATCTCCAAGAAAAAACCACTACATTTTGAACACGGATTTTTTGGGGCTAACCACGGAAATATGACAAAACGCGAGTTTCAGGTCAAAAACGAATACCAATACAATCGAAAAGGGCCGCTGAGGTGGGTCTTCTCGCACCTGATGCGATACCCCTTTCTTCCCCTTGTTCTGGTCGCCGCTGCAGTTGCCAACAACTTCGCCTACAGCTATATCCAGGTATTCGTCGGCAGAGCTTTCGATGTCATCCGGGTGCCGGGATTCCAGCTCTCCGCCCTGGTCATTCCCGTCATCGCAATTTTGGCATCCGCCGCCGGTCAGGGAGTGACGGGAGTCCTGCGGAACTTCTCTGTTGAGGTCCTGGCGCAAAAGATCGAAAAAGATTCCCGGGAAGAGCTGTACTCCAGCCTGTTGGGAAAAAGCCAAACCTTCCACGGCCGCCAGCGCATCGGCGATATCATGGCCCGGGCTACGAACGACGTTCACATGCTGAACATGATGTTCAGCCCGGGGGTGATGCTGATCATCGACTCCGCACTGGCCCTGGTGGTTCCAGTGCTCATGATCGGATTGATCGATCCCGCCCTGCTCCTCGTACCTCTGATCTTCACAGTGCTGTTGGCCATCACCGTTGCCGACTACAACCGGCGTCTCAAGCCGGTCAGCATCGCCCAGAGGGAACAGTTCGGCGTGATGAATGCCGGAATGACCGAGGCTGTGGCCGGTATCGAGGTAGTCAAAGCGAACGTGCGGGAACGCTACGAGTGGGACAAGTTTACAGGCAACGCCCGGCGGTTTCGGGACTATTTCGTACGACAGGGTATCATCCAGGCCCGCTATCTGCCGATGTTGATGTTCAGCGTCTGCTGGGGCGCGGGGCTATTTCACGCCCTGCTTCTTTGGCGAAGCGGTGCGGTGACCCTGGGCAACGTTGTCGCCTTCATGGGACTGTTTGGAACCCTTCGGTTTACGACCTTCATCTCGATCTTCTCCTTCAACCTCGCACAGTTGGGAATGGCCAGCGCCGAACGAATCATCAACATGATCAACGCGGAGACCGAGCTGGATGAAAACCGGGGAGGGGTGGATCAGGAAATCCGGGGCGAGGTGGTATTCGATAGGGTGAGCTTCCGCTACAACGGCTCTCCGGTGCTCGAGGATATCAGTTTTCGGACCCGCCCCGGGCAGACCATAGCCATCGTGGGACAGACGGGAAGCGGAAAAACCACCCTGACCGGGCTGATCAACCGCATCTTCGATACCACCTCCGGGGGAGTGTTTATCGACGGTGTCAATGTGCGGGAGTGGAGCCTGGAGTCTCTACGCTCCCAGATCTCCACAATCGAGCAGGATGTGTTCCTTTTCTCCCGCAGCTTGAGGGAGAACATCTCCTTCGGGCATGCCGAAGCCGGCCGGGCGGAGATCGAACGAGCCGCTCGAGAAGCCCAGGCAGACAGCTTTATCAATTCCTTTCCTGAACGCTACGAAACTGTGATCGGGGAACGCGGGGTGACCCTCTCCGGCGGCCAACGCCAGAGAATCGCTATTGCACGGGCGTTCCTAACCAATCCTAAAATCCTGATCCTGGATGATTCCACCAGCGCCATCGACAGCGCTACCGAGGATCAGATCCAACAGGCCATGCGCCGCATCTCCAGCGAACGCACGACCTTCATCATCACCCACCGGCTGAGCCAGATCCGGTGGGCGGACCGTATCCTGGTTCTGGATAAAGGCAAATTGATCGACCAGGGAAACCACGAGGAACTGATGGAGCGCAGTGCCGAATACCGGCGGATCTTCTCCCGCTATGAGAAAAGAGAGAACCATGCCCTTTCTTCTTGATGGACTGGACACGGAAGACTACGACCGCAACTACAAGGACTCCGAGCTGCTTCGCCGTATCGCCGGTTATTTTCGTCCAGCCCGGAGACAGATGCTGCTGGCCTCTGCAATGCTGACCTTGAACTCCGCCGCGGGAACCGCCGGTCCCATCGTGATCGCCCGCGCGCTGGACCTGATAGTTGAAAACCCATCCACTCAGAATTTGCTCCTCCTCTCACTCGGCGTACTGCTTCTCGGTGTATTCGCCTGGAGTTTCAACTATGTCCGCCAGGTCGTATCGGCAAAGGTTGTTGGAAATGTGGTTTTGAAATTGCGGGAGGATGTGTTTGACTCGGTTGTAGCCAACGACTTGTCATTTTTCGACGAACATCCCTCGGGCAAGATCGTCAGTCGGGTCACCTCGGATACCCAAGACTTCTCTAATGTGGTTACCCTCGTCCTGGACGTGGCCAGCCAGCTGCTACTGGTGGTGTTCTTGGCTGTCTGGCTGCTTTTTATCAACGCACGCCTGACTCTGCTTATCTTTGCCATGAGCCCGGTTGCCTTTGGTATCGCCCTGGCTTTCCGCCGCATCGCTCGCAGGGTAACCCGCGGGGCCAAGCGCGTCACCGCGGTGATCAACGCGGAGATTCAGGAGTCGATCAGCGGTATCATTGTGGCCAAGAGCTTCCGCCAGGAACAGTCCATCTACGATCGTTTCCTGGAAAACAACAAGAAAGCCTACCGCGTAGGTCTTGCTCGTGGACTTGTCATGAACAGCATCTTCCCGATCCTTGGGACGACCTCCGGCATGGCCATAGCCCTGCTGGTGTACGCGGGGGGGACGGCGGTAGGCTCCGGACAATTCAGCCCCGGTGATTGGTATCTGTTCATGCAGGCGGTAACCTTTTTCTGGTGGCCTTTGATCAGCATCGCCAGCTTCTGGAGCCAATTTCAGGATGGATTGGCCGCGGCGGAGCGGGTTTTCGCTCTGATCGACACCAAGCCCAAAGTTGTGCAGACTGCCCAGGAGTCGATCGGCCGATTGAAGGGAAAGATCGAGTTCAAGAGCCTCTCCTTCTCCTACACCGGCCGTGAGCAGGTGCTGTCGGATTTTTCTCTCACCATCCCGGCGGGAGAAAATCTCGCAGTAGTTGGACATACCGGAGCGGGAAAGAGTTCCCTGGTTCGATTGATCGGAAGATACTACGAGTTTCAAAGTGGGGAGCTTCTCATCGACGGCACCGATATTCGCAGGCTCGATCTCGAAACCTATCGCCGTCAGCTCGGCTTCGTGCCGCAGGATCCCTTTCTGTTCTCCGGTACGGTCAAAGAAAACATACGCTACGGGTTTCCGGAGGCAAACGACGACCAGGTCTGTGCGGCGGCGATGCGCATCTCGGGCGGAAGTTGGCTCGAAGTTCTTGCCGGCGGTATGGACACGGAGGTGGGTGCACGGGGCGCCAGTCTTTCCATGGGACAGCGTCAACTGGTAGCCCTGGCCCGGGTGTTGTTGAAGGATCCGTCCATACTCATTCTCGACGAGGCCACGGCCAGCATCGATCCCTTCACGGAGGCCCAAATCCAGGAAGGGTTGGAGATGGTCATGAGCAACCGAACCTCGATCGTCATCGCCCACCGCCTGTCTACGGTTCGTCACGCCAATAGGATCGTCGTAGTGCAGCAGGGCCGAATCATCGAGACCGGGACGCACGAGGAACTCCTGTCCCGGGGCGGTCACTACGCCGAGCTGTACAACACCTACTTCCGCCACCAGAGCCTGGAATACGTGGAGAGCTTCGCCCGTTGAGTTCTATTCCCCATATCTATCTGGTCTTGCGCGGCAAGGGCACCCCGATTCCTGCCAACGATATGTGGATTGCCGCCTCGGTAATGCAGAACGGATTTCCAAGCGGTGGATGGCCTGCTATTGGTGTAATTGTCCCCAACGGGACGGGGTTTTTGCGATTTCTCGACACCGCCGATATTCCGTTTACAGAGCGGACGGGAAATCATATTATTACTCAGTGAAATCCAGGACGTGGTTTAAAAAAGTTCGCCTCTCCCAAGCCGATCAGGCAGACAGGAATTACTATGCCTCCCTCACCCCGGAACGGCGCCTTGAAATCGTGCAGGAGTTAAGGGAAATAGCCTACAAATTCGGATATGAAGATCGAAAAAGACTACGAAGAGTTCTTACGGTTGTTAAACAAAAATAAAGCTCGGTACTGCGTTATCGGCTCTTTTGCCTTGGCTGTTCACGCTAAACCAAGATACACGAAAGATATGGATATACTTATCGACCCTACCCGAAATAACGCCAAAGCTGTGCTACAAGTGCTCGAAGATTTCGGATTTGACAGCCCCGACCTGACAGAAGACGACTTTCTCGATCCGGAGCAGGTCATTCAGATCGGATACGAACCGGTACGTATCGATATTCTCACCTCGATCGCCGGATGCTCTTTCGGCGACGCCTGGGAAAGCAGGATCACCGCCCGCTATGGTTCTGTCGATGCGGTTTTCATCGGCAAACAGGCGCTGATCAGGTCAAAACGGGCCAGTGGACGCAAACAGGATTTGGCGGACTTGGAGCTTCTGGAAGATACTGATTGATTCAGCAACCCTAGCCCCTCAAGCTAATCCCGGATTCCAAAGAAATTTAGACAGATCGATCCGGCCTGTCTGGTCCACGTGAACCCCCTCGCCCTCGAGCAGCACCTTCTGCTCCTCGAATCCTCCGCCGATCGGCAGGGAGATCGTTCCCCGGCTGTTGATGACCCGATGCCAGGGCAGGTTGTCTTTTCTGGAGGAAGAGTGCAGCAGCCAGGCTACCTGCCGGGCGGCTCTGTGATTACCGGCGCAGGCGGCGATCTGCCCATAGGTTGCAACCTTGCCGAAGGGAATGTCGCTGATCGCCTGTTTCGCTCGATCGCTGAACGACGCCTCTCTCATCCCCTGATTATATCTCAACCGGGTTCCAAGGCAAGACTGCCTGTCTGCCGTAAGATTCAGCTTGCCTCCTGACATCGGTATCGCTATTATGGGTCGGAATCGAGGAAAGAACAGATGTAGGCTATAGGAGAATACGATGCAACTGAGCGATCTGGTCAACGACGGCTACATGGAAAAAAAGGACCTGAACTGCGCCGAGACCATTCTATACGGGGCCAACGAGGTGTACCGCCTCGATCTGGATGTCGAGGCTTTAAAACTGGCAGCCGGTTTTGGCGGCGGGATGGGAATAGAGGCAACCTGCGGCGCCCTTACCGGGGCAGTGATGGTGCTGGGCAGGATCTTCGCCAAGGACAACGGACACGACACCCGCCGCCTAAAAGAGCTGTGCGCAGAGTTCCTCGAGGAGTATCGCAGTCAGATGGGGGAGATCGACTGCACACCCCTCAAAGAGCGCTACCGAAGCGAAGAGCTAAAATGCCGGACAGTGGTGCTGAAATCCGCGGAGATTCTGGATAGCATGATCGAGAGGGAATCAGACGGCTGAGGCTGCCGTTTCTTTTCCCATCTGAAACGCCTTCCGGTTGACCTGCACAACTTTCTCTCCCTTGCGGGAGAACAGCTCATCGATAGCGGCGAGCAAACTTTTTTCCTGCACGGGCAGGTAGGCCGAAGCGGCGCCCACCATGACCATGTTGGTCGACCGGGCAGACCCCGCCTGCTGGGCCAGGGCGGCGGCTTCGACCAGCCGGGCGGATGGAAGCCCGCGAATTTTCGCGTAGATACTCTCCAGCTCCGGATAGGTTGGTATGTTCTTCACGGGGTCCGTAGAGCTAACCAGCACCCCGTCGGCTTTAAGATAGGCCAGATAGCGCAACGATTCGATCGGCTCCATACTGAGAATCATGTCGGCGCTGGCCTTGCCGATCAGGTCGCTGACGATGATCTGATCGGAGAGGCGAAGATGGGCCTGAACCGATCCCCCACGCTGGGCCATCCCATGGACCTCGGACTGACGCACGACAAGACCATCCTTCATCGCCCCCAAAGCGATGATCGCCGCTACGGACAACACGCCCTGACCTCCTACACCGGCCAGGATCACATCGTAGTTCATTCCCCGGCCTCCTTCTTCCTTTTCTCCTTCAGCGTCTGAATGCAATCCCGCAGGGCGATGATCACCGAAACCCCGTCGTACTCCACCTCCCGCCGGATGATCTCGGCATTTTCCTCCGTGTGCTTCTTCAGCGGTGCGACCAGTTTAATGTGATCGGGATCCACTCCGATGCCGTGAACCAGCTTCTCCAAACGGGAGGAGGTCAGGATCGTCTGCTGACCGCCGGTCATGGCCGTGGTGCTGTTGTCCAGGATGAGCAGGGTCATGTTGGCTCCTGAGGCTACCGCATCGACCAGTGGCGTGATCCCCGAATGGAGAAAGGTGCTGTCTCCGATCACCGCCACCACAGGGTGAAATCCCGCCTGAGAGGCTCCCTTGGCCATACCCACTGAAGCGCCCATGCAGAGGCAGGTCTCGATGGCCTGGTAGGGGGGAAGATAGCCAAGGGTGTAGCAGCCGATATCGGAGGTGACGATCCTCTGCTCGAACCCGGCCACTGCCAGGTTCAGGGCGTCGTAGCTGTCCCGATGGGGACAACCCGCACAGAGCTGAGGAGGTCGAGCGGGCACCTCCAGACCGGACACATCGATCCCTTTTTTTTGCTCGAGGCCCAAAGCCCCCCGCACGTTGTCCGGCGTCAACTCTCCCGTGCGGGGTAGAGCCCCGTCCTCCCTGCCCGTGATCGCCACGGAAGGAGGCAGGATACCCAGGAGCGCTTTCTCGACGAAGGAGAACCCCTCCTCGATGACTACGATCCTCTTCACCCGTTCGGCCAGTCGGCGAACCTTCTGCACCGGAATCGGATACACGCTGATGTGCAGGTGGGAGGGTCTAACCGGAAGCTCTTCCCGATTCTCCATGTAGTAGTTCCAGCCCAAACCCGCCGTGATGACCCCGAAATCCGAAAACTCTTCATTCAATTCCAAGGTGTTGTAGGGGGAGTTCTCCGCATAGGTGATGAACTGTCCCTGATTCTCGAGGAGTGCCGCCCAGAGCTTTCGGGCCGTTGCCGGTAGCAGCATCCAACCGGCTTTTTCAGTCGACTTGTTCAGGGGATTTTGAGCCCGGCGTTCCCCTGTTCGGACCACAGCTCGGGAGTGGGCGATCCGGGTGGTCAGACGCACCATGACGGGGATGTGAAACGCTTCAGAAAGATCGAAAGCTTCCCGGGTCATCTCGTACACTTCCCCTTGGGTCCTCGGCTCCAGGCAGATGATCCGGGCATAGTCAGCGTAGAAACGGCTGTCCTGCTCATTCTGGGAGGAGTGCATGCCCGGGTCGTCGGCCACCGCCAGGACCAGCCCGCCGTGAATGGCCAGCAGTGCCGAGTTGATAAAGGGATCGGCAGCCACGTTCAGGCCGACGTGCTTCATGCTGACCAGGGCCCGCCGTCCCACCAGGGACACACCCACCGCCGTCTCGTAGGCCGTTTTTTCGTTGGAACACCACTCCGCTACGAAATCACCGTATTTGGGAGCCGCTGCCTGCAGGTACTCCATAATCTCTGAAGAGGGGGTACCCGGGTAGGCGTAAGCCGCCGTGATTCCGGAATCGATCGCCCCTATGGCCAGGGCTTCGTCTCCCAAGAGGACCATCTCAGGCATCAAGAACTCCTTTTACAAATGGATCGATAACCCTGGCATCATACACACTCTTTCTGAGGGAATCAATACGGGGCGGGCAGGCGCCGGCTAATGATGTTTGACTTTTTGACTTGATTCTAAAATAATCTTTGCTATAATTGCTGCATAGTCAACGTTTATACGGGTAGCGAAAAATGAAGCAAATAGACGAGACCAATCGAAAGATCCTGAACATCCTTCAGGCCCACGGCTCGATCACCAACGCAGGGCTGGCCGGCATGATCGGTCTGGCCCCGGCCACGGTCTTCGAACGGGTGAAAAAGCTGGAAAAGAATGGGATCATCACGAACTATGTCGCTCTGGTGGACCCGCAGACGGTCGGCAAGGCCATCATCGCCTTCGTCTTCATCACGATGAACGACTATACCCGAGAGACCATACAGCACCTTTCCGATGAGATCAGCAGGATGCCGGAGGTACTGGAATGCTACCGGTTGTCCGGGGAGAAGGATTACCTGCTCAAGGTCGTAGCTGATGACATCCCCAGCTACGATGCCTTCGTGTTCAACAAGTTGGCCCGCCTGCGGAAAGTCGGAAAGTTCAGCAGCATGTTCGTCCTCTCCACGGTGAAACATCAGACCAAGATTGAGCTGGAGGAAAGCAGCTCAGCCGAGGGCAGTTCCTCCCGCTCATGAGCTGCCGAACGTTGCAGAGCGGAGCCGACGATCCGATCGATCAACGCCCGGTAGCTCATCCCTACCGCGGTGGCGATCATCGGGAGATCCGAATGGGTCGGGTGCAGACCCGCCAGGGGATTCAACTCCAGAACACTGGGAAGACCGCCTGAATCGAGGCGTATGTCGACCCGGCCGGCGTCCCGGCAGCCCAAAAGCCTCCAGACCCGGAGGGCGACGGTTTCGGCATCCCGGGCATCCGGGTCCCGAGTGAAGCGGTACTCCACCAACTCCTCGCACTTCTCCTTATTGAGGTAGGAGTACACTCCCTCCTCCCCCCCTTCCCGGATGACGACCTCCAGCGTTCCGAGGGCGTAGGCCCGCTCGCTGCTGCCGACGATTCCCACTGTGAACTCCCGGCCGGGGAGGTACTCCTCCACGAGCACCGGCTGTCGGTAACGAGCTAAAAGGTCAATACACCCCTGTCTAAGCTCGGTCGGGTTCTCGATTCTGGAAGCCGCGGTGATCCCCTTGCCCGTGCCTTCGGCCACGGGTTTGGCGAATAGAGGATATCTCAAGTCGAGGCCATCCAGGTCCACTTCCTCCGTCACCAACGCAAAATCCGGTGTGGGAAGACCGGCATCCCGCAGGATGCTCTTGGTGAAGCCCTTGTGCAGGCACACAGCCATGACGCAGGGATCGGAAAAGGTGTAGTCGACACGGTATGCATCGAGAAGCGCCGGGATCAGAGCTTCCCTGCCCAACCCGTACAGTCCTTCGGCGATGTTGAAAACCAGATCCCAGCGCTCTCCAGCCACGAGCCGGCGGGTCAGCTCCTGTGCATTGCCGATTTGAATCGGTGTGTGACCCAGCTCGGACAGGGCCGTGGTTATCGCCTCGACTGTGGCCGGACTGTCGAACTCAGCGGTCTGCTCCTCCGAGTGGCCAAGGGCCAGGTAATGGCTGCGCAGGTCGTAGGTCAGCCCAATACGCAGATTTCTTGCCGATGCCCGATTAAAGCTCGGCGTGGATTCGCTTTTCATACTAGTTCCTTCAGGTAGATGATTTTGGCGTCTCCCGGAGCGTAAAAATCCGGGATCAGCGCCTCCTGGCGGTATCCCCGTCTGCTGTAGAACATCCGGGTGGGGTCGTAATGGCTGCGGCTCGAGGTTTCAACGTAGACCCGGCTTCCCTCCATACTCCGGATCGCCGCTTCGCTTTCCGCCAGCAGCAACGTTCCCAGGCCCAGACCCCGGAAGCGGTCCTGGACAGCGATCCAGTACAGGTCGAAGGAAGACACGGTACAGGCAATCGGTCCAAAACAGCTGTAACCGAGGGATTCTCCTGACGTGGGATCGGGATCGACGAAAAGGAAGTGGTAGCCGCTCAAAACACCCTGGGCCAGTCGGGCCTGCACGAGCTCCACGGCCACCTCGATTTCCGCAGGGCTGAAAAATCCGGCGGATTCGGCGATCCGGCGCACCCCGGCGAGATCGCCGGAACGGACCTGATCCCGCAGGGATATTGAGAGTCCCCCCACAGTGCGATGCTCGGGTGAGGTCAGCAGGCTCACGACCGCCCCCCTACCCTAGGCCGAACCACCGTTCCCCGGCGAAAACCCAGGGAAACATCACGTTCCACCGCCGGCCGCAGTATCCTCTGCACCAGGTCCTCGTAGGACAATCCGGCCCGGGCTGCCGCCGCTGCCAGACCGGCATCCGGGGAAAGGCAGGGATTGGGATTCACCTCCAAAACCCAGGGTTGCCCCAGCGCATCGACCCGAAAGTCCACCCTGGAGTAGCCCTCTATCCCCAGCTCCCGCCAGCAGGCGCGGACTAGATCACCCAGCTCGTCGAGCAGAGGCTGATCGCTCTCTTCGAAGTCGAAACGGCGCACCGTGTGATGATAGTCGAAGGAAGTCGGATCCCACTTGGCGGCGTAGCCGACAATCCGCGGCTTGTCCGCCGGATAGTCGACGAACAGCATTTCCGCCGGCGGGAGAAGATCCGGTTCCGATTCCTTCTCGAGGACGGAAATGTTGAACTCCCGGCCCTCGATATAGGATTCCACAAAGACATCCTCACGCCTGGGGGAGTGGGCTGCGGTGCTGAACGTCCCCGCGCTCAGACGATCGAGCAACTGATACCTGTCGGGGAATAACCGCTCCAACCCTTGCGAAGCGTTATCCCACACGGATTTGACGAGGTAGGGGGGATCGAATCCGGGTCCGTCGGCAAGGGCCTCCTCCAACCCAGCCCATTCGGGGGTTGGGATCCCGGCTCGATCAAGCAGGCGCTTGGCCAGGGTCTTGTTGGAGGACAGAAACATGGCTTCGCTGGGCGATCCCGTGTAGGCAAGGCCAAGATAATCCAACAGGGTAGTTGATAGATAGAGCAGACGGTCCTGCCCCTCGACGGATTCCACCAGATTGAACACCGCCGTGGGACGTAGCTCCAGCAGTCTGTCGGCGGCACTGCTCAGATCGAGGGTCAGGGGAACGGAAATCGGTTCATACCCCAGAGTTCTCAACGCACCGCAGACCTGCTCCACTTCCACCAGCACATCTTGTTCATCCGGCCTGGCATCGGCGGGAACCTGCCCGAAAAGCACCACGATCCGATTCTTTCTGTGCATGTTTGTAACGCGATTCTAGGACCGACGCTGTTCGGTAACGGGCCAGGGAACTTCGGCTCGTGCAGAATCCGGATAGCGAAAGGTCTTTCCTTCATAGTTGCGCAGCAGCAGCTCCTCCCCTTCCCTGCCCACCACATATTCGGGAAGGAGGGGGATTTTTCCGCCTCCTCCGGGGGCATCGATGACGTAGGTCGGTACGGCGTACCCCGAGGTATGTCCTCTCAAACCGGAGATGATCTCCAGGCCTTTTTCTACGGGAGTGCGGAAATGGGCCGAACCGAGAATGGGATCACACTGGTACAGGTAGTAGGGTTTGACCCGCAGGCGCAGCAGTCCGTGGACCAGGGCTTTCATCATCTCCACGCTATCATTGATTCCAGCCAGCAATACGGTCTGGCTGCCCAAGGGGATACCTGCGTCGGCCAGGCGGGCGCAGGCAGTGCTCGTCTCCGGTGTCAGTTCCTCAGGATGAGTGAAGTGGATGCTCATCCAGAGAGGGTGGTAGCGTTTGAGGACGCGTACCAGATTGGGGGTGATGCGCTGGGGAAGCACTACGGGTACTTTGGTTCCGATTCTCAGCATTTCCACGTGGGGGATCTTCCTCAGGCGGCTCAGCAGCCACTCGAGTTTTTCGTCGCTCAGGGTCAGGGGATCTCCACCGGATAGAAGCACATCCCGCACCCGGGGGGTGTTCTCGATGTACTCGATCGCCCGCTGCCAGCGGCGCTTCAAACCAGCCTGGCCGTGCTCAGCGCCGACGATCCTGGAGCGGGTGCAGTATCGGCAATTCGTCGAGCAGAAGTGGGTGACCAGGAACAAGACCCGATCGGGGTAGCGGTGTACCAGACCCGGCACGGGGCTGTTATCGTCCTCGCCCAGAGGATCTTCCGCCTCTCCCGGAGATCGAAGATACTCATCATTCGCAGGGACTACGGTGCGGCGCAGAGGCTGTCGGCAATCCGTCGGATCGAGAAGACCTGCGTAGTAGGGGGTAACGGCCAAGGGTAGGGTTCCCCGATGACGGAG
>CAZBXU010000105.1:11840-13108 GCA_964495755.1 uncultured Spirochaetaceae bacterium | reverse complement strand
CTGAGCCCGGATAGTGCCGCCGCTCTCCTGCCCAATTTCCATCGCCGCTTCGAGCAGGGCTTCCCCCAAGGTCGGGTGCAGGATCAGGCTGTGAAGGAGCTCTCCGACCGTTAGGTTTTTCGACACCAAAGCGCCGAAAAGAGAAGCGAGCTCCGATGCATCGCCTCCACACATCCAGATTCCCAGAATCCGATCGTCCCTTCCTGCTAGAATCTTGACGAATCCTTCGTCGATCCCTTTGGAAAATCCTCTCCAGGTATCGCCGATTCGGTACGCTCGGCGCCGGTAGGGGATCCCGTCGGCGTTGAGCTCCCTTTCCTGATAGCCGGCACCGGCGATTTCCGTGAGCGTATAGACGGCGCGGGGATAGGGTGGACCGGGAAGCGCAGCACCTCCCTTGTCGGTGCCACGCCCCGCACTGGGGCGGTCTACACCCCCCGTGATGCGCCGGGCCACGAGCAGGGCCTGCTGGATTGCCGCATGGGCCATACCCGTGATCCCATTGATATCTCCGGCGGCATAGATATTGCCGCAGCTGGTCTGAAGATCACCGTTCACTCGAATCTTCTGCTCGTCGTGATCGACACCCGCCTCTGCCAACCCCTCCGGAAGGTTGGCCCGACGCAGCCCCGTTGCCAGTACCTTGTCCCCGATTAGATGGGACCCGTTGTCCAGATCTACCCTCACAGCCGTTTCATCGGTGCTGCAGCCGCAAACCACTGCCCCGGTAATCAATCTGACTCCTCGGGCAATCAACCCCGCCTCGAGGGGCTCGACCAGATCCCGGTCCGTGCCCGGCAGGATCGTCGCTTCCTTCTCCACGACCGTGACCCGAGTGCCGAGGTGGGAGAAGAGGTCGGCGAACTCGATGCCCTCCACATCCCCGCCGAGAATGAGAAGATGATCCGGAACCCGGGACAGAGACAGAACGTCCCTGTGGCTGATGAACCTCTTCCCGTCGAGGGGAACTCCCGGCCGGCCGGCCGGCTCTGTTCCCGTGGCAATGACGATCTGAGAAGCGGAAATAGATCTCTTCCCGACCCGGAAGGTGCCGGGATCCGCAAACCTGCCCTGTCCCTTGATCAGCGTCACCCCCGAACCGGCCAGGCGCCTCTGGATTCGGGTTTCTACAGCCTCGATCCGCCCGGCGGTCTCGGTTATCACCGATGTCGCAGATAGGGGAGTGTCAGCGCCCGGCGCGTTCCTGATCCGGTCGAGCATCATCTTTACCGGAAGACAGCCCCAGCGAAAGCCCGTGCCGCCCAGGC
>CAZBXU010000105.1:0-11830 GCA_964495755.1 uncultured Spirochaetaceae bacterium | reverse complement strand
CTTCTCCACCAGAGCCGTCCGCTTGCCCAGACGGGCGCAGTTCAGGGCACAGTAGTAGCCTGCGGGACCGGAGCCCAGCACCAGCACATCGAAGTTCACAGTCAGACGACCGGTCTCCACACGGTCCGAGCCCGAGCCACCTCAACCCCATCCTGTCTGCGTACAAGGCTGTGCTGGTACTCTGTTCCTTTTAGTGAGCCGGCGTTGCGGTCCGAGACGGGGAATATATCCGTTTCACCGTTCCGAAGACAGCTCGTGATTATGCTCTCAGCGAAATTTGCTTCGCTCAAGAAGTGAAGCTCCATTTCAGCTATTTCCTCTTCGACCCTGACTTCAGGGGGGATGCCTTCCAGGACCCATTCGATGTAGCTGAGGTAGTTGGCATGACCATTGATGTCGACATCACTGAAACGCACGGTGAACTCCTGCTTTGCTGTGGGGGTTCTGTCGGGATCGAGGGCGGGGAGTTTGCCGAACACATGGGGGATTGTTCGCTCCGGATGGATGAAGGTGTCCCATTCGGGGTATGATTCGGGTCGGAGGGGACGGCGCTTGAGCATATCGATCATCAGCCAGCCGCTGGTCGCCTGTCCGATCAGCCGTTTTCCTGAAAACAAGCGCCAGTCCCGGATGAAAAGGAGCTTCTGGCTGCCCGATGGCCAGGTTTCCACGGAGATCTTCTCCCGCCAGCCCGGATACTCCTGCATACGGATCAGAAAACGGCTGAAGAACCAGCTCCTGTTATGTTTGAGCAGCTGAGGTATGGTATAGCCAAGCTCGTGCACATGGAGGCCCGCCGTATCGATCAGAAAGCTGCATATGCCTCGAATGGAGACCTTCTGCTGTCTGTCGAGCTCATAGGTATGAACTTTGTAGGTTTCGCGCCAGATCTTGCTCATTTCTTTCCAACAGTGGCCAGGTAGAGGCTGAACTGCTCTCCCCCGTCGATGCTCAAGAATTCGTTCACCGCATCGTCGGAGAAGGCGGCGATCGCACAAACACCGCTGTCAACCGCCTCGGCCGCCAGATAGAGGTTTTGGCAGGCATGCCCAACGTCGAGAAAGAAGTAGCGGAAGCCTCTCTCGCTGTAGCGCCAGGTCATTCTCGAGCTCGAGGCCGTCCAGATGAAAGTCACCGCGCTCTGGGCTACGAAGCGCTGTCCCAGGCAGGCTGCAACCAGCCGATCGGCAAGTCCGTCGGTGTCATCGATTAGGATCAAACCGTGGCGCAGAGCACTGTACCAATACAGTCCCGAAGCCAGGGTTTCCACGTTGTTGATCAGCAAGTATGTTTCCAGGGCATGGCGTGCTCCGGCGGAGGGTACTGTTCGAAGCGTTGTCGAACCGGAGATAACTTTCTTGACTCCTTGTGTGCACCAGAGCAGGAAGGAAAGCTCCTCTGCCTTTAGAGGAGTTCGGGAGTATCTTCGCAGGCTGCAGCGTCTTTCGATCGCCTCCCGTAGATCGACGTGGGGGATGGAAATCGTTTCCGGCTCCGGCAGCTCGATCAAATCCCGGTTTTTGTAAATCTCGAGCTCGAGGGGGGGGTGAGGCCGGCCCCGGCTCTGGGCCGACGGGTCAAGAAACTCGTATTTTGTCTTTTTGATGAACTCCCGCCCTATCCGCGCCATATTCGCCTCTCGATCCTGCTTTCAGTGCCCGGCCAGACCGATGGTTCCCGTGTATTCCGTCCGGCGCCGGGGGCAATTCTCCCGCGTACAGAGCTGGCAGCTCACGAAATTGACTTCGGTGGGAAAGAAGATACCCGAAACCGTCTTGTTGGGCATCATGAGGAAGCTGTCCGTCAATCCTACCCCGACGGCACTTTCAACATCCCCCAAAAGTTGAAACAGCTGTCTCTGCTGACTGATCGGCCAAACATTTTTGTTGCCCGATCCGGGATTCATCGTCGAAAACTTTTCCGCTTTGAGACCATATTCCTCGGCCAGGTGGTTTTTGAGGTGCTCCACAGCCGTTCTGAGGGCCATCTCCTTGAGCACGTCCAGCCAATACCGGGCAAGGACGTCGGTATCAGTGCTCAAGCATGTATCCAGCTCCGTCCCACAGGTAACGATGTAGGGGAATACCCGCTCCACCTCGCTGAGATTCCGGCTCAACACTCGACTGGTGAAGCGTATCCCCTCCAGTTCTACGGTGTCTTCTGTCCTGTTGTCGATGTAACAGACTTTGTAGAGTGCCTTCGGTCGAGCAGTGGCCAGAGCATCTTCGAGAAGATCCGTGATCGCCTTGGCGTAGGGTCCGGAAAGGTCAATGTGAGTCAGCTTTCGGAACTCCTCCTCGTCGAAGGAAAAGGGGATATTTCCCACTATGGTAGCTGTGCGGTGCTTTGCTTGCCCGGTCATGATGCTCCCTCATACTATTGGAAGCGAGACGGGGCGTCAACGATCGAAAAAAAACTGGCATACTGAATTCATAGTTAAATATGTATATACTATTATCTGTAGGGGAAGACGGGGCGCAGTTTCGGATTTGAATCGAGTGTGATGCGTCCTGTCTGTCCGGCAGCAGCTGTGGAGGGGAGTTACTCGAGGAGATGGATTGGGCAGCGGCGTTTTTGGGTTCTACAAGTATTTCGTCTCACTTCTCGCCTGCGGCGTTCTGTTCGTTCTAGGTTCTGTCAGAGTCCACTCACAATCAGAAAAAACGGTGCCTCTGGGAAAGCCCAGTGTATTGATTGCATCTCTTCCTCTGGAAGGATCGCGCGACGAAGGGGTGCGGAAAGTCCTGGCATCGGTCATGCGCTTCCAGCTGGAACGGATGGGCACCCAGACCCTTTTGTTCTCCACCACGGACGAGGAAGCCCTGGTCCGTGACCTTTTCGGAGAAGAGGAGCGAAATCCCGAATTCCTGATCAAATCACTAATAGAGTTTTTCTCCGGGGTGAATCATGAATTTCTGGTGCTGGCGGGATATATTAAAGAAGGAGAAGAAATCCAAGTCAGTTTTTTTATCGCAGATCTCCAGAGGGGAGAGATCTTGGCATCGGCTTCCCAGCGAGCCCGCATCGATTTCACGCTGGACGAAGCCATGATCCGGACTCTTCGGGATATGCTTCCCGAAGCGGCCGGGAGGATAGAAGAGGTGGCACGACGCAAGGCTGCGGAGGCGGCCATTTTAGCGGAAGAGCAGCAGGCGGCGGAAGGAGCTGCGGTGGAAAAAGGTGAGCAGAGCACCTCGATTCCGGTTTCCCTGAAAGAGCAACCGGAGGAGCGGTTCCTACCCTTTGAGTTCTCCATCGGTTTTGCTCCCTTCGTACCGGTGAGTGTGGCCAATGATGTGTTCGGCCTGAGCTATCTGCCTTTCGTCTACGGCAGCTACCGGATTCCGCTTTCTGCAGGGATCTTGGGATTAGGACTGTACACAGCCCTGAACATCTTCGATTCCGAGGAGGCGGGGGTCGCCTCGTATTTTCACTATGTCGTTCCTATTGGTATCGATGCGCGCTTTACAACGCTGGAAGGGAATCCGATCGGGCTGTTCGTGCGGGCCAGCACGGGGGTAGCCATCAACGTATCGGACTTCAGCTCTCTTCCGGCGATTGCCGAGGAGGGTCTATCCCGATTTATGGCTTACGCCGCTGGGGGAGTGGGGGCCATGTTCGCAATATCCCGAAATGTGGGGATTGCATTCGATGTAATGTACGAAACATTCGTATATTTCTGGCAATCGGATTCTGGAGGGGGAATCAACACGGATTGGATCATGGGATTTGTCCCATCGGTCTATCTGTACACACGGTTGTGAGAGGGAGAAGGAAATGAAGGTTGGCAGAGGATCGATCAGACCGATGTCAAAAGTTCATAGAAAATGTACATCCTGTGAGCGTTCACCCCTTCTTTATACGTCCTTGCTGATTGTGCTGGGCGTGGGTCTAGTGCTGGCCGGCTGCGGCCAGCTGTCGCTCACTCAGCTGCTCGAGAACGAAGAGCCGGGGGATTTCCACGTAAGTCCCGCTGTAGCCGATGTTCCGGATGGATCAACCGTGACCGTTCAAGGTCAGGGGGGATTCAAGCCCTATACGTATGCGAAAGTGACCGGTTTAGGGGATCTCGATCCGCAGACAGGCCTGTACGTTGCTTCCGGGGGGGCTGAGACCGCCGAAATCGAGGCGACCGATAGTTACGGCAGGACCGATACAGCCCTGATCAATGTTTTTACTCCGTTGTCGCTCAAAGTGAACGGGGAGGCCATATCCCATATTACCATCTATGATTCGGATACGGTTGCCTTCGATGCCGATGACGGCATTGTCGCCTCAGGGTACGACTACTACATAAACGACGTGTTCGCCATCACAAGTGGTGTTAACGGACAGTGGACCTTTGTTCCATCACTAGAGGGAACGTATGTTATTGAGGTGTTGGACGATCTGGAAAACTCGGCTGCGGCCACGGTGGAAGTCGTCGCTTCCGTCGGAGGGGATCTGGCTATCGACCCGACGGAAACCCGCGTGCTTCAAGGGGGAACCGTACTTTTCTCCGGGCTCAACGTCGACGGAACCGCGGTATACACAGCCACCGCCGGAAGCTTCAATGGTACGAGCCCCAACGATACATATTCCGCGCCTTCGGCTCCGTTTACCGGTGAAGTCACCGTCACATTGACCGACACTCCCTCGGGAGGTTTTGTAACTGCGACGGTCCGTGTGTTGGATAGCGATCCAAAACCTCTCACGATCAGCCCCTCATCAGCAGATCTGATCTACGGTGACGAAGTCGTTTTTACAGTTTCTGGAGGTCAGCCCCCTTACACCTTCTGGTTGGAGTATGAGGATGATCATGGGACGCTAAAGCAGATCAACGCCACCCAGGCACATTATACGGCTCCCCGCAACAATACCGTCGACTGGGTGTGTGTAGAAGACAGTTCGGGGATGCCCTCTCAAAAGGCCAAGGTGAGAGTAAAGAAAATAAAATCGGCGGAGCTTGCTACTCCAGCAGCGCTTCCAGTTTTGCCAGGAACTGGGCGAACAGATCACCGTCCCCGGTGGAATAGCTGCTCTTCAGAGAAGCCAAATTCGCCCTCGAACCGGTTCCCAGCAGCTCGTCTAAAACAGCGATGGCGTCCTTCAAGGCATCTTCTCGACCGGACTGCGTTTGAACCTTCCCATAGGTGTCGAAGTACTCCTCCATGGCATTGTAGAGGTTGGGGTACTCGCCCCTCACCATGTCAGAGGAGAGTACCTCCCGTACCTGAAGTTTCGTGTCCACCAGATCCAGAACCTTCTGCTGGGAAACCCTGTCGGCGGCTCTGCTGCTGATCGAGCCGTAGCGTTGGCGGAGGGAGTTGACTTCCTGACGCAGGGCGTTGGTCTCCCGTTGGGAGGCTTCGTAGCGGGAGATCTGCTGGCTCTGCCGGTTGATCGTCCCTTGCGCCTGGTTGAGCTCGCGGGTCCGCTGGTCCAATGTGGACTTGGTGCGGTTGAGCTCGCCGGTCTGCTGGCTCAACGAAGCCTCGGTCCGGTCAAATTCCGCCTGAAGACTCCTGACAGCGTCGGAAGAACCCTGGCCCTCCGCTTGGCTCGGCTCCGCTTCCCGAACATGAGCGCCGGCTCCGGGAGCCGGTGTGCGCTCCGCCTCGATCAGCCGGCGCAAGGACGCGATCAGGAAACGGTCCACAGGAATCCGATTCCGAACCGCCGGCAGACCGGCGATAGCCGCCTGAGAAAGATAGCTTTCGAGATTATCGAGGTCCCGCAATGCCGTGCTGTACCGACCGTCCTCTATTGACTCCTCCACCCGATTGTAGGAAGAGAGAATCTGATCGAAAACAAGCTGCTCCCTCTGCCGCTGCTCCCGCAGCCGAGCCAACTGATCGGCAACCTCGACCTGGGCGCTTTCGGCCTGGGCGGCCTGGCGTTCAAACTGCGCCTGCAGTTCCGCCTCTCGCTCGCTGAACTGCTGCTGGAGACTCGACCGTTCCTGTCGAGACTGAAGCAGGCTCTGCCGGTACTGCTCCTCCAGGGTCGCCAGTTCGGCCTCCTTTTCAGCCAGTTCTTCTTCGGATTGGCGCCGGAAAGCGGCTAGTTGACCTTGGTTTTCGGCTGTCAGACGTTCCTCCAGCGCCCGCAGCTGATCGTTTATCGTCGAGGCGGATAAGCCTTCAGCCTGGAGCTTCTGTCTCTCCGCCGCCAGCTCGGCCTCCAACTCGGCGCGGAGCTGATCCTCCCGTTCCAGGATCTTCGCCTCGGTATCCAGCTTTGCGGTTTCCGCCTGTTTTCGCAGGTCTTCGAGCCGGGCTTGGATTTCGGAGATCTGTTGGTCCTTCTGATTGAGCCGCTCTTCCGACTCCTCTCGGAGGGCTGCGATCAGTTTGCCCTCGGCGGTCAGCACTGTAGAGGACTGGCGGATCAAGGAGCGTTCCTCCCGGTTGAAGAAGGAAAGGAGGAAAAAAGCGCCGGCCAGTAGAATGAGCACGGCCCCCGCGTTGATTAGGAGGGGGATCAAGTTTCCGCGTTTCTTCGGAGTGAAAGCGAAGGTATCCGATTTGATGTCGATTCTGTTTTTCTCTAGTACTTCGTTGATCTGGCCGATGATTTCGATCTGCTCGTCGAAGGAGATATCTGCAGAACGAATCGAAGTCAGGTCCGGATCTACATCCTGGTTCGATTGTGGATTTTGTTTTCCCATGTTCCGAGCCTTTTCATATCGCAATCTTCACTTCCAGGCCTTATACTATCCTTTCGACAGTATATCTGGGAAAAGCATTTATTGACCAGGGTTTCTTTCGAAGGTATCATCTAGTCCAACAATGCGTATTCGAGCGAAATTCACTCTGCTTGTCCTGCCCCTGATCATTACACCCCTTTTGCTCGTTGGTTTGGGGGCATCCCTGGCCGCACGAAATGGAATTACCCGGGTGGCTACGGAATTCCTCAAGTTCAAATCGGAGGAATTGAAGAACTACGGCATGACCCAATGGAACCTGCTCGTGGAAAACCAGCTGGATACACAACCGGAGTACGTGACTGTGTCTAAAACGGCGGTAGCCTCCTTTGCCCGCAGCCTGATTCGAAGCGAGAGTGAGTTGATCCTGGCCCTGGATGAACAGGGCCAGGTAGCTATGAGCACCTCCGCGATAGAGCTCTCCGAGGCGGAGGCGGCTCGTTTGGCTGAGTTGTCAGCCTCTGGGGAGGAAGGCTGGACCCCGATCCGTTTGGGCGGTGTAGACAGGGTAGCCCAATCGGCGGTATTCAGACCCTTTGGCTGGACGTTCCTGGTAACCGAACATCGAGAAGCGTTCTACCAGGCGGTGAATCAGATCTACATCCAATCCGGATCCATTCTGATTCTCACTCTGGCGGTGACCCTGATCCTTCTCCTCGTCTTCATTCGCTACCTTACTCGTCCTTTGGGAAGCATCGCAACCGCCATGAAAGAGATCATCACCGCCAACGATTTCTCCAAACGGGTTGACCTGCTGTATAGAGATGAAATCGGAGATCTGGGCCATACCTTCAACCTCATGACCGGAGAGCTGGAGAAGGCCTACAACCAGATCAAGAGCTATGCCTTCAAGGCGGTGATCGCCCAGAAGCGGGAAAAGAAGATCCGAAACATCTTCCAGAAGTATGTACCCGCCGATGTCATCGATCAGTTTTTCAGCAACCCTGAATCCATGTTGGTTGGGGACAGCCGAGTTCTGGCGGTGTTGTTTTCCGACATCCGCGGGTTTACCACCATCTCCGAGTCCATGGCACCCGAGCAGATCGTCGAATCCCTGAACACCTATTTCGGCTTGATGGTCGATATCATAATGAAGCGCCAGGGCATCGTGGACAAGTACATCGGGGATGCCATCATGGCCTTCTTCGGGGCTCCGGTGAAACACAAAGATGACGCGTTTCAGGCGGTCCAATCCGGTTTCGACATGCTCGACGCCCTGAAAGGCTTCAACAGCCACCAGGCAAAACGGAAACAACCCCAATTCCGCATCGGGATCGGGCTAAACTACGGATTGGTGACCATCGGAAATATCGGTTCGGAAAAAAAGATGGATTATACGGTGATCGGGGACATGGTGAATCTGGCCTCCCGAATGGAGGGTCTGACCAAGATCTACGATGTTCCATTCATCATCTCCGAATCTGTGTATAGCAAAGTGAAAAAAGAAATTCACTGCCGCTTGATCGACAAAGTTGTCGTGAAGGGTAAGAAGGAAGGAACGAGAATCTTTTATCCACAAAAACGGCTCAGTAAAGCGGAAGCCAAGGGTTGGAAGCTCCACCATATGGGGATCGCCCTGTACTACAAGCGGCAGTTCGACAAAGCAATACGGTATTTCGTGTATGCTCGGGAATTTCTACCCAACGATCCGATATTGAGAATCTTCCTGGCTCGATGTAAGAACTATATAAAGAGCATGCCCCCACCGTCGTGGAACGGGATTTCAGTGGTTTCCGGAAAATAGATACGCCGGCCTACCTTCAGTCAACCTCGGTAGAAAATACTTCTAACAGCTAAAAACCAGGGTAACACTTCCTCCTGCCTCGGGTGTTTAGCCTTTGAGCCACAGCACGAGGAGGCACAGCGTATGAAAAAGACGATTGTAGTGGGTTTCCTGTTCACTCTTGTGGGATTCGTCGTGTTCGGCGAATTTCGGTTTTAAAGATAGCACAGCGCCCTGTGCCGATTTTGAGGCCATCCCATACAAAGAGGCTGTCCGTTTGGACATCCTTTTTTCGTAGTGAACCGGGAACGCCCAGACAGATAGGGCGCATCTCCAATCGGATAGTCGATGGTCCTGTAAAAAAGTGAGAAAGTTTGACATTCCGGTTCGAGTGGATAGAATTCAAAGCAAAACGCATGCGAGGAGGTATCTGTCATGCTGAAAGTCGCTACGATCTTTCTGGTGATCATGTTGGTTTTCGCCGGCCTGTACTCCCTGCTCGTTACCTTTGCTCCTCAGATTATCGCCGGCAGCACCATGGAAGCCAGAGCCGGAAAAACTTTGGAGGAGGTTACGGACCGGGATTGTGCCGACGCCTTGATCGTCCAAACCCGGCACCTTGGAGTCATGGCGGTCGGCGTGGTGATTGCCCTGTTTTTCATCGTGTTCACCGGATTCCAGAAGGGCCAAAAGTGGGCCTGGTGGTGCTGTCTCATAGCCGGTCTGATCGTTTGGGGGTACGGGGTGTACATTCAGGCCAGCGAGGGAGACATGCTGAACATGATTCTGCACCTGGTCGGAATCGTCCTGCTTTTCATCGGATTGTTGCTGCCGATTCGATCGTTCTTCGGAAAGAAGGCTTAGCTCCACCGTTTCTGCGGATTCTACTACAACATCTTTCTCAGGTGTGTACCCGTAGGGGAGGTCCACCCTTCCCTGTAATTGCTTCTACTGGTGCTCCCGCCTTGAAACAAACGCTCTCCTGAATTATAACAGGAGCTATATGGAAAGAAAAATATTTATCACCTCCACCGAGAGGCGCAGTGGAAAAAGCCTGGTCACCATCGGGTTGATGCACGCCCTTCAGGGGATCATTCCCAAGGTCGGCTATATGAGACCGATCGGGCAGAGGTATGTCGGTGACAGCAAGTTTGACGAGGACGCTCTACTGGTCCGGGATATCTTCGGATTGAGCGATGAACTGGCGGATATCAATCCGACCTCGATGCAGGACGCCCAGGAGGACAAGGACAAGCTCTTCGAGCGGATATTCGATGCCTACAAGCGTCTGTCTGAAGGAAAAGATGTAATGATCTTCGAGGGCACCGACTACATCAGTACGATTTCCGCTCTCGAGTTCGATATCAACGCCGAGCTGGCCCACAACCTGGTAGCGCCGGTCCTCCTTGTTGCCAGCGGCGCCGGCAAGAAGTTTTCTCAGATCGTGGAGAATATCACCGAAGCTACCGAATCCTTTCGGGAAATGAACTGCAATCTGCTCGGGGTGATCGTCAACCGATTCGAAACGGAGAGCTTCACCCGGGACACGGAGCAGCTGCGGGAGATGCTTGTCAAGAAAGAGATCACGCTGTACGGAACCCTACCCCCCCACATGCTTCTGTCCCGGCCGCGGCTTCGGGATGTGGCGGAGAAGCTCGGTGCAGAGATCTTCTATCAGGGGGATGATCTGTCAAAGGTGGTGACGGACGTAAAGATCCTGGCCATGACTCCGGAAAACGCTCTCGGCTATGTCGGGGAAATCGACGGATACCTGCTGATCACTCCCGGGGACCGGGTGGAGAACATCCTGGTCGCCTTGGCGGCCCAGCGTTCGGTGTTCTACCCTCGTTTTTCCGGTATGATCCTGACCGGCGGCATTATTCCCGGTCCCAATGTGCGCAAACTGTTCAAGGGACAGGCTGACGCCGGGCTTACCATTCTGACTGTTCCGGACGATACCTACGGCTGCGCGCTCAAGGTGAACGAGGTGTCCGGGGAGCTGAAAAAAGACGACAAGGAGAAGATAGACCTTGTCAATCAGCTGGTGAATGTTCACATCAACACGGACCGGATCTTCAAAGAGCTAGGTACCGTGGTCACCGACATCGTCACTCCCAGGATGTTCCAGTATCGCATCCTCGCCATGGCGAAACGCCAGCGTAAGCGCATCGCCCTTCCCGAAGGGACGGAACCCCGCATACTCGAGGCAGCGGCGGAAGTCTTGAATCGGGAGATCTGCGACGTCGTTCTATTGGGGGACAAGGACAAGATCAAGGAGATCGCTCATCGCAACAATCTGGACCTGTCCGGAGCTACTCTGATCGATCCCAAGCAGGTGGATCCCAACGTACTGGAGGATTATGCCCAGACGTTGTACGAGCTGCGCAAGCACAAGAGTGTGACCAAGGAGATGGCCCGGGACCTGCTTCTCGATCCGGTCTACTACGCAACCATGATGGTCTACAAGGGAGATGCCGACGGCTTTGTGTCCGGGTCGACCCACTCCACCGCCGATACCCTCGGCCCGGTACTACGGGTCATCAAGACCAAACCCGGGGTTTCTCTGGCCTCCAGCATCTTCTTCATGGCCCTTCCCGACAAGGTTTTGGTGTACGGTGACTGCGCCCTGGTGGAGAATCCTACAGCGGAGCAGATGGCCGATATCGCCATTACCAGTGCGGACACGGCCAAAGCCTTCGGGATCGAACCCAAGGTAGCCCTGCTGTCGTACTCGACCGGCACTTCGGGCAAGGGAAAGGACGTGGACAAAGTGCGGGAAGCCGCCCGCATCGCCAAAGAACGACGCCCCGATCTGCCCATCGAGGGACCGATCCAGTACGATGCAGCCGCCTCAGCGGAGGTCGCCCAGGTGAAGGCCAAGGATTCCTCGGTAGCCGGACAGGCAACCGTGTATATCTTTCCCGATCTGGATGCGGGAAATACGGCTTATAAAGCGGTCCAGCAGGCCGCCAATGTACCGGCAATCGGACCGGTGATGCAGGGTTTGGCAAAGCCGGCTAATGATTTGAGCCGGGGGGCCACGGTAACGGACATCATGTATACAATCGCCGTGACGGCGATCCAGGCCCAAAGCTCCTGAGCCCGTAGGGATCGATCGATCCGGTCTGGAGAGTATTCGAGAATTCGTCCATGCGTCCAAGATCACTCACTTTGTACATAGTTCTGTCTCTCGTTTTCATCGTCCTGATCGGGGTCAGTGCCTACTCATTGACCCGGTATCTACGCTTTCGGGAGAATCAACGGATCGTGGAAGAAGAGCTGCTGCTTGAAATCCGGTACATTCTAGACCGCTGCCGGGATCAGATCCTGCGTCATCCGGACTACGATCTCCAACACGAACGGGAGTTTATGGCATCTTTTGTGAAAATGTCCCCAAAAGAACAACTGCGGGATCGTGCCAA
>CAZBXU010000104.1:0-13321 GCA_964495755.1 uncultured Spirochaetaceae bacterium | reverse complement strand
CATGGGATCTTTAAAGATTCTTTCCCTTTCAGAAAAGGGGAGATTGGCTGTGACCATGACGCTGCCCCGCTCGTAACGATGGGACAGCAGGGGAAACAACACCCGTCGTCCCTGATAGACCAGTTCCAGGGCTATCGCGCAGAGAAGATGGGATTTCCCACTGCCTGGATTCCCCAAAGCCAAAACATTCTAAGCACGATCCACAAACGATCCTTCCAGCAGGAGGCTCAACTGGACATCGACCTTAGCCGATAGTCGGCTTCGATCGAAGCTCTCCCGACTCTTCTCCAAGGGAAGCCGAGAAGCCCTCAAATACCGTTCGATTCGGTGCCTACGACGTTCCTCCCGTTCCCCATCCAGCACTTCGGCCAGATACTGCTCGTAGGTTGGACTTCCCCCGATTTCGTGGACACCCTTTTTAGCCTACAGGATATAATTTCAGGGTGCATCTAACTACTACCCTGCCCAATAAAATGCAACCACGGCCTTCTATCAGCCTAATTTTCATATCCTTCATCCACCTTTTCTTATCTATACAGTGCGCCAGACTGAAACAAAGCGTGGAGAGCTGTGCATGCGAAGTTGTGCGCCGTACGCTACGGAAAGCCCTTCTTGCCTTCCAACCACTACGGATCTTCAAGCAGTATCAGCACCTGCAACGCCTTTTCCCTGTCTATATACCTGTCGGGTGCCTCGGCTATTGACGGATGTATATCCTCCAGGTCGCAGAGCTCATGAAGTAGAGCCGATTCGTATGGCAGGGAGTGAAGATATCAGCCCCGATTCCGGACGAGGACTTTTATAGAGATTTCTTTGCACACAAGAGTCTATCAATTCGGAAAGTGTTTTATACATTATCATCGAAGTAGAAATAGTCACTCCTGTTTCAACCTCAACGAGTTTGACATTAAATCGTCTACATTTTTTTTGTTGATATTCCCTGGTATTACTTTTCCTTTCTGCTTTTCAATAAAAATATTTTTCCATTCTATCAAAAGCCGTGTTTATCATGTCCTCAGGCACACAAAACGACAAACGCAAGTGTCCCTCACCTGTCGGACCAAAGTCGACGCCAGGCGTTGTCGACACGTGAGTTTCGTTCAGTAACTTTTGACAAAACGCTATGGAGTCTCTGCCTTCACTGAGCAATATTTTGGGGAACATTAAATACGACCCGCCCGGTTTTTGATATTCAAAAATGTCTTTGAGCCGGTCTAATCTGTTGCACATCAAATTTCTGGCTGACTTGTATTTATTCCTGAACTCTATAATACAATCCTGCGGTCCTTGCAAAGCGGCAAGAGCCGCATATTGAGATGCGACCGGTGCGCATATCGCAAATGGGATGTGTGCTTTATTAATTTGTGGAATCAGACTCTCGTGAGCGTGGAAATAGCCAATCCTCCACCCCGTCATTGCATAGGATTTGGTAAAGGTGAAGCAGCTTACAACATTCTTTTCCATTTCTGGAATAGAAGCTATGCTAAAATGCTTGTGGCCATCAAAACAAAAGTATTCATAAGCTTCATCAGTAATGACCATCAAATTATGATCTAAGACTATTTCGGCTAACTTGCGAAGATGGGCTTCACTAAAAACCGTTCCAGCCGGATTACTTGGCGAACAATACATAATGGCCTTTGTCTTTGATGTGATTGCTTTTTTGATTCCCTCTATATCCGGAATAAATCCTTTTTCTTCAATGGTTGGTACAAAAACCGGCTTTGCAGATGCCATCAGAACCTGGTTAATATGCGTTGAGTATGTAGGAGATGGCAATATTACCTCTTCACCCGGATCGACAAGGGCCATAACCGCTGCGGCTAGCCCTTCAATGGCTCCCACAGATACAATGATCTTAGAGACATCAGCTTTTATATGATTGTCTCGTTCAAGTTTTATGGCTATTTCTTCTCGTAGTTTCAATAAACCCATGCTTTCCGAATAGCCATCTGTAAGACCTGAAGCAATGGCATTGGCAGCGGCTTGCCGGATATGCTCTGGGGCAACTGAAGTCGGTTTCGCCCACGACAAAAAGGCAACATCGTCTATCTTTTTGGACAGACGTGTCATTTCGTGTATGGCAGATTTTGGCATCTGCCGTATTCGATTAGATATGTGCACTAGTTCATCCATGATTCTGCCTCTCATTTTAGATAGTCTTTATTAAAACATGATTCACTGCGAACGCCATTTAGTAAAAATTTCGTTTTACAATAAAATCACCCGTTTTTGCACCCACGCGGTTTGCAATCAAATCGCATTTGGTGACGAGCAGAAAATAAATATTATGCTGTACATCAATCAATCCTTCAAGATTTCCCTGCCCTTTGGCTATCACGACATCACTTTTATAAAAGATTTTTTTAAATTTATCCGAAACGGTTTCCCATACAGCACCCGGTGCATCGTCTCCGGTTGTTACGATTTTAGCAAATTGATTCATCCCGACTTTTTCCGCATCTTCAACGGTCACGTCATTTATGACCGGACCGCCGCGCACAGCAAAGGAGATATCGGGATGATTTATGGTCTCTATGAAAAGTTTATCCATCACGATTTCGCCACAGTTGTCGCCAATGTACAGAACAGTGGAAGCGTTCTGTAAATCATGTCGTAACTGCAACGAATCATCAATGGCAATATCGACATGTATAACACGATTGATGGTATCCATCACATCCAATTGCCTTTGAGGGCCAAAATCTATGACATTGCCGGCAATCGCTAGGCGCATGGCCATGTCAAATGGATCGTCCGCTTTTTGAATCATATATTTGGAATCATTGTAAAGATCCAGCATCATCTTGTTATACTTTGCCTTGATCTCTTTATAGGGATCCGGATTTTTCAGCACTTCTCGAATCAAACGATGCATTTCCCTTCCCAGGGCTGGTGGCGACTGCCGGTAATTGGCTCCGGATAAGTAATCCAGTAAGTGCCTCATAGCCGGCTCTTTTTCAGCGTCAGGCAATATACCGGATTCCAACAAACGAAGGAAACTATTCACAATACATGGAATGCAATCTAAGGAAATATTCATTTTTGTCCAACCTTTCCAAGAATTGAGTCTTTTTGCCTAGCCTGGATTCCAATATAGCAGGCAAAACCCCAGTCGGCGAGGAGATCATCGCGGGTGGTCGTATTGTCATAAACGATGGGTTATCTTCAATCTGGTCTCCTATTTTTGCAAATCCAGTTTTATTAATTTGCAAAGTTTAGCAAGCTTCAAACCAAACTTTCATCAATGTTTCCGTCCGGCAGCATCCAGTCCGGGTGAGGGATTCCATTTTCTTCTTTCTGATAACGGACACAACTTTCCCAGTCACCCTTGCAGTATAATTCGATCCATTTCCTTTCCAAACGCCCTTCTTCGAAATACCATCTCATCGGACACATTGTAGCCCACTTGCAATCGCGGGAAAGGATTTGTAGTTTATGATATTTCTTCATCGTCTCCTGTTTGTAAGAGGGATTGTAAATCAAAGAAGCCGGGTGTGGTAGGGGAAATATTTTTTGGCTGTTGGAAAAAAGCAACTTCCCATAAAATGCCCCATAATCTGCCCGCGCTGACGGGGGGTCCGCAGCATACTTTGTTAAAATATATCGCGTCGCATAGAAACCTAGCGGAACAATGACTTTCGGGGATAGCACATTTATTTCCTCATCCAAAAAATGACTGCATGCCTCAATCTCATCCTGCTTCGGTCTGCGGTTCTTTGGCAGCATGCATTTAATCAGATTTGTCATGTAAATAGAATTCCTTTTGATGCCGGAGGATTGTGAAAGTTCATCCAGTATTTTACCTGAAGGACCGATAAACATTTTTTCTTCCCGGTCTTCATTTTCCCCCGGAGAAAGGGCTACAAGAAGCAATCGAGCATTCAAATCTCCTTCACCGCGAATGGCGTTATGCCTTGTTAGAGATAATCTGCATTTATTACAATTTTTTATCCGATTATTTAATTTAGTAATTGCTATTTTGTTTTGATTCATTTTTTAAAATGATAGGTTTGGCCCACAATCCTGCTAGTATCGGATTATGACCTAGGGTTGCATCGATCTTGTGGGGCCTGTGATTTTTCTACCCCACGGTCTACGGGTATAACCGGTGCGGTTTCCCGCATCAGCCCGACTGCCTTGCAAGCTTCGCTTCGATGCTCGAGCCGAAGCTTCTCAGGGCATCGACGCCGCCCGTGAACTTCCCCAGAGGTACAACGGCGGAGGCGGCCCGGGGCCGTTCATCGGTGCTGGCCGGGGTGGGGCCGAAAAAGAAGCACAGTGCACTGCCCGGAGGCCAGTAGGCGATTTCACCGACCTCCAAGAGCTCTCGAGCACCGGCGTCCGCAGGGATACTCAGACCGCAAACTCCGTAGAACTCCTCTCCCCAGCGGGACATGCGTACCGTCACAGGAAGCGCCTCCAGCAGCATGGCCGCCGCGGGTGATTCATTCAACTCGGCGGAAAAACTTTGATCCTCGATCTTTATCGATACTGAAGTACTCATCGTACCTTATGATACAGGAATTTACGGATTTCTCAAAGCCAATACCGTTACCCCACGAATCGTGCGCGGGCCAGGACAGTCACTTCGCTCAGCCCCCGGAGGAGCAGGGCGAAACCTTCCGAATCTTCTTCGGCAAAGGTACGGAGCTCAGCCACGGTTTTCTCGAAACGCTCCCGGTATTTGCGGTGGGCGAACTTGCGCAGCAGCCAGAGAATCCGCCTCTGCAGCGCATCCCGGTCGCTTCCCTCTGCCCTCTGGGAGGATGACTTCAGGATCCTCAGCACCACATGGATTTCTTCCTGCCGGTCTGCGCATTCGCAGGAGGAAAGGTCCATGAGCAGTGTCCGGAGGTCCGCTCCGGAGCCGATCATTTCGGCCGCCTCGGGGGAGAAGCGGTACAGGTGAGGCATGGGCAGCTGATAGGATTTACCCTCCAGCTCGATCGCCAACCAGGGATGCTTCCAGGAGCCGAGAGCGAAACGACGCCGTATCTTTTCGGGGCAGAAGGAGCGCTTCATCAGGACTGCCAGTCTGTTTGCCAGCACGGCCCGCTCCAGTCGTTGGCGATCCGGCCCCGAGGTCGACCGATTTCTATCGAGGAGCAGCACAAACTCAAGATTGTGCACCTGCCTGGCGATGCTCTGCCTGCCCCCCCGGTACTTCACATATTCATTGCCGAACAGCTCGATCCGACCCTGAGAGGCCAGCAGCTCCACCAGCTCCTCGAAGGGGATGATCCCCTCGGTGTTGTAACTCAGCACAATGTGTCGGGCGTCGATCGCATCCAGGAGCTCCCGGAACTCCCGACCCGCGCTGCGGCGGTAGCAGTAAGCCGATCGGGTCTTCACCCAGTCTTTTCGAATCCCGGCTTTATGTTTCAGCCGGCCGTCGCCGCGAAGCTCGTTGTTCACCGCCGGTTTGTCCCACAGGGCAATGGTATTGAGCAGATGGTAGTTGGAACCATACTGGTGCTGATTGTAGGGCGGATCGAGGTAGCAGAGCTCCGCAGGCCGGGAACGGACGAACTGAAGCGCATCCTGGCAGCCGACCTCGGCTTTTCCAGGGGTATCGATCAGGATGGGCATCTGGAGACGGATCGGGGAAAGAATGCGTCCCAGTGCATCCCTGCTATGCCCGCCGAAACCCTTGTGGCAGGCCTTGAACACCCCGGATGTGTTGGTGTGGGTGGCGCACTGGTACAGCAGGGCGGCCAGGAGGAGTAGCTTCTCCTGGGTGTCCTCAGTCCCCGGGTACATCTTCTCAATCCGGCTGCGGATCCCGTCGATGATCAGGGCGTTTTCCCTTGTGTAGAACAGACGCTCCGTGTGATAATCCGCAGCTTCGGTGCTGACCGGCGCATAGTAGCGGGATATGTAGCGGTCCGCCTCCAGCGGCGGGGGGAGCGCGTTTAGCTCCGCCAGTAACGCTTGCGGTCCACCCCGTGATCGAAACAGCCCTTTGGCCTCGGAACTGCCAATGCACAAATGGGCATAGTTGAGTACAAAGGCGTAGTACTCCCAGTCGTTGGCCAGTACCCGAAAGCCCAGGTAGCGGGCTAAGCGGGCCACGCTCCCTGAACCGGCAAAGGGGTCGAGGAATACTGCAGGCTGGGTGGCGGAACGGCCACTACCACGCCCGCAATTACCGATCTTGGAAAACACCTGGTAGAGCAGGGGCTGAAGGCTGCGCTTGTTCCCGATATAAGCGATAAGCTGTTTCTTCAGATACGGGTTATCGAGATCAAAGGGCAGACGTCCCTGCCGCATCCCCTCCGTCATATGTTGACTTTAATCGTCAATTCTCCTATTTTCAATGCTGCATGAAGAATACCGCCGATAAAGAATCGGTTATTGATACGGCGGCGGCCGGATCGGCTCAGGCTGTACGCCAGGGTGTAGCCCGCCTTATCGAAAACATCAAATCAGTTATCTATATCGATACCCACAAGCTGGAATATATCACCGCCGCTCAGATCGCCGGCGGTCACGTAATGCTGGCCGATTCCCATGGAGTCGGAAAGACTTCCTTGGCCAGAGCTCTGGCCGGATCGATTCAATGGGTGCAGGATGACTCCTCGAAGGACAGTCGCAGGATCAAGCACTTCAGCCGCATTCAGTGCACCGTAGACCTGCTGCCTCAGGACATCCTGGGCTTCAGCCGCTTTCTCGGCACCTCCAACCGTCTGGCCTTTATTCGCGGTCCGATCTTCGCTCACTACGTTCTCTGCGACGAGATCAACCTGCTGACACCAAAGACTCAAGGCTCTTTCTTTCAGGCCATGGAGGAACAGACCGTCACCGTGGAGAGCAAAACCTACGAGCTTCCCGATCCCTTCTTCATCATTGCCACGATGAACCTCAAAGGGGTTCATCTGTTCCCCCTTCCCGCACCGCAGTTGGACCGTTTCATGGTGCAGCTGTCCATGGGCTATCCCGATTCCCGGGATGAAGCGGCGATCATCAAACAGCACGGTCGGGACGACGCCTGGAGCCGTTTCGCCCCGGCGGTGACCTCCACCGAGATGCTGCAGTGGCAGAAGCTGGTGGACAGCGTGGGCATCCACCCGGATATCATCGATTATATCGTTACCTGCATCCGGCAGACCCGACATCACCCAGATGTGCTGATGGGAGCCAGTCCCCGCACCGGGGTCAAAGTGTCCCGACTGGCCCGCGCCGTAGCCCTGCTGCGGGGACAGGACTACGTGACGATCGATCTGGTAAAAGAGATCTTCCTGCCTGCGGTATCCCACCGCCTGGTGATGCAGGATGCCTCCCAGTCCTCCATACCCCTTCTCGAGGAGATCCTTAAAACCGTTCCCGTCACGGTATGAACGAACCTCCGGTCAGGACCCGCAACCCTTCCATTCGGTCGACCTTCCGACGCTGGCTGGAGAGTTTTCTCTTCCACTACCCGCTGACTCTGGCCGGTTCTCTGCTGCTCGTCGCAGCCCTGTACCTGTTGGGACGGGGTCTGGCCCAGGAAAATCCCTATAGCGTACTCCTCGCCCTGCTGGCTCTATTTGTGCTCACCGCGCTTTCGGTTACATCCGGGCTTCAGGCCAATACCTTTCGGCGCGGACAGGCGCATTGGCATTGGGATTCCTCCGTTGCTCTGCAGGCTCGTCGGACGGGCTTAAGTCAAGCCCTGATCACCGATTCGATGCGCACCCTGCCCTTCTTCCGCGTTCATTTTGCCGTCAGCGGAACTCTCAAGGTAGGCCGAAAGGCGATCCTGCGGATGCGGCGGGAAATCTCCTTTGCCCAGGGCACACGCCACCCCATTGGCTTGTACTTTCCCCTCTGTGGTACGTTCACCTGTACCGGAGGTTTCGCGGTGAGGGACATCTTCGGCCTGAGCCGTGCCCGTTTCGGTGAGGAACTTTCGCGGAAGCTGGCGGTTCAGCCGGCCTCCTTCACCCAGAAGAGCATCCCGGTACCGGAGCCATCTGTCGGTTTTGAAGAGACCAGCCGG
The DNA here is from genome assembly GCA_964495755.1 of uncultured Spirochaetaceae bacterium. Classification (GTDB taxonomy): domain Bacteria; phylum Spirochaetota; class Spirochaetia; order SZUA-6; family DRHE01; genus JAFGQJ01. Next base: position 5,340 of record CAZBXU010000104.1, on the reverse strand, counting down.
AAACGAAGCTCTGAGGAAGAGAAATACTACATGCGGGAGTACCTGCCGGGAGATCGCTTCCGGGATATCAACTGGAAGGTCTCCAGCCGTTTGGATAAACTGATCACCCGCATATCCCCGGTGACTCAGGAAAAAACCACGGTCCTGCCCGTTGTCTTTCGCAACTTCCGGGAGAAGGAACGGGAGAATCTGGATTCGATCATACACCTGAACATCATAAAGAGCTGGCTGATGGCCTTCCTTCGTAGCATGAACCAGGAACACCCGGAGATGCACTTTCGCATCACCTCCGCAAGCGGTAACTGGCTTCTTCAAAGCGATGAGGACATCGAGCGCTTCGGCTGGGAGCTTCCCGGGGTCTTTTTTCAGAGGGAAGCGGGGGCGGTGTTTCAGACCCCCGCCGAGGAAGAACTGTTCATCTTTACCACGGCTTTCGACCGCGGCCTGCCCGCCTTTCTATCCGCCCAGGCTCAGGCCCGACAGTACGTTTTTCGAACCACCGCTGAAGAAGCAGGACAAGACGGCGAAAGCACAGCGGTGGTGCTGTTTCAACCGGGCTGTGCCTGTTTGCCCGGATCCTGGGTCTTGCGCAAGGAGCCGGGGCTTAAGGCTCCCCGTGTGTCCTCCCCCACCCTTGGAAGGCTGGAGGAGGAAGCGTTGTCCGTGAGGGTACTGTAGATGAAAATATTTCTCTTTTTTTCCCGGCTTGCCCTGTACCTGATCACCTTTGCCCTGCCGATCCTGCATCCGGCCATCGTAGTGCCCTACGATCGGGTGGGACTGATCTTCACATTTCTGCTCATCCCTGCAGAAATGTTCATCGCCTTCTATCTCTGCCCGCCGCGTTTTCGGATTCGTACCTGGTTGCTTGCTGCGGTCGCTCCGATCGGAATTTTCGTCCTTGTTATCGCCGGCCTCGAGCTTTCCACCCTGCTTTATGCGCTCGGCGCGGTGGCCGCCTTCGTTCTCACCACACTCGTGTTCAAGACAGACGGGTTCGGCCGCTCAGTGGCTGTGCTGGAACCCTTTCTTCTCGCAGTCATCGCCTACAGGATATTGAGCTTCTCGAGGGCTTCCGAAGAGCTCGCCCGCCAGGCCAACGGGATAACCCAGGCCATTCTCATTCTCATTCCCCTTGCTTTTCTCCTGCACGGCATCGTGCTGTACCTGAGTGTGTTTCACACCAGAGGAAACAAGCGGGGTGTACGGGAGGTGGTCCTGTTCCTCCTGATCGCCGTACCGCTTTTTCTGGTAGTAAGTTTTATCCTGCCTCCCGACTTTGTAAGCCACTCGATCGCCCTGAATCGGATCGAAAGAGATATCAAACCCAAGCCGGTGCCTCTAGACGAACAAGGTCCGGGCTGGCCCGGGGGAAACCTCCTCTCAGAGGATGGGGAATGGCTGGAGCTGCCGGGCGAGCAGCAAGGTGGAAGGGATTCTACCGAAGGGAAGCCGGGCCAGAGCGGCAAGAACGCTCTCGAAGGAATCCCTTCGGATCAGTGGAACGAAGCGGGGCTGGAACAGGGAGCGGACAGCAAACAGTACGCCGTGATGGTCCTGGCCAGCCCGGTCGAACCTGTGTACGCTGCGGATGCCTACTTTGGTGATTTCGACCCTGAGGCTGGATTTCTCTTTACCAGGGACGAGCCCCTGAACGAGCTGACCTACCTCCGCTTTCTGGAAACCTGGAAAAACCAGGATCTGCCGAATGAACGGCTGCGCCGGAGCACCGAAATTACCTACTTCTCCACCCTGCCGGAACGCTATCTTCCCTTCCGACCGCAAAGCATCGAACCTACGGTGCTCAAGCGGGAGTACAATCCCTTTCAGTACTCCTACACGGCCGCTTCCCAGATCAGCCGCTCCGGACCGCGTGATTGGGCTGCGATCCCGGGTTTGAGCCAGGCGGATCGGATCCGTATGAGCCCCTTCCTCCAGATCCCCCTGTCCGAGGAACGCCGGCAGACCTTCTCCACCTTCCTCGAGGAGGCGGTGGGCGAGAGAACAGGCTACTACGAACGGATCGAGGCGATCCTGAAGAGCTTCTCCAGCTTTCAGTACGACATCGGCTTCGACGACACCACTTCGGTGGGTAAGATGGAGCACTTCCTCACGGAGAAGAGGCAGGGAGACTGCACCGAGTTTTCCAACACCGCGGCGATCCTTCTTCGCCTGGCGGGAATCCCTGCACGGGTGGTGACCGGCTATCTCGCCTCTCGGGATCTGCAGAGCTTTGCCCACCTGCGAGGACTGTTCATGCTGAGGGAAGCTATCCCTGCGCTCCAAGAATACCCGTTCCGGAATCTGTACCTGGTAACAACGGCCCAGCGTCACTCCTGGATACAGGTATATATCCCTTCCTTCGGCTGGGTGGACTTCGAGTCTACCGCCTTCGCCCTTCCGCCGCCGCCGGGACGCAACCCGAACTCGATGAACGTGGTGATCCCCCTGATTCAGGGTGAGCAAGTGGAGCGCAGGGTCTTCAGATTCCCCTGGCTCCTGGCCCTACAGTTCCTTCTCGTTCTGGCGGTATTGACCCTGCTGGGGATCTACATTTTCCGCTTCGCCCGTGAGATATACCTGAAGACGGTGGCTCGACGGCAGGGTCTCCGCGGGTTAAAAGCCCTATATACGCTCCTGCTCATCAAGCTGGCCGTGCGGGGATTCGAGGTGAAGAGACCCTTCCTGACTCCCGTAGAATATGCGGAAGACCACCCGGAGCTCATCCGATTCGCAGAAATCTACACCATGCTGCGTTTCCGGGAAACGGTGAGCGACAGCGAGCGAGCCGCAGCCTGGGCAGCTCTGCGGGGAAGCTTTAGGGAGATCCTCGAGGCAAGCAGGCGTCCCGGGCTTCTGGCCGCTCTGCAGCGGACCTTCAGCCTGAAAGGGTTGTACTACTCGTGAGTGCAGCATCACCGCACAGGATCAACGTCCGGGCCGTACTGTTCCGCCTGGCTCGCCTGCTCCCGATCGTCGCAGTCAGCCTGCTTGGGCTTTCCGCTCTGCTTGGGCTTGCTGCCTGCCGACACCGCTCTGACTGGGTGATGTTCCGCGGTCGGCAGGGCCGGGGCTATACCGCCAACGCCCTGAGACCGCCCCTGGCAGCCAAATGGAAGCTTCAGCTTCAACTGGAAGCGGAACCGACCTACGCCTTCAATAATCCCGTGGTCCTGGGCAACACGATCTACTTCGGATCTACGGACGGAAACTTCTACGCGCTGGATATCGAAAGCGGATATATGAACTGGGTCTTCAAGACCAAAGGGGCGATCAACTCGATCCCCTTTGCCGACGGGCAGAACGTCTACTTCGGCAACAACGTGGGCAAACTCTACGCCGTTTCCCAGGAAGACGGCACCGAGGTCTGGGCTTTCCAAACGGATTCAACGGTTCAATCGTCGATCGTCGGCTACGAGGATTTCATCATCTTCACCAGCGACGGGGGCACGGCCTATTTCGTCACCCCGGACGGCACGGAACTGTTCACCCTTCCCAACCCGGTATGGCACTACAATACTTTCCAGGTGTACGAGGATGTACTGTACTTCGCCCCCGGACCGCCCACCCGTCCCAACGCCTTCGGCGCCTTCGATTTGAACGAGAGAGCCTACCTGTGGATTCTCGATACCTCGCTGTTTCAGGCGGTCTGGTACTCCTTTCCCGCCCTGAAAGGAGATCTCCTGTACTTCTCTACGGCCACCTACCGGGGGGAATACTGGAACTTCGATTACTACGCCTTCAAACGGGAGACCGGGGAAATGATTTGGAAGTACTCGGATCTCTCCGACTGGGGAGAGATGTTCCGCGTCGATTCGCAAGCTATGTTTTCTCAAAACATGAAGCTCCTCGACTACCTGGCTCCTGCGATCTGGCGAAACCTGGTCATCTACACCAGCGGCGACACCCTGGTACGGGCTTTTCAGACGGGAAACGGCGCCCTGGCCTGGACCCGCTCCTTCGATCTGCCCACTTCCAGCGCCCCGACCGTGGCAGGAAACAGGATCTACTTCGGAATCGAGGGAGACGAGGCCTTTAAAAAACCACGACTGGTCTGTCTGGCCGCCAAGAACGGGCGGCTGCTCTGGGAGATGGAGCTGGAGGGAGCTCTGCTCAGCGCACCGGTCATCGCCGGCAAGTGGATGGTCTTCGGTACGGACAGGAACTACTTCTACGTCCTGGAAGAGGTGTACTGAGTTTCGCACCCGGGCGGTGCGCCGCTGCGATTTCTTGCCGTGATCATCGAGCCGGAAAAGGTCAAGAGAATCCTCCGCCCTCTTCTCGCTCCCGGGGGTCACTTGAGTCCCCGCCGCCTTGCCGGCGCTTCCCTCCCCCCAGCTTTAGCGTAAGCAGAAACACGCCGGCGAAAATCAGCAGGATACCCAGCCACTGAAGGCCTGGGATCGACTCGTGAAAGAGGACCAGACCGCCCAGCACGGGAAGCGCCACGATCATCGCCGAGAAAGCGGGAATGACCCGGATTACCTGATTTTTCGTGTAGGCGAATTGGAGGATGACCATGGAAATGATCGAGAGAGCTATCCAGGTCAGCGCATACGGATTGGCGAACAGTTCCAGCGCCTTGCGAAGGAGTGCGGTGAACACCGGATCGGCGGCTGCTGCAGATTCGGGAGGGAGAAAGCGCACGACAAGGGAGTGGTCTCTGCCGATCCCCGAGGTCGCAACCTTCTGGAAAACGGGGATGAATCCGCCGAGCACGCCGGCGAACATCCCGAAGAGGATGCCGAGGCCCCGCCCGCTTCTGCTCAGCACCAGCCAGAGGATGATCGCCACCGCGCTGAGTCCCCCGAGTGAGGCGAACAGCACCCCGACGGTGATAGCAGGCGGTTTCGACTCGGTCGTGGTGATGCCGATGAGGACCGTGGCCAGGATGATGGCGGACAGGCCGGCCAGCCCCGCTTTGCCGATTCTCTCCTTCATGACGACCCTGGAGAACAGCGTGAGGGACATCAGTCCGGAACCGGCCATCGCCCCCACGGTGGCGACGTTGCCCAGTGACACGGCGTACAGAATGATGAGGCTGGAGATCGTGGTGGCGACCGTCGCGCCGGTCCAGATGCTCAAGCCGCGGTACTTGCTTCGTTTCATCGCCGAAAGCCCAATCTTCTGGGTCGCCTGGGCGATATTGTGCAGCGAGTAGCCGAGGAAGGCCATCAGCACCGACAGCACGGCGTGGCTCATCTTGCCGATGCTCCTATCGCGATCCCGGTTGGGTCAACTCGGGCAGCTCCCGTTCCAGGCATGTCATGTTTACAAATCGGACAGGTCATTCTTTTGTCCTCTGTTTGTCTATTCCATCGATCGCAAATACAATATGAA
>CAZBXU010000103.1:0-13519 GCA_964495755.1 uncultured Spirochaetaceae bacterium | reverse complement strand
GTGCGCTTCATTCACTCGCAGAACGGAAACTCATCAACTATGCACCGTACGATTTCGCTACCCTGACTCCTGAGGGGGAAAATGTCGCCGCCAATATCGATCACCGCCACGTTGTCCTGCGGGATTTCTTCGTGAAAGTCCTGGGTGTGGAAGCTGCCAAGGTGGAGGACAGCGCCTGCAGGATGGAGCACGCCATCTCCGAGACGATATTGGAACGCCTGGCCCAGTTCATGGATTTCATCCAGATCTGTCCCCGCCTCGACATCCACTGGATCGAGGAAGCCGGATATTTCTGCGAACGGCCTGTTTCCGTTGAAAACTGCGAGCGTTGCATCACCCGTTGTCTGAACGATTTGAAAGGAAAGAAAGACAGGAATGGAAAAGCCACTGACTGAGCTAAAATTGGGAAAGGAGGCGACGATCGTCGCGGTACGGGGCGGTCGGGGAATGCAGGCTCGACTCCGGAATATGGGGTTGGTCGAGGGACAGGTGATACGCAAGCTCTCCGCCCTGGCCTGGAGAGGACCGGTGGTCGTGGTGGCGAAAAGGACCCAGATCGCGATCGGTCACGGAATGGCTTCAAGAATCCTGGTTAGGTGCAAAGACGGTGAGGACAGCGGGAATGCTCAAAAACCTTGAGCGAAGATCGAGGAAGTCCCTGCTCAGCGATATCCTCCTCGTCGGACAACCCAATGTGGGAAAGAGCGTACTGTTCTCGCATCTGACGGGGGTGCGCACGATCGCCTCCAATTATCCCGGTACGACCGTATCCTACGCCATGGGCAAGATGCGCAGCGGGGGTGTGAACTTTACAGTCGTAGATGCACCGGGAACGTACTCTCTGGAACCCCTGGACCAAGCGTCCAGGGTGGCGGTGGACCTGATCGACGATGCCCAACGGGTCATCAATGTAGTGGATTCGACCCACCTGGAACGCCACCTCCCCCTGACCCTGGAGCTCATCGCTCAGAAGAAATCCCTTCTGATCGCCCTCAATATGAGCGACGAAGCTCGCCACAAGGGAATCGGTATCGACGCAGAAAAGCTCTCCGCGGAATTGGGGGTGCCGGTTGTGCCGATCGTAGCCCCCAGCGGAGAGGGTGTAAAAAAACTGATCGACACCTGCCTGAGCCTGCCGCCGGCTGGCCAAAAGATTACAAACGAATCGGGCCATCCCGGCCATCATCCTCACATACAGCACAGGCCCTCGGATATGCGTAAATCCGCCTCTACCGAACACATCCATCTGGACAGGGATCGGATATGGCGGCGGGTCGGCGATCTGGTAGAGAAGGTACAGACCCTCAAGGTTCATCACCACACCTTCGCAGACAGGTTGGAAGACATCAGCATCCATCCCCTGTGGGGCAGCGTGTTCGCTCTGATCGTCATCACTTTCTCTTTTTCCCTGATCCGCCTGATCGGAGAGTTCTTGATCAGCGGAGGAATCGGTATTGCCGGTCAACCCTGGGTGGAACTTCCCTTTGGAACCGAACTGCTCTTCGAGAAGGCTCTCCAGCCACAGTTGATGCAGCTCTCCCGAGTTCTGGCTCCCGGAAGCTTCCTGCACAGACTTCTCATCGGTACATTGGTGGATGGGCAGATCGATTTCATGCAGTCTTTCGGAATCCTCACTTCGGGAATCTTCATACCCCTCGGAGTGGTGCTGCCCTACCTCATTAGCTTTTATTTCGTCCTGTCCCTCCTCGAGGACAGCGGCTACCTCCCCCGGCTGGCCGTGTTCCTCGACAGCTTCATGCATCGGATCGGTCTGCACGGCTACGCGATCATCCCGACCCTTCTCGGGCTGGGCTGCAACGTGCCGGGAATCATGGCCACCCGCATCCTGGAGGGCAAACGCCAGCGTTTTATCACGGCGACCCTGATATCCATCTCCGTTCCCTGTGCCGCGCTTCAGGCCATGATCATCGGGCTTGTCGGCAGCCGAGGCTTGGGACCGGTGCTCCAGGTGTATGGGACCCTGTTCGTGGTTTGGCTGCTGATCAGCCTGGTCCTTAGGTTCACGGCCAAAGGCTTTCGGCCGGAACTTCTGGTAGAAATCCCGCCCTACAGGCTGCCCACGGGCCGGGCGCTGGTCGCCAAGATGTGGATGAGGATCTCCAGCTTTGTCCGAGAGGCTCTTCCGATCATCGTTGGAGCAATTCTGGCGGTGAATATTCTCTATCAGCTCGACGTGTTTGCCTATCTGGCCAGGTTTGCCGAACCGGTCGTCACCAGGCTGTGGGGGATGCCGCCGGAGTCCGTGGTTCCTCTGCTGGTAGGAATCCTGAGAAAGGACGTGGCTCTGGGGATGTTCGCCCCCCTCCAGCTCACCGCGAAGCAGCTGGTTATCGGGAGCGTAGTTCTTTCTATGTTCTTCCCCTGTATCGCCACTTTCGTGGTGCTCTTTCGCGAGCTGGGCATCAAAGACGGACTCAAATCCTTAGGGCTAATGCTTATTGCCGTGTTTCTAACTGGCAGTACCTTGAACCTCATTCTTTGATAAGATGTCGGTACCTAGATGAACGATGATATTCAGCGCTGGTTTCAAAAAGATGGAGAGCGCCTATTGGAAAGGGTGGGAATCCAGTCTGGTTATCGTGTTCTAGACTTTGGTTGCGGCAAGGGGTCCTACACGATTCCGGCGGCTAAGGTTGTGGGAAACAAGGGAGGCATCTATGCTCTCGACAGAAATAGATTTGTCCTGGCAAAGCTGGTTCGGGAAGCAGCATCTCAGGGTCTTAGAAATGTTGTCCCCGCACATTCCATTGAGGAATTGAAGCGCTCTCTGGTAAAGAATCTTCTGCACGCTGTGCTTCTCTACGATGTGATCCACAGCTACTATTTCACGTCAGCGCAGAGGAGGATCTTGTTGAGATCGATCACGGAGTTGGTAGGTACGAAAGGCCTTATATCCGTATTTCCGAGACATATGTCTTCATCGGAGATCGACGGGATCAAAGAACAGCTGCGAATCCTCGGATATGTCCTCGAAACAGAGATAACGGCGGAGCTCCTTCACGACGAGCAGTACGCTTCAGGGCGTATTTTCAACTTCCGAAAACAGATTGCTCCTCCCGGTCCCGATGCCTTTCAACCCGCTCCGGATCAATAAGCCGGATATCTCTGACAGAGAGAAAACAAGCGGCCCAGAAGGTAAGCGGCCAAACACTTCACCGCGAATCTCTGTTTTTCCAGTTGGAAATGGCGGCCCGCAGCGTGTTCACCGCCAGCTCGGCACAGTGGGCACTCTCTTCGGGCAACCCTTTCAGAGCAGAGAGCAAATCCTGTGCCGAGATCGATAAGGCCTTCTCCGACGACAGTCCCCTTACCAGGGAGGTCAGCATACTGCCGCAGGCCACACTGGGCCCGCAGCCATCCGTCATAAACGTGGCTTCCCGGATTCGTCCTAGTTCCCCAAACCGAAGGTAGATCTCCATCGTATCGCCGCACCAGCCCCGTATCACGGCAAAGGCTTGCGCCCTTTCCAAACGCTTGAGATTTTCCGGGTTATGTGCATGCTCGATGACCTCGGCTGAATAGAGTGCACGCTCCTGCTCGCCGATTTGCTGTTGCAGCTCCTCTATCAGGCGATCAAACTCGTCCACGTTTATATACTGCTCACCTTAGGAATAAGGATCCGGCGCGAGGCTACCGCCTCGTTTTTGAGATCTTCAAAAAAGTCCGGCATCACGGGAACCGGCACTGCGTCGCTGCAAAAGGCAGCATTTCGAACCCTGGCAGCCCGCAAATGGAGGTATCGGTCCCGCAGCACCCGCTTCATCAGAAACAGGTGATCGGCCGCCTGTTCCAAGATTGTGCTCTTCTTCAGCAAGATGCTCGAGCTGATGGTGAGCAGATAGGTCCAACCCCTGGTATCCCGGATCGTATTGCACCCGGAGACCTCTACCGCCGGTTCGTGGGGATCCAGGTCGGTGTCGACGAGGATGAAAAAATGGGACCCGGGGAAATCTTCCAAAGAAAGACCGTATAAATCCAAGAGTCCTCTCTCGAATAGTGCCGGATAGGAGGAATGCACCGGGATAAAGATCACCCTCCCCCCCTGCTGCAGCCAGGAAGCGGCGAAGGCCAGACCTACGAAGGGTTTTCCCGTACCACTCGGTCCGGAGATCAGGATCGAAGAGGGGATGGGAATACCCTCGGGTAGAAGCGAGTCAAACCAGCCGAGGCCGGTGAGAAAGTTGTTCTTACTGTTTTCTTTTTCTGCCGCGTTTAGCCCGACAGAGCTCCCGCCGCCGCTGAGTACATCGGATGTTTTCATGTTCCTCTCCTGCTGTATCTTTCAAAGCCGGTTATGCATTCTCACTGCCAATCCGCCGGTTCGCAGGTCACGGTACCGGCGGTCTCATGCGTGAACTTTTCTTTTTGGGAATTTCGGATAAAGAACGTCTTCCCCTCGTACTCCGTATCGACGATCAAGTCTTGCTCGAGCAGTCCACGCACCACGGACCAGTCGGCCCGCGCTCTCTGGAGGAACTCCCTCACCGCATCTTCCCGCATCGGGTGCACGGCGGTGATGCTCAGCAGGTCCTCTTCAGGATTTCCGGTAAAGGCAAAGGCATTGCCCTCGTAGCCGATCAGATACTCCACCCGGGCCACTTCCCGTCCCAGAATCTGGTGGGCCCTGGCAACTGCCTCTTCTGTGGGACGGAGGACCCAACTCTCCGCGGGCGGACGGGTGGGGATGGAAATGTAGGCCGTCGCCGGTTTGAGGCGGCCTAGAAAGGCGGCGATTGAGTCCAGGTTCCCGCTTTCGTCATTTAGGTCAGAAATGAGCATCGTCTCGGTCACCAAGGTCCCTGAGTAGCCCTTCCTGAACTCGAGCATACCCTCTAGAATGCTCTCCAGCTTCAAACTGGTATGCGGTCGGTTGATCCTTCTCCAGTTCTTTTCGCTTACGGCATCGATCTTGAAGGAAACCCAATCGGCATTCATCAGGGCTGCCCGTACATCCTCACGCTGGATAAGGGTGCCGTTGGTGATCACGGCGATCTTGATTCCCAATGGTTTCAAAAGGTCGATGGTGCGGCCAATGTTCAGGTCCAGGGTGGGCTCCCCATCGGGAACAAAAGTCAGGTAATCGATAGCCTCGCTCAATTCCTGAGCCTTGGCTATCTTCTCGCTGACCTCCCGAGCGATTACTTCAGGTTCGTAGAACACCGAAGGCTCGAGGCGGAACTTCAAGGTACGTCCGACCTGGCAGTACACGCAGGAGTAGGTACATATCTTGTGGGGAATGTTGTTGATCCCCAGGCTGCGCCCCAGGCGTCTGGACGGGACCGGACCAAAGGCAATCGTCATAGGCGCCTCTTTCCCGCGAATCGAATTATCAGGCACTCTATTCATAAATACTCTCCTGACCTTTCCTTTCCATTATTGATCTGTACACTCGTATAAATGCATCGTTATCCTCCGGCGTTCCCACGGCCAACCTGATGAACCCAGGTCCGAGCTGGTTGGAAACGTCCATTACCAGAACCCCTCGATCCCGTAGTTCGTCGGCCAGACTCGGTGTCTTCGACCTGACAAGCAGGAAGTTGGTGCTGCTCTGAAATACGACGGCTCCGAGAATCTCCAGCTCCCGGCAGAGCCTCTCCCGTTCATGCATGATGCTCTGAACGTTCTTCCACATATAGCCGGGATGCAGCAACGCCTCCGTGGCGGCCTGCAGGCTTGGCTGCGGCAGAAAGGCGAAGGACGTAGAGAAGGCATCCAGGAACGTCTGCCCCGCTATCAGGTAGCCGATCCGGGCGCCGGCCAGGCCGAAAGCTTTGTCCAGGGTGCGGGCAAGGGCAAGATTGGCATGTTCGGCAACCAATTCGGCAAAGGTTAGACCGGAAAATTCGAAATAGGCCTCATCGACGACCAAGAGCGTATCGGGCATATCCAGAATATTCTCCACCGTCTCCCTGTCTAAGAGAAGTCTCCCCGTTGGATTGTTGGGATTGTCGATTATGACCAGACTTGGCTCCGTCAATTCCTCCAGCAGCGGCTCCTTGGCTAAAGAAAACTCCGGTTGACTCAGACGAATGCTTACGAGCTGAGCGGCGAATCGTCTGGCCACCTGCACGGTTGGAAGGAACGTCGGGCTGGCCATCACCGCCTTTCTTCCGGCGGCAAAGCACAATACGATCTCCCGAAGCAGCAGGTCTGAGCCCGGGCCGATCACGATCTGTTCGCCGGCCACCCCGGCATAATCGGCCAGAAGTTCCCTGACTCGGCGGATAGCGCTCAGCTCCGTGTAACGATTCAAATACTCCAGGCTGTCCCGGGCAGCCTGGATGACGTTCTCCGGAGGCGGATAAGGCATCTCGTTCAGGTCAAGCTCAATGTCTTCGCTCAACACCGCACCTCCATCTTTATCCTCTCGTTGTCACCGACGATCACCCCTATGTAGTCTGAGAAGGTCTGATCCAGGGCAAAGTCGCCGGTATCCACTCGCAGGGCTTCCAGTCTCTGCAGCTTGTCCCGAGTCGCCACCACGGTGATACCCTCCCGGCCGACCCTCCGGAGCACCTCCGGGGTGAACTGCCGGTTCCCCCGCCCGAAGAGAAAACCATTGCCGCCGATCGGTGTAACGATGAGTTTCGTTACTTCGTAGCTGTCCATCAACTTCAGGATACCCTTTTCGTTCAGATCCACCCCGACCGGCCGGCCGTCGACCATGGCATCCACCCCCAACAGAGTTTTGGGAACACCCATAGAGTCGGCAATGGCCTTCACTGTTGTGCCGGGGCCGAGCAAGTAAAGTGAGTCCCTCTTCATACTTCGGGCAACAAAAGAAGCCAGTACCTCCTTGCTTTCCAGGCTTGCAGCGTCGCCTCGGGAGCACTCCTTGCCTCGTTGCAGGAAGCTCGAAGCTCGGGGCGTAAGCAGATAGCCGTAAAGCTTTGAGGCCAGTCTGTTCTCCCTAAAGGCTCCCTCGTCGATATCCAGCACTTCCTGTTCCTCCAGCTCGCTTCCCTCCAGGAAAACATCCACCAATTCGGCTGCGGCTCTGGCACTAACGGCAAACACGGCGCTGAAGACCTTGACTCCGGCGGGCACCGCGACAACCGGTACTTGTCGGTTTACCGCATCATGAACGTCCCGGGCCGTACCGTCACCGCCGACAAAAATCAGCAGTGCGGCGCCGCGGAACACCATCTCTCGGGCGATCCGTTTGGTGTCCTCTGCCGTCGTCTTCTCACCCGTCTTCCCTACGACCTGCGAACTCTTCGGTGCGTACAGCTCCCCCATTCGACCGGGAGCCACCAGCAGATCGAATCGATTTCTATTGCGGATTCGGCCCAAAAACTCCCGGGTTCGTTCAGGGGTGACGGGTCCGGCCCCAAGCTCCACCGCTCTTTTCCACAACTGTCCGTCGGTCCCTTTCAATCCGACGCTTCCACCCATACCAGCCACCGGGTTGACGATCAGACCGATTGTTTTTTTCGCTTTCATGTCTGTTGAGGAATCCTGTCTGCTCCCAGCCTCTTTCCTGCAGGAAGATTCGTGCCCGGGTACTCACCGTCACCCTGGCTCGCGGACGTCTGTTCCAACAGTATACTAGCAAACGGTGTGCCATGGGGGACAAAGAAGCAGGATTTGTCTCGAGAGTTGTCGTAGAGCCTTTGCTCCTATAGAATTACAGCAGGCGGCAGTATTCAGAGTAAGGCTCGATTTTTTTTATCTCAGGCGGATACCATTGCATTTTGCAAAACTATAGAAAAATATATATAGCTTTTACCATGCAAACCTTTTGAATCAGTTGGGTATGCCGCACCGGGTTCGCTTTAATGGGTAGTCCACACGTTGAAAGCCATAAAATCTTCCGTCACAAGCGCGATCCCCCGTGGCAAATACATGCAACACAGTTGCATTTATTTGCCGGCAATGCTACAGTTCAGGTCACAGGTTGGGACATGGCAAACGAATATAGCTGTGACGTGAAAAATTGTAAGCTTGACAGAACCCAGAAACTCCTGAAGGAGGCAGGGATTCGTCCAACCTCAGTACGGAGGGATGTGTTCGCCTATCTTCTGCACAGGGGGCTTCCTCTTTCCCACCAGGAGATCATCAACCGGATGGGACACTATGACCGGGTGACCCTCTACCGTACCCTAAACACGTTGACCGGCGCGGGCCTTGTGCACGCCGTTCAGGGATTGGAAGGTGTGTGGCGTTTCTGTGCTCACGACCCTGAACACAGGGGTTGCCCGGGCAACCACCCCCATTTTCTTTGCTTAAGCTGCGGGCGGATGATCTGTTTGCCTGATCAGAAGCTTCCGTATGTCAAGGTGCCTGCCGACATAGAGGTCAAGGGCAAACAGCTTCTGGTGTACGGTCGCTGTGCGAGCTGCGTCCGCTCAAGTCGGTCACAGAGTCCGAACGCGACGAGAGTATGATCCAGAGGGTCGACGTAAGGGAACACCAGCACCACCCTGAAACGAGTTGCGGTCGTCCGGCCGTGATCGAGGTGCGCTCGTTGATGGTGAGCTACGCCGACCGTGCCGCCCTTCGGGAGCTGTCGTTTACCGTGCGGGAAGCAGAGGTCGTTCTCATCACCGGACCGACAGGCTGCGGCAAAAGCACTCTCGCCCTGGCACTCAGCGGACTGATCCCCCATGTGCAGGAAGCGCAATTCAGCGGACAGGTGATCGTCAACGGAATGGATACGGTCAAACACCCCTTACACGAGATCACCGCCCAGACAGGAGTGGTTTTTCAGAATCCGTCTACACAGCTGTTCCATACGACCGTCGAAGAGGAAATCGGTTTTGCTCCCAGAAACCTTGGGCTGCCGGAAGGAGAGATTCTGAGCCGAATTGCCTACGCCCTCGAAAGCGTTGGCATCTGCCATCTTCGGGGGCGCCTGACCCGAGGACTTTCCATGGGGGAGAAGCAGCGCCTGGCGATCGCTTCGATCCTCAGCCTAAAACCAAAGTTGCTGATACTCGATGAGCCGACGGCCAATCTGGACAGCAGGGGAATTGAGAAAGTGGTCACTGCCCTCAGGCGGCTCAACAACGAACAGGGCATCACGATTCTAATCGTTGAACACCGGCTCAGCGCCTTCTATCCGTGGGTCAGCCGGGTCATGGTCCTGGAGTCCGGGCGAATGGTGGTCGATTCTAGTCCCCACGAGCCCGATACCCGACGGCGTCTTGATCGACTGGGCTTATCCATACCCACGGCCAATCCCAATAGCACGTTCCGCGACTTTCTCCGGCGACAAACCATATCCCGCGAACACAAAGAGCCGCCCGTAGTGACGATGGAGGGAATCGAAGCCGGATACGGCAAGACGCTGTGTTTGCGGGGGGTGGAGCTGGCGCTCCATCGCGGTGAGCTGACAGCGCTGGTCGGGGAGAATGGCGCTGGAAAAAGTACTGTGGCCCGCGTTTTGACCGGGCTGTTGCGACCTCGTAAGGGAAAGGTGAGGTGGGACCCCCCGTTGGGAGGACTTCCACTCGGCAGACGGCTGGGCTTTCTCCATCACAACGTACTTTCTCAGCTACTGCTTAACACGGTCGAGGAGGAGGTCGCCTTTGCGCCCCGGAATTTTAAGCTGAACCTGGGCCCGCTGGTCGAGCGTTCCATGCAGGTGACCGATCTAAAAGGCCTGGCCGAGCGGCTCCCACACTGCTTGAGCGTCGGCGAACAGCAGCGGGCAGCGCTGGCGGCGGTCTTGTCTGCCGACCCGCAGCTCATCATCCTCGACGAGCCGACGGTTGGACAGGATTGGATCCATTTAAGCACGGTCATGGGCTATCTTGCCGCCCTGACGAGGCAAGGGAAATCCGTCCTGGTGATCACGCACGACGAGAGGTTGGTGCTCGAGTTCGCCGACCGGGTCGTGTACCTTCAGGACGGGCGGATTGTCACCGACGGCGGGTACACGCTCAACGCGGCCCGAACGGAGTTAAGAGCGGAAGCTCAATGCAGCTGTTTGCAGAGAGCTCGCGGAGAACGGGATAGAGCATGAAGCAGGCGACGCAGATTCGTATGTGGGTGTACGTAGGCCTCTTCGGCAGCCTTTGGGGAGCCGTCGAGATGACTCTGGGCTCGGTGCTCCACCTCGTCTTCCCGCCCCTGGCCAACACCTTCCTGGTCGGGCTCATCATGACGAGCATCGGCTGCTCAGTCGCCTTAACAGGTCGGCGTTTCGTGCCCAGGCGGGGCAGTATCTTGTTGATCGGTCTGATCGCGGCAATTCTCAAAGCGATCGGCCCCGGGACGGTCAAGATCGGACCCATGATCGCAATCATGGCGGAAAGCCTTCTCATGGAGGCTGGCCTGCTGTTCAGGACAGAAAGCACACGCTCGGGCTGCATCGTGGCCGGGATGCTCGCGCTAAGCTGGAATTTTTTTCACCGCTTCATGATGATGGGCCTGCTGTACGGGAAAGGGCTGGCGGAGATCGCCGTCAGGATGGCAGGAGAAGCCGACGGAGTGTTCGGTCTGGATGAACAGGCCCTCCTGGTGGTTCTGATCGTTCTTCTGGCCATCCGGGTACTCTGCGGCGCCCTGTGCGGCCTGGCGGCCTGGACTCTGGGGGATAGAATCCGAAGGAGGGTTCAGCATGAGCCTTGATAGGCTGCCCGGCTGGCTCCGGTTGACGGTGTTTGTTCTCTCTACTGCAGCGCTCATGCTGGGTTCCGGCTGGCACCTGCTGGGTGTCGCCGGATTTCTGCTCGGCACCGCCGTTTTGTTCGATCCGCCGACCCGCCGCCTGCTCGCCAAGCTTCGCTTTTGGCTGCTAGTCGTCTCCCCTATACTGGTTGCGGTCGCCATGTTCGGGAAGATTGAACCGCCGGCGTTCACGATGTCGCCCGAAGATCTGAAACTGGCCCTGGAAATGTCGCTGCGCGCCCTGTCGCTCATTCTGTCCGTTCAGCTCCTCGTTTCCGGGCTTACCGTGTCGCGGATCATGCGCCGGTTCGAAACACACGGATTCAAGGGTCTGGGTTTCGCCCTCGGGATCGCCCAGAACATGCTGAGCACCCTGACTGAAACGGTCGAAGCCATATTTATAACGATTCGACTGCGCGGGGGATTCAGGAGAAGGCCCCTGTACGCCGTGGGACTGTTTCTCATCAGCCTGATCTCGAGCACACTACTGCAGGCCGACCAGGTCGTGAACGCGGCTTCCGCCCGCGCCTTCGATCCCTCGTCTCGAGGCCGAAATCCGCCAACGGTAGCCCGCGAACCCGGGCGACGGGTTGGGCGTCGCCTGCCGCTTCACAGGTGAGGCTCTGATGTCGCTGTTCATCATCACCGGAGCGATCGATTCGGGGAAAACCACCTACTGCGAACGGATTCTTCTCGGGCACAGCGGCAGGAAGCGGGAGGGCGTTCTTTTAAAAAAGGTGTTTCGGCACGATGAGTGCGTGGGTTACGACGCCTTTCGGATCGGCAGGGGGCAGCAGGTTGCTTTTACCCGTCGAACAGACCGGGAGCCGGAAGGATGGGACCCGCTGGAGCGGGTGGGGCCTTTCTCCGTTTCCCGCAGCGGCAAAGAAACGGCCAACAACTGGGTTCTTGAGGCGTTTTCCACAGGCACGGTGGGTCTAATCGTCGACGAAGTCGGGCCTCTGGAAACCGCAGGCGGCGGGCTTTCGGATTCGGTGTCGTACGTCATGAACCGAATATCGCGGGAACGGGAACTGTTCGTGGTTGTTCGCCGGAGCTGGCTGGATACCGTGGTGCGCTATTTCTCGATCAAGGACTATCGGCTGATCTGCATACCCTTCGCGAACGGTGAATCGGCACATTCCAGTTCTGTACGAAGCGCTTGAGCTCGCAGAAACCGCTCCCTTCATGTTGGTTTTTGTTCAGAGCCGAGGTGAAGGGTCTCCCGGATCGAGGCCAGCAGGGGCAGGCGCACCGCCGCGTCCAGCAGCACTGCGAAAACAAATACGTCTTGGGGACCGAAATGTTCCCAGATCAAGCCCCCGATAAGCGGTGCAGGTATGCTGACCAGACCTCGGATCAAGCCGATCAGGCCGATCCACCGGCCCATCTGCTCCTTTGGAACGATTTCGGAGGCCATAGCCGCCGCCAGGGCCGTAGCGATGCTGTTGAACCCGAAACACAACCCGGCAAGATACAGCATCATCGGTCCGGTGGCCCGGATCAGCAGGAAACTGGAGAGGTAGGTCACCGGAGCGATCAGGAACAGCAGCTTCTTGCGGCCATAACGGTCGGCCATTCTTCCCAAAAAAAGGGCAAAGATCAACGACGCGATGCTGATCGCCACGGCCATACCTCCCAGCTGGATCTCTTCAGCATCCTTGAACTGATGGGCGAAGAGGGGCATGTAGGGTTGCACCATGGACCATGGTATGTCCATCAGGGCAAGCATGGCCATGACCCGTATCAGGACCGGCCTCCCCCGAAAGATTTCGGAAAAATCAGAGAAGCGGAGTCTCCGCTCCGTCTTCGTCTGCTTTGCTGGATCCCGCAGGAACAGAATCAGAAAGGCCATGATGATCCCAAAGGTGGCGATCTGGATGTAATACAGGGGGCGTATCCCACCGACATTGATCCCCCCCGACAGCATGACCAGCCAGGCAGCTAAAAGAGGGGTGCTCACAGTGATCATGGCGGAGAGGGTCCTGCATAAACCCCTGGCGGTGGCTCGCTCTTCGTTGATAAGTTCCCTGGCTCCGATCACCGTACAGGAGGTGCAGGTAATGCGCACCCCCATATAGAGGAACACGATTCCTGCGTACAACAAGCGCCAGTCCGGCGCCAGGGCGTAACACAGCGCCGATAGAAGCAGAAGCAGAGTGCCCGCCAGGAAAACCTTTTTCATGCTGTAGCGGTCGATCAGCCAGCCCGACGGTACTGCGATCAGGGCGCTGATCGTATTGCCCACGCTCAGGAGAGAGCCGAGCTGAACCGGATCGGCACCCAAAGCTACGGCATAGATGGAGTTATACTGGGCCGAGAGATTCAAGGCCAGCCCGTGGAGGGAGCGGCGAGCGAGCATGATCTTGAAGTTCCGCGGCTGGCGTCGGATAAATGCTCCGGACCGTAGCCAAAGCGCTCGTAACGGCACAATCATTTCAGTTTCTCCACGCGGTGTTGATCCATAAAGGCTATGAAAACGAGACGATCACACCCACGATGAATTCGTCCGGCCAACGGCCTCAGGGTGCGGCAGATCCGGGTTCTGCGACCTTCTCTCGTCCTCCGGAATGTCTGAATAAGGAAGGGGGGCGTCTCGGTCCTCACCTGGATGGTAGCGGAACAAACTGCTCGCTACCTTGCTGAAGTTGTGGGCCAGCTTGGAGAGGGGGATATCCACCGAGCAGACATCCTCGCACTGCCCGCAGTTTACACAGGAGGCGGCCACATGCAGCAGCCGGATCACTCCAAAGGTGAAGGGCGGGGGTATCACGCCTTTGGGTACCGTCTCCGGGACATCCCTCTCCAACACGCAGCGCTTGCAGTGGCACAGAGGGCAGGCATCGCGGCAGCCGTAGCACCTGATGCATTTGTCCAGCTGGGA
>CAZBXU010000102.1:0-13662 GCA_964495755.1 uncultured Spirochaetaceae bacterium | reverse complement strand
GCAAAGCTCAAGTTCTGGGCACCCATTCCGATGTACAGGGCGTCCTTGTTGCCAAGGCGGTACTCGCTGCCGTCCACGGTGACCGCCCCGTCGGCTCCTACATTGATGATCCCCATCTCCCGGCGCTCCAGGAGGTATTTCGAGCCGATTACCCGCTCGTCGACCTCCAGCTTCAGAGGCGAGGCCGGTTGAATCCCGCCGACGATGAGACGATCATAGTAGCTGTACACCAATTTGATTTTACCCGCCGTAAAGAGCTCCCGGATGAGGAAACTCTCCCGGAGCTTCTCCGTATCGAATCCTTTCGCCTGTTCGGGGTGTACCGCATGTCTGATTTCCATATAATCTACCTTTCTTCAAAAAAATTTTATTTCATTAGTAATCCGGGCAACCACATGCTTAGGGAGGGCAGTATCGTTATCAATACCAGGGTGATGGTATTGGCCAGGAGAAAAGGAAGCGCTGCCTTGAAAATCCTCCCGATTCCAAGCCGGGAGATCGCCGAGGCTACGTTTAGACACATCCCCACTGGTGGTGTGACCAGACCGACGGCCAATCCTGAGATCAGGATCACGCCGAACTGTACGGCCGTCATACCGAGAGCCTGGGCCGCAGGCAGAAAAACCGGGGTCAACAGGAGAATTGCCGGACTGACATCCACGAAGGTACCGGTCAGCAGGATAATCACGTCGATACAGAGAAGGATCACGATCGCCGGCAGGTTCAACCCGGTCACGAACGCGGCAACCAGCTCCGGGACTCTTTCGATCGCCAGAATCCAGACGTACAGCTGTGACATAGCGATGATGATCATGACCGTGGCGCTGGTCATGATCGCCGACTTGAGAATCGGCGGGATGTCCTTCAGCTTCAGCCCGCGGATGACAAAAATCCCGATAATGAATGAATAGAGCACACCGATGCCCGCAGATTCAGTGGCCGTGGCGATACCGAGCACAACCGAACCGATAACGAACACGGGCATGATAATCGCCAGAATCGACTGGCGGATCCGAACGAACTGTTCCTTCTTGCTGAGCCGGATTTCTTCCCTGGGGTACTTCTTCCAGTAGGAAATTCCCAGTGTGATCACCAGCATGATCAGGCCGATCATGATGCCGGGGATAGCACTACCGAGAAAGAGCTTGCCCACCGATTCCTCCGCAACCAGAGCATAGATCACCATGGGGACACTCGGTGGGATGATCATCCCCATCGTGGAAGAGGCTACCGTGATCCCGCTGGCAAACTCCGCCGTGTACCCCCGATCCTTCATCTCCGGTATCAACACGGCGCCGATCGAAGCGGTATCCGAGACCGACGATCCGGAGATCCCGCCGAAGATCATGCTGGCCAGAACGTTTACCGCCCCCAGTCCGCCGCGCAACCTACCGACGAAGAGCAGACTGAAATCGATCAGGCGGGTGGTAATACCCCCGGCATTCATCAACAACCCCATGGCCACGAAGAGGGGAAGCGCGATCATGGCGTAGGAGTTCATGCCGGCGAACAGACGTTGAGGCAAAACGAGCAACAATTCCGGATGCACGACCAGAAAGTAGCAGAATCCGGACAGTCCCAAAGAGTAGGCTATCGGGATTCCCATAACAAGGAACACGATCAGGCTGATGATCAGAACAATCATCTCTCAGCCTCCTCAGTTCCCCGGGTATCCCCTGCGCCGAGAATGACCGCCAGGATGTGATAGAGGCAGTAGAGAATCACCAGTCCGCAGCCGATGGGGATGATAATCTGGATCGTACGATTGGGCAGGCGCAGCACCGGCGATTCGAACCCTCCCACGGTTCGAATCCAGGGAAAGCTGTAATAGATCATTACCAGGTTGATCAGCGCGATGAACAGAAACGCCAGGATATCGATGATCTTTCGATAAACGGGAGAAAGCTTATCGACAAACCAGGTGATCTTGATGTGTTCCCGGCGTCCCAGGGCTACCGATGCACCGATAGCCGTGGTGTAGATGAACAGGTACTCCATCAGCTCATTTCCCCCGATGATGGATTCGTTGAAACCGTAGCGCAGCACAACCAGGATAATCGTCAGCATCAGGATTATGAAAAAACAGAATGTGATCGCCCATTCCAGGAATTTGGACAGAATCGCGACCGCCGCTATTAACCCTTTCATCTGCTCGGATACTCCCCCAAAATCTAAGTAAATGAAAGGGTGCCGACCCAAAAGCCTGCAAAATCTTCCGGGTCCAGCACCCTTGTTGGACTCGCTGCCAGAAGCTATAGATCAGCTCTTGGCGATACTCATTGCGTCGTTGATGTCCTTCCAGGTGAAGAAGCCGTCATCAACGTAGGACTGCCAAACAGGTTTCACCGCCTCTCGGAACTTTGCCGTTACCTCCGCGCTGAGCTCATTGGTTTCCAGTCTTTCCCGTAGGAAGTAGTAGTAGTCCTTCTCGGAGTTCAACCAGATCGTGTCGCTGTAGATCATTGTAGATTCGGCAACCGAATCGAAGATCGCCTTGAGATCGTCGGGCAGGCTGTTGTACCAGGCCGGATTGACGTAGAAGGGATCCGGATGGAGCTGCCAGTTGACCACCGAGAGGTACTTCTGCACTTCGTAGAACTTCATGTCTACAGTGTTGGAGAAGGGATTCTCCTGGGCATCCACGACCCCGGATTTCAGGGCCATGTAGGTCTCGGTGTAGGCGACCTGCTGCGGATTCGCCGCCAAGGCTTTGAAGGTCTTGATCGTCATATCGATCGGGGGCGTACGCATCTTCAACCCACGCAGATCTTCCGGGCTCCGGATCGGCTTCACGTTGGAAGTGATATTACGGAAGCCACCGGCTACGCCACAGGCGGGAACATAAATCCCGTTCTTCATCGCGTCCGCGTTGACCTTGTCGCCGAACTCGCTTCTCATCAATTTCACGACCTGGTCGGTGTTCTCGAACATGAACGGCAGAGTGTACAGCAGGTACATCTTGTTGGCTCTCTCGAACAACCCGCCCCGGCATCCCTGAACCGAACCGGTGACCACCATATCGAGAACCTCCGCCTCCTTGCCCAGAACACCGGAAAAGAACAGCTCGACCTTGATCCGACCGTTGCTGGCCTTTTCCAACTGCTCTTTGAACAGTTCCATCGACTTGCTGCGGGGATGGTTGGGAGACTGGGTGTTGGCGTACTTGAACACGTACACCTTCCCCGCCGCTGCCCCTCCTTCCGACTGCCCCTCGGCGATGACCAGGCAGACAGAGAGAATCAGCAGAGCAAGCACAAGCATCAGCTTTTTCATTTTGAACCTCCTGTTTCTTTTTTCTTCGAGCAGAATCAGGGATTCAGCTCGATTTTTGGGCTTCATTTGTTTTACATTATGAAACCGTGTTTTATTATACAGCATATTGGGGACCTGTCAAGCTTGAATTTCCCGATTTTTTCACTTTTTTGCTTTGACCACGGCCGGAACAACCGGTAGAACAAAAGGAGGAGGGAAAATGAATTCCAACACGCCGCATCGCCGGTATCCGTACAAAACCCTGCTCGGATTCGGAGTTGGTATCGGACCGGGGTTTGATGCTCCTTCTATCCAGCTCCGACCCCTCCGCGCGTACAGCAGCTCCCTTCGGCGGCACAGATGGCAGCCGGAGTTCGTCTCTATCCAGGAATAATGTCTGACATGGATGATTGGGCCGAAAAATACGGCATCCCCCTACCACGGCCCGGTTGGCCCGTTCGATCTTCATCGAGGGAGATATTTGTTGGACAACGGAGGCCCGGCTTCAGATCATGTCGAGGACCGGCAGGACCACGGCTCGAAGTCCGGTGAACGGGAAACCATCCTGGAGCGCGCGGATCCTTTTCAGAATCTCCTCTTTGCGGTCTCCCGGCACGACAGTCATCATCACGTTGTTCAACGCCGGCCAGACATGATCCCCCAGATGGGGACCGGTGGTCCCTACCCCGCTGACATCTTGCCAGCGGGTGTAGTTTTCCACACAGCAGGAGGTCAGGACATCGAGCACCTCTTCATCGATCGCCCTATCATAGAAGATGAAAACCGCTACGTTATCCACGGGCCACCTCCAGCATTTCCGGTTGCCTCTCCTTACGTTCGGCCACCCGGCGAAGACGCCGCTTCTCCCGTCGGCCTTCGAACAGATGGTAGAGCACTGGAATCAGAATCAGGGTGAACACGGTCGAAACGAGCAAACCGCCTACAACGGTCAGAGCCATAGGCGTACGCAGCTCCGAGCCGGAACCCCCGAAGAAGGCGAGGGGTAGGAGAGCAAGGATCGTGGTCAGCATGGTCATGAGGATCGGGCGCAGCCGGATTCGCCCGGCTGACACCACCGCACGGGTCAGTTCGTAGTCTCGCTTGCGCAGAAGGTTGGTATAATCCACCAGGATGATACCGTTGTTTACAACGATCCCCACCAGCATGAGGAGCCCGATTCCCGAAAAGGCACTGAAAATCGTTCCTGTCAGCAGGTGGATCCAGATCACACCCACAAAGGTCATGGGCAGGGTAAACATGATGATGAAGGGATCCCGGAAGCTCTCGAACTGGGCGGCCATGATAAAGTATATCAGGATCATGGAGAGCACCAGAACCAGAACCAGATCCTTGACCACCGACTGGATGTCCTCCCAAGAACCTCCGTAGACAATCGAAAATCCCGGTGGTATGGCCAGTTGGTCCACCTGCTCCTTGATCCGGTTCACCGCGGTGCGCACGTCGCCGGTAACACTGGCGTTGATCTCGATGACCCGCTGCTGGTTCTCCCGGCCAATGCTCACCGGACCGTAGGCCTTGTCGATCTCAACCAAGTTGGTCAGGGGAACGGAAAACCCCAGAGGGGAGGCCACCGAGATCCGGTCGATATCCCGGATGGAAACGCGATCTTCGGGACGGAAGCGGACCCGTACGTCCACCTCCTCCCCTTCGAGGAGTACCGTAGCTACCGTCTCCCCGGCGAAGGCCCTCTTGATGGTGATGCCCACCTGGGCGGCGGTCAGACCGTACTGAGCGGCCCGGTTGCGGTCCACCCGGATACGGTACTCCGGCAGACCTTCCTCCCTCGACACCTGAGCATCCTGGACCGTGTCCACGGTTCCCATGATTTCCTCGATCTTGGCCGCCAATTCCTTGCCCTCCTCGAGATCGTTGCCCCGAACCGAGACAGTCAAGCCACCGGACATGCCCGCACCTCCGCCGGGACCGAAATGCGTGGAGAAACGAACCTCGACTCCAGGGACCCCAGCCACCAGTGGGCGCAGTGCTTCTATGATCTCCCGATCCGCCCGATCCCTCTCTCCGAGGTCTTTTAGAACTATCTGAATCGATCCGTTGTTTGCCGCGGCTGTAGAGAAAAAACCGCCGGAAACGCCGGCCTGGACCACGGTCAGCTTTTTCTCCGGAACATTCTTCTCGACGATCTCGTAGATCTTGGCTACAGCCTCGCGGGTTGTGTCGATATCCGATCCAATGGCGGTTTCGATGTTCATGACGATCATTCCCTGATCGGATTCGGGAAACAACTCGACACCGACCCGAGGAATCAGGGCCAGGCTGCCGCCGAATAGAAGAACGATTCCAATCAGGACCAGAGCTTTATGCCGCAAGGCCCAGCCCAAGCTGGCTCCGTAGATGCGGTCCAGGAACCGCAGGGCCGCACCCCGTCCTTTCAACTCCTCCTCTACATCGAGAAGGGTGTTGGATTTCTTCTTGATCCCCACCTTGCGGATCCGGCTGGAGAGCATGGGAATGAGCGTCAGCGCCACCAGCAGGGAAGCGAGCAGGGAAAAGGTCACGGTGAAGGCCAAGTCGCGGAACAGCTCCCTGGCCAGACCGCGGATAAACAACACCAGGGGCAGGAACACCGCCACCGTAGTCAGGGTGGAGGCGATGATGGCGTTAGCCATCTCCTGGGACCCGTGCCGGGCCGCTTCCCCCGCCTTGGCCCCGCTCTCCCGGTAGCGAAAGATGTTTTCAATGATGACGATCGAGTTGTCCACCAGCATTCCGATGCCCAAGGCCAGACCGCCGAGGGAGAGCATGTTCAGGGTAAGGTTGAAGAAGTACATGGCGATAATGGTGATGATGATGGACAGGGGGATGGAAACGGCCACGATCAAGGTGGTGGGCAAGTTTCGCAGGAATACGAGCAGCACGATGACCGCCAGTAAACCGCCCAGGAGGGCCACCCGCCAGACATTGGAGATCGCGTCGTTGATAAAATCCGCAGAGACGAACAACTCCACCAGACGGACATCCTCTGGCAGGGAACGTTTGATGGTGTCGATCCTCTCCTGAACACGATTGGAGATCAGCACCGTGTTGGTGCCGGACTGCTTCTGCACCGATAGGATGATGGCGTCGCTGCGATCCACCATTACGTCCATCTCGTCTTCCAGGTAGCCGGTGTACACAGCGGCGACGTTCTCCAGATACACGGGCTTGCCGTTCTTGTTCCCCACGATGATCGCCCTGATCTCGGTCAGGTCGTCCAACCGGCCTATGGTACGCAGAGAATACTTCTTGGCTCCTTCGGTTACGGATCCACCGGTAACGTTGAGGTTTTCCGCCCTCACGACATTGACGATCTGGTCGATGGATAAGCCGTAGGAGGCGAGGAGGATCCTGTCCAGATCGATGTGAATCTGCTTCTCCAGACCTCCCTCCACATTGACGCTGGCCACCCCGTCTATCTGTTCGAGATTTGTCTTAATCGTGTTCTCGGCGATAAAACGGAGGCTCTCCAGATCACGGCGTCCCTCGATGGATAGAACCATGACCGGGGTCATCGAGGGATCGAACTTGAACAATACGGGCTGGGAGGCGTCTTCGGGAATGAAATCCCGAACCAGGTCGAGGCGTTCCCGCAGGTCATTGGAGGCCTCGGCCAGATCGCTCCCCCACTGGTACTCCACCACCACGACCGAGGTCCCCTCACTGGAAGTGCTGCTGATTTTCTCGATGCGGCTTGCCGAAGCTGCGGTGTTCTCGATCACCTTTGTCAGATTCGCCTCCACCTCCTGAGGTGAGACCCCGGGGTAGGACGAATAGATGACGATCACGGGGAAGGAGATATCCGGTATCAGATCGATGGCCAACCGGCTCAAGGAAAAGACTCCTAAAACGATCAGAGCCAGGTAGAACACCGTGGCAGTGACCGGCCGTTTTACCGAAAGGTCGGTAATTTTCATTGCTTCACCTCCGCTACGGTTACCTCGTCGCCGCCGCTCAGGCTCTGCTGACCGATAACCACGACCCGATCACCTTCATCGATACCCGAATCGATGACCGCCCGCTCCCTTTGGACAAATAAAATCACCGGTCTCACCTCCCTGGCCAGGTTCTGATCCACGACGAAGGCGATCCGATCCCCCTCCTTGTCGACAAGGGCTGCGAGTGGAATCGTTACTGCATCGTCCAGCTGTCGTAGGATGATGCCGGCCTCGGCGAACATCCCAGGCTTCAGCTGGTAGCCCCGATTGACCACGCGGATCCTGGTCTCTAAGGTCCGCGAGACCGGGTCTACCACTGGACTGAGCTTATCGATGGTTCCGTAGAAGACCCGATCGGGATAGGAGATCACCGAGATCTCCACCGGCTGACCTCGCCGCACCTGGCCGATTCTCTTCTCCGGAACGTCGACCACGACTTCGACAACATCCATTACCACGATTTGAAACAGAGGCGCCGCAGGATTGACCGTCGCACCTTCCTGAGTCAGGACAGTTTTGACGATCCCCGAGATGGTCGACTCGACTTCAACGGGGGCAAATTTCAATCCCGCCTGATCCCTGTCGATCACGGCCAACACCTGATCTTTCTGTACATAGTCCCCCTCCCGGACCTTGATCTGGTTGATCTTGCCGGTAACCGTGGTCAGGATGCTGACTTCTTTTTCCGCGTACACCGAACCGTACAAAGTGAAGGTTTCCCGGACGCTCTCCCGCTTGGCCGCAGAGACGGCCACAGGGACCGAGAACTTCTCCTCTGGAGGCTTCTGCTGTCCGCCGGCCTTCGGTCTAAACGCCGCCAGAATGCTCGGACCCGTGCCTTCCCCGTCTTGAGCAGACAAACGGGTGTAACCGAAATACCCGCCGACGGCGAGCACAGCTATGACTACGATAAGGATAATTAAAACTCGAACTCCCTTTTTCATATCATCGTCCCCCGAATTTTCGAATTAGAATTTTGCGACCCCGACCACGTCCATGAGGTCGAGGATGTTGCGGTTGTAGTTATAGATAGCCTGGGCATAGGCCAGCCTGGCGGCGTTCAGTCCCAGCTGGGCGTCCTTGAGCTCCACGCTGGAAATATAGCCGCTTTCATACTGGTCCGCCGCCGCCTCGTACAACCGCTGAGCCAGAGCCACGCTCTTCTTGCCCGAAGAGATTTTGGCTCGTTCTTCGGCGATCTTTAGGATGGCGCTTTCCACGGCGATGCGGACGCTGCTTTCGAGTGCTCCGTACTGTATACGCAGATCTTCCAGCTGCAGTTGTGTTTTCTTGATCGTCGCGTTCTCCTCACTCCAGGGGAAATACCCCGATATGGGAACGCTGAGATTCAATCCCATGGTCAGGTTACCTTCCCAGGCATCGAAATCGAAGTACCTATTATCCCCGGTGGAACTTTCATAACCACTCTGAACGCCGTAGTTGGCCCACGCTGCCAGCGTGGGCAATCTGAGACTCCTGTTGAGCGCTTCCTGAGCCTCCGTAATGTCCACAACCTTCCTGAAACTCTGGAGATCGTACTTTCCGGTCAAGGCTTTCTGGATCAGTGCGTCTCGATCGACCTCCACCGGTATCAGTTCCAACTCACCGATCAGCTCGAACTCAAAATCCTCCTCCTCGATCCCGAGGACGTACTTGACATTCAGCAGAGCGATCCGCACTCCATTGTCCGTCGAGATCACCGTGGCCTTGAAACTCTCCAGATCCGACTCGGCCTGAAGAACCTCGAAATCGGCAACCAATCCCGCGTTGTAGCGCTGCCTGACAACATCGAGGGCTTCCTCCTTGCTGGCCAGGGTCTCTTTGTTGATCGCCGCGACCTCGAGAGCGAGCAGATAGCCGTAGAAGGCATTCTTGATCAGCACGATCGTCTTTCGATTCTCCTCGGCCAGGTCCAGGGCGGCCTGGGCTAAGGCCTCCTCGGCCAGCTTGACTCCGCCCTTGATCTTCCCGAAGGTATACACACTCTGCCCCAATTCCAAAGAAACGCCTACAGGATCGCTTCCCGAAAGATAAGAAGATCCAGCTTGAGGCGGATCGAACAGGTGCGTCCAGGACGCCCCGCCGGACAGAGAGGGATAGTAGGCCGATTTGGCCGCCCCCAGATCCGCCTGGGCTGCGGCTACGGCCAGTTGTTTGGACTTGATCGCTGTGCTGTTGGCCAGGCCGTAGGCTGTAGCCTCCTCCAGGGTAAACCTATAGGTCTCGCCACCGGCTGTACCGATCATCATTACGAGCAGTGCGAAAACCGCTGCTATTCGTTTCATACGTTCTTTCCTCCTTCCGATCTGGCAGCAATCCCCTGAACCAGGATCTTCATGATTGCTTCTGTTTTATTTTGGGGCGACGTCTTGTGCTCGCCCGGCGGAACCTTTCCCGCCCAAAGCATGCACACCGATTGTACGGCCTGATTGACCATCCCCATGTAACTAAACACCACATCAGCGGTATCGATGTCACCCCGAATCAGCCCTTTCGCCTTTCCCTCTTCAATCAAGGCGTGTAGATACTCACTGAGCCGCCGGCGCTTTTCAAACAGCGGCTCGAGGAGTTTCTTGTGGATGGTGGCCATTTCCGGAGTGAAGGCCACCATGAACAGGCGAAAGTAGCTAGGGTTGTCGGCGAAAAAGCCAATCTGAGCGCGGGCCACGGCTGCCATCTTCTCCAAAGGGTTCTCGGACTGCCCGATCTGCTGCCCGACAAAGGCCTCGAAGCGCTCCAACACGGTAAGCATCACCTGAAAGTAGAGATCCTCTTTGTCCTTGAAATACAGGTAGAGGGTACCCTTGGCCAGACCAGCCTCCCGGGCCACCTCGTCTAAAACGGTGGTTTCGTAGCCCTTGCGGGCAAACACCCGCAGGGATGCCCGGATGATAACATTACGTTTTTTTTCTTTTTTTGCGTCCTGCACTTCAAACATATTAATAAAATGACTGAACAGTCAGTCACAAACATATGAATATTCCCCGCCATCGTCAACAAAAACCATCTCTATTCTCTCTGTTCTCTGCGACCGGGCTATCGTGACACGGGTATTTGCATCGTCTTGATCAGCTGCCTCAACTAGAATAATAATGTGGATACAAATCTCGGGAGTTTTTCAAGAAGGAGTTGGAGATATGGCAAAGGTAGTGAGCTTTCAGGAAATCAAGTCTAAAGAGTCGTGCAGGTATGACGGAGTCTCGATGGGGGAGGTCATGCTCCGCATCGATCCCCGCGACGTGCCCACCGCCCGGATGCGGGACAACATCCGGGTGTCCCAGGGCGGAGGGGAAACCAACGTGGCCTGCGGTCTGGCCTATACCTTTGGCCTCCGCACCGCCGTTCTCACCGCCTTGGTGACTGATCCGATCGGAGAAAATATCCGCAACCAGATGCGGGAAGCCGGCGTGGATGTGACCAAGATCATCTGGTGGAACACAAAGAACGACGGCAGCCGCTACTCCACAAACCAGAAGGGGGGCTTGCACAACGGCGTGAACTTCACCTACAACGGATCCGGGATCATGCCCTCCAATACAACCTACTACCGGGCCCACAGCCCGGCGACCCAGCTGGAGCCCGGAGATTTCGATTTCGACTCCTTGTTCGCCAAGGAGGGTGTGCGGGTATTCAACACCGGCGGCATATTCACCCTGATCGGTCCCAAGACGGCGGATGTGGCTATCGAGGCGGCTCAGAAAGCCGCCGAACACGGCACCTTTGTTTCTGCAGACCTGAATTACCGTTCCAAGGTCGAACCGGATAAGAACAAGGCTCGAGGCATCAATCAGAAGCTGGCCCCCTACCTCGGCCTCCTGGTGGGCAATGATTCGGATCTCTCCGATGCTCTCGGCTACGATACACAGACGAAAAAGGGTGCCGGATTCACGGATTGGCTGCCTGCATATCAGGAAACGATCAAAAAGGTGGCCAAGGATTTCCCCAACCTGAGCCTGATCGGCACCCAGTGGCGAGGTGCCCACAATGCCGATCTGATCAGCTGGGGGGCCGTGCTCTATGATACCAAAGCGGACAAGTGGCACGTGGCACCGGTACGGGAGAATGTTCCGATTCGGGATAGAACGGGCGGGGGGGACTCCCTCGCGTCGGGTGTACTGGCAGCTCTGCTTAAAGGAAAGGATCTGGAGACCGCGGTCAACTGGGGCGCAGCCCACGGAATGCTGGTCCAGGAGGTCCCCGGAGACATCACCATGGTTAATCAGGGCGCTGTGGAGGTGGAGGTAAAGAGGGCTACGGCCGGAGGCGGGGTCAAGGCGACCCGTTGACAGCTTCCGCCCTGGCCTGATCCTCGTGGGCTGCAATATCCTCTGCATCCCAGGGGTAGCAGATCCAGCGGTCCTCCATCTCCCGACCGACAAAATAGTGTTGGATCACCTCTGGAAGCGTTCCCCGCTTCTCCTTGATTTTGTTGTGCAGGACCATTACGGCGACCTCTTTCGGCCGATGGCTGAGGAGCTCCCGCAGGCAGTACTCCAGGGTCACCCGGGAATCGTCGACCTCGTCCACCAGGAGTACCCGCTTACCCGCCAGCTTCCGCTCCACTTCATCGATCCACTGGATCGTTTGCGGGGTTGCCGTGGGCACGTTGTCCAGCCCGTAATAGGAAATACCGACTGCATAGACCGGTTTGTTGATAAAGGTCTTGAGAATTCGGGCCGGGATGAAACCTCCCGTCCCGATGGCCACGATCACATCCGGATCGAAACCCGCCGCCTCGATCCGCCCGGCAAGGTCTTTCACGGTTTCGTGAATCTGCCGGTAGCTTAAGAAATACTTCTCGGGTTCTCGCATGGTGACGATCTAGGACTCAATCCGTGAGCTACGCGAACTACGCGCGCGGTCATACTCGACGATGCGCCGGACCTTGGGCTCGGAGCGTCCCCCGGGAGTATATTCCGAACGCATCCAGGTCGCGACCAGTGTCTTGGCCAGCTCGGGTCCAATCACCTGAGACCCCATGGCCATGATATTGGCATTGTTGCTCTTCCGTGCCCGCTCCGCAGAATAGGCATCGGAGCAGAGTGCGGCGTAGGCACCGGGCACCTTGTTGGCCGCGATGGATACTCCGATTCCGGTGCCGCAGATTAGAATGCCCCTGTCGTGGTCTCCCCGAGCTACAGCCTCCGCAACTTTGATCGCCACATTGGCATACACCGTGTCGTCACTGCCGTAGTCTTCGTGTTCGTATCCCAGCTGCTCGAGATGCTCCTTGATAATTTCCTTGAGCTCAGCGGCATTGGGGTCACAACCGATGGCAATCTTTTTCATGATTTCTCCAGCCCCTCAGTTGTCAGCGTATTCGGGTCTCATGGGAGTGAAGAACTCAAGAACCTCGCTGTCCTCCAGTACCTCCGCGCCGTGGTGCTCCCATGGGTCAAAGGCGTAGCTCATACCGGGAGTGGCGATGAAACTTTTCCCTTCGTTCAAGAGAAAACGGAGTTTGCCCTGCAGGACATATCCGTGCTGCACCGCTTCGTGGTTGTGCAGAGGGATCGTCGAGCCCCGGGCCATCTTGAAATGGCAGAGCATGCTCTGCTCATGAAAGGACAGGGTGGTACGGAAAACCCCGGCGGGTTTCTCCACCGCTTTCAAATCCTTAAGTTCAGCGTTCTTGCGGGTTGTATTCTTGTCTCTCATAGGTCAGGAGTATAGCGAAGATGGGGAGATACGACTACAACCTGAGCAGATATATTCTCGTCGAGCCAGGACGTCGGCTACATCAGCACGGAGAACCGACAGAATTTCGGTTTTACCAACCGTTCGAAATCCTTGTAGGCGATCTGGATCAGCTCGGTGTGGGAACAGGCGTTGAATGCGATTTCTTCATCCTTTTTCAGGTTCTCATCGGCATACACGGGCAGCTTGTAAATATTCCCGAAGGGCGGCATCGCTCCGGTCTCGCAGCCCGGAAACAGGTGAGAGAACTCCTCCTCCCTGGCCAACTGCAGGGAAGAGGCTCTGCAGGATTTTTTCAGCTTGTCCAGGTCGATTTGGTACTTGGCGGGCAATACAGCCAGGGCGACTTTACCGTCGATTTTTACGATGACCGTTTTGGCCATGTTTCTTCCCTTCACATGGGCGGAAGCGGCGATCTCCTGCGCCGTGTACGCCGTTGAGTGGCGGATCGATACATACTTGACCTTGTTCTTGTCGAGAAACTCCTTTAACTGAGTAACGGGCATCACGCTCCTCCTTACATCTCTAATAAATAATAGAAGATTCGGTCCTGGAACGCAAAAAAAATTCTCTATCGACATCGGGCGGGCTACCATGTACAGTCAAAAAAATGCACTGAAGAGAAGGAGCGAAGCTGGGAGAAATCGTGACCTTCGACGTACCGGGTGCGGGAACCATAAGCACCGAGCCGTACAAGGTGCAAATAAGAGGACTGATAATGAAACTCCTCTCGTGGAACGTTACCGGTGTACGGGCGGTT
>CAZBXU010000101.1:0-13816 GCA_964495755.1 uncultured Spirochaetaceae bacterium | reverse complement strand
CAAAAGACTGAGGAGGCAAAACCGAAATCCATCGAGGTCAAAGTGGAGTAAAAAACGGAAGCTCCAACACATAGGAGGCCTCTCCGAGTCAAGAGACAAAGACTCCCCTGACAAACTGTTTCATTGCCTATCTACAGGATGAACTATTGATTTCTAATCCCCCGAATCTGGCGTGGATTCGAAGATACGGGTGTGCGAGGGTCTTCACGATTCTCTTTACTTTTTCTATATCTGCGGGGCTACATCGGTCACTATAGGAAAAGGTTTATACTGCCTATTTCTTTGTCGTATCTAAATATAGCTCTATACAGCTCTATAGCGATATAAACCGCCCGCGGTTGGGGACCGAGCGGCCAACCATTCATATTCCTCTGATAACGAACAGTATCTCCCCTTTTATTGCTGCGCCGAAAAACGTAGAATATAGTGCCATGAGTGAGAATCCCCTCCAACATGTTTTCAAGATTGCACCACCCGTGCTTTTCCCCGAAGGGGAAATATTTCTATCCGTTGCATCAATAGATCTCTCAGGCAAAAGGATAGAATGGGGTGTGCCAGGTTGCCTCTTTTCCCAGATGGAAAGGATTCTGAGCAAATTGAGGAAAGAAGATATCGATCGTGTAAATGTTCATCGAAAGCTTGCAGCGCAGATTGATGATCTACTCGCTTTCAAGTCAAGAATTGTACAATGGCGAAGGGCCGTTGAGTTTAATTACAACCAAGATGAAGTTAGATTACTGGAGACCGAACCGGCTGTCTATAATCGGGACGTTCCGAAGGATTCTCTTATAGTCCTCGAATGCAAGCATGACCGATTTCTATCGTGTTTTTTGACCCACCCGTACTGCGCCGCGGTTATAGAAGGAAACGAGATCGCTTCAATCTGTTGGCACGGAGGAAACAGGGCGCTATCCATAGCAACAAAGGAAAAATTCAGAAACATGGGATTTGGATCCTCGTGTGTGCGAATGCTTACAAGGCGATCGTTGGCTGAGGGCAGAAGACTTTCTATCGGAACAGAAGCAGATAACCATCCTCTTATTCACATAGCTATAAAAGTTGGCTATGAACTGACCAATAAGATGTACTGGATTTCGCTGCCCGCCAAATATCGTGAATTGATACCATCCCAGGTAGAGGCCGAGCTCAGCAAGGCTAGATTTGATGACATTCAGAGGTGAAACAAATAAATCGCTGCAGTTGTCGCCTTAGAAGAGCCGTGCAAACTGGCGCTGCAAGCAGCCTTTGACTTGGAACCGACACGTGATTTGAAGGCTATCAGGACTCGGAATAACCCGGACGTTTTTGAAAAGTTCAAACAGAAATTCAAACAATTTCATATAAACGTATAGTTCTATATAGCCTTCAAACGGCCATTTATACGGGGAATTGACCTCGTTATACCCATATAATGACCCCAAAACGGCTGAAAGAAGAGGGTGTGCCCTTGAATTACGACGAGAAGGATCTCCAAGAGGATGTAAAAACATTGGAGGCGATGGGCATTTGATCGTCATCAGCGATACCTCACCACTCATCGCCTTTGCCTCGCTGGGAAAACTGAGTGTGCTAAAGGAGCTCTTCGGACGTGTAAGTGTACCCCAGGCAGTGCACGAAGAGCTCTCGCATAAAGGACATTTTCCGTTCGAAAGGAGATCGAAAAACTTGAAAGTGATATCGATTTCCGAATTTCTCCTTCCCTGAAAGAAGCAGTATGTAGGCTTGTGGGCGAATGAAAGATACAGCCGGATAAAGGATAGCGGATTTCGATATGAAGTTAGAACCACACAAAACGTTTTCTCGACCCTAGTTTTTGGGTCCTGGTTTCTGTGTGGTGACTTAACAAAGATAGATATTACAAGAAATTATCCGCAGGGTGTGAAACGAAGTATCACAGAACCGATATTCTGGGTGATGACGGTTTGGAGCAGCTCCTCGAAGAGCCACGCCAGGGCACGATGCCCGGCATTTGGCTTGGCATCGCGCATCTGTGGGTAGCTTTCGACCTTGCGCCGCCAGTACTCCGGACGGGCCCGGGGGTCTTGCAGAAACTCCGACAGCTCGATGGGCCGCATTTTCTTCCAGATGCCTTGAGGACCTCGAAAATCGGGGATGCCGCTCTCGGTCGATATCCCGGCGCCGGTGAAGGCCACAATATATTGACTCGCTCAAACCTTACCGGACAGGTTCTGAATCTCATTTTTGGCTCTATGTCCATACTTTCTTCTCAATCATCCTTCCAGCGGTAGTGGTGATGGGGTGCCTTCAGTCCTTCCCTCAGCAGCTCCAAATATTCGAAGCGAGAGATTTCTACGGCTCCCAGACTTAGGATATGGGGAGTCACCTGTTGGCAGTCGATCATCAGGAAGTTGCGCCGCTTCAACCAGCGGCAGAGGTGATAGAGAGCAACCTTTGAGGCATTGGCCTGCAGAGAAAACATGGATTCTCCGAAGAACACCCTTCCCAGAGTCAAACCGTACAGTCCGCCGCAGAGCTTCCCCTCGCGATACACAGAAACACAGTGGGTAATGTACTTCCCGTAGTGCAACTCGGTGTAAGCCTCGAAGAAGCTCTTGTCGATCCAGCTGCCGTCCTGATGGGCTCTCGGGACGGTGCCGCAGAGGAATACCACCTTTTCGAAATCCTGGTCGAGGTGGACTTCAAATTGCCCCTGCTTCAGAACACGGTTGAAACGCTTGGAAATGTGTAAGCGATCGAGATACAACACAGGCCGTGGATCCGTTGAAAACCACATGATCGGCGGCCCGTTGAACCAGGGGAAGATTCCCTTGCTGTAAGCTTCGACCAGCACTCGCAGAGATAGTTCTCCGCCTACGGCGATCAACCCGTTCTCATCAGGTTGGAGGGAATCCGGAACCACCGGGTCAGCGCTGGGATCGACGCTGTGGGGCAGTCTGGGGGGGGTGTTATCGCTCATCGGCTTGCAGGAACTCCCGTACTATTCAGCACCTTCAGAGAGCTTCCTCCAGTACTGACTTGGTTGTTTTTGGAAGATGAATCACCTTGTGCCGGGAAGTTTCACCGGAAACGATCTCTATCTCCGACTTTGATATCGACAATGCCTTGGCCAAGTATCTCACCAGCTCCTTGTTGGCTTCCCCTTTTGAGGCCGGCGCCTGAACCCGGATTACCAACTCACCGTTTCGCACACCGACAATTTGGTTCCGTCCAGCCTTAGGAAAGACCTTTACCTTGAGAATTATTCTTTCCTCCCTGATCGTAAAGGGCAACTGTTCAGCCGACATTGACGTTCTGATATTCTTCCAAGTCTCCATGAAAACGATAGGCGCATTCCCACCCCTTGTTCAAGGTCCCGTCTTGTGAAGTTGAAGTATGGAGAGCATTCCCGTCTTAGAAGAAACGAGCACTACGAAGGCACAGGACGAACGGCAGCCTTGTCTAAAAGGCAACCTTTTATCATAGTAAAGCTTGTACGCTCAGCAAAGTAATTCAAGGAGGACTCAATGCCCGCTGTTGAAATTCGGAAAAATGTCTACTGGATCGGTGTAAACGACAGAACCACGGATCTCTTCGAAGGAATCTGGCCGATCGAAGAGGAAGGAGTGTCCTACAACTCCTACCTGATTCTCGATAAGAAGAAGGTGCTGATCGACCTGTCCAAGGCACTGAAGACCGACGAGTTCTTCAGCCAAATCCAAGACCTGGTTCCTATTCAGGATTTGGACTATATTGTGATGAATCACCTGGAGCCCGACCACACGGGTGTTCTGAAGACTTTCCTGCAGATCAATCCCAAAGCAACGATCCTTGGTACACCCAAGATGAAGGAACTATTGGCCAATTTTTACGGGGTAACGGAAAATTTCCAGGTTGTTCAGGATGGAGAAATCCTCGACATCGGCAGCCGAACGCTGCAGTTCTTCCACACCCCCTTTGTTCACTGGCCGGAAACCATGATGACCTACGATGTCGCGGAGAAGATCCTTTTCTCCTGCGACGGCTTCGGCGGCTACGGAGCCTTGGTAGGCACGATCTTCGATGATGAGTGCAAGAACCTGCCCTTCTACGAGCAGGAGTCGCTGCGCTACTACGTGAATATCGTAGCCAAGTTCAGCAAGCCCACCCTCAATGCGATCGGAAAGCTGGGGGGAATCGAAGTCGAGGTAATCGCCCCGTCACACGGGCTCATCTGGCGGAACAATCCGGGACGAATTATCGAACTGTACAAGAAGTGGGCCGAATACGCCACCGGACCGACCGAGCCCGGAATTACTCTGGTCTACGGTTCGATGTACGGCAACACGGAACGGGTGATGGACGTGGTCGCTCAGGGAATCACCAAGGCGGGAGTTCCCCTGCAGATATTCGATGCCGCCCGCACCCATGTCAGCTACATCCTGCCGGCTCTCTGGGTCAATCGGGGAGTGGTGATCGGAGCACCCACATACGAAGGGGCGTTGTTCCCGCCTGTCATGGACGTGCTGAATCACGCCGCAGTGAAGCGAATCATCAACAAGAAGGCGGTGATGTTCGGAAGTTACGGTTGGAGCGGCGGAGCCCTTCGCAATATCAAGCAGATTATTGAGCCGATAAAATGGGTGCTCGAGGATTCATTTGAGTTCAACGGCAGCCCGACGAAAGAAGATCTCGATAAAGCCAGGACGTTTGGCGAAAAGTTTGCCGAACGGATCAAAAACGGCGGTTGATCCGGTAGAGGAGGGGATGTGACCGTCGAGATATTGTTCACTCTGGTCGGCGGACTTGGACTGTTTTTCCTCGGCATGAGGACTATGTCCGATGCGCTTCGAAAAGTCGCGGGAGACAGCTTCAAGAAGACCCTTGATGTTATTACAAAGAAACCGATTTTGGGACTGTTGGTCGGGACTTTTGTTACCGCACTGATCCAAAGCTCCAGTGCCACCACGGTGATAGCCGTTGGTTTCGTAAATGCGGGTTTGCTTACCCTGCGACAGGCGATCTCCATAGTCCTGGGAGCAAATATTGGAACAACCCTGACGGCCTGGCTCGTCTCCTTTCTCGCCGTGTTTAATATCACCCGCTATGCCCTTCCTGCAATCGGAATTGGCGTTTTACTAACCATGCTGGGGAAGAAACAAAAGGTCCACAGGTGGGGTCAGCTGCTCCTTGGATTCGGAGTTCTATTCGTGGGACTGGGCTTCATCAAGGACGCCTTTGGTCCGCTGCAGGAACGAGCGCTTCTCAAGGGTGTTATCGTTCGCTTTGGCTCCTACCCGGGTCTCGGCATCCTGATTGGGATGTTGGTCACGATCGTCCTTCAAAGTTCCTCTGCAACTATTGCCCTGCTGCAGATCCTCGCTTTTTCCGGACTGATCGATTTCCATATCGCCATCCCGATCATCCTTGGTGAAAATATCGGTACGACCATCACCGCCGAGCTGGCCGCCCTCGGCACGAACCTCAATGCTCGCCGCACCGCCCGGTCCCACACGCTGTTGAACATATTCGGAGTACTCTATATGGCCGTGCCTGTCTATCTAGGCTGGTACGGGCGGCTGATCGAAGCGCTCATCCCCGGACCGGTGACACAGGGCAACATCATGTTCCATATTGCCTTGGCCCATACCGTCTTCAACGTAGTAAATTCAGTCTGTGTATTTCTACCGCTGGTGCGGGTGTTGGAGAAGACGGCGGTCAGGCTGACTCGGAGCAAAAAAGACTCTCTCGAGCTCGCACCGATATATCTGGAAAAACACCTGCTCGATTCTCCTCCCCTCGCGATTCAACAGGCGATCAAGGAGTTGATTCGCATGGCCGAAATAGCAAAAGACGCCCTTGGCAATGCGGTCGGCTGTTACTTCAACTACGACTCTGCCCTCGAAGATAGGGTTCGAAAACAGGAGGATGCCGTCGACCTGCTTCAGAAAGAGATTACCCAGTACTTGATAGAAATATCTGAAAGGAATCTCGACGAGACCGAGGCGGAAGAGATCCCGGTGCTGGTTCACTCCGTGAATGACGTTGAAAGAATCGGGGATCATGCGGAAAACATCATCGAATTGGCCATTCGCAAACAGGATCAGAAGCTCGAAATCGGGGAAACGGCCTTGGAGGAGCTGAAGCAAATCGCCGATCACACTCATGCGATGTTCGATGACCTTCTTCAAACTCTGCGTGAACAGGACGATCGGGCGGCTCGCCGGGTCCTGAAGCAAGAGGAAAAGTTGAATTCCATGCAGGCCAGGATGAAGGAGAATCACGTGATCCGGCTTCAGAACCGGGAGTGCCGCATCCTCGCCGGCCTGGTATTCGTAAGCTTTGTGGACAACCTTGAAAAGATTGGGGATCACATCACCAACATCGCTCAGGCTTCTCTACGCCATCTGCGCTGGAGCCAGGAGTTACGGTCGGAAAAGTAAAGGAGAACCTACTCCCTGATCTCCAGCTCGCCCTTCCAGTTGTTCACTCCGCCGAAATCGAGAACGTTGGTAAAACCAAGGCCTTCCAGGGTGTCGGAGGCGATTCCTGAACGGTTACCGGATCTACAGTAAACGACAATCCGGGCGGAATGATCCTCCGTGGGAAGGTTGTCGGCGATCACGTCAAAAGGAATATTGATCGCCGAGGGAATGGCCCCGGAGTTGTACTCCTCTTCGGTGCGAACGTCCACCAGGTAGGTATTCTCATCGCCCGCGGCAATGATCTCGGCGAGTCTTTCCGAGCTAAGCGGCTCAATTTCCGCCCCGGCAGCAGTACCCTGGTATTTGTTTTCACCGCGGCCACCGGCAAACAGCAGCGCTCCGGACACAAATAGTATTACCAAAACTGTAATAAATGTTTTCATGCCTCTAAAATAATCATACCATATCGCTGCGGTCAATCTTCATTGCCGATGGAGAAAAACAGGATTTCCTCCTCCGAGGCTGATGTGGCTTTCTCAACAAAGCGGAATCCCCGGTCCCGATCCTTACCGACCAGAGAGGACTCACCCTCCCATAGAAGATCCAGCAAGGATCCGGTCAGGCAGACCGTGAGCCCAAAGGGAACGTCACCCTCGGCGATTCGAGCAGGAACGGCTCGAAGAAATCGTTCCTGCTCTTCCCCGGTGAAGGCTGTTCCGTTAGCCTTAATATCGATCCACAGATCGCTCCCTGAATGTACTTCCACCCACGTTCGGAAAAAGGTATCCCGGCAGATAGTAATGCCGATCCTGTATCCGTTCAGCACGACGGGAGCCGCCTCCTGGATCATACCCGGAGAAATCCCCAGCAGCTGCTCTTCAAAGGGGGTTAGGTAGACCTTATCTTGGATGTAGGCGATCTTACCCGCCTGATTGAAAACCACGGCCCTGTTTACCAGCCGCACCTCCTGGCCCTTCTCGCTCCAGGCAAAGTAGGTCCCAGCCAGTATGGCCACTTTGTACTGTCTGGCCAAAACAGCAAAGATCTCCTCCATAGCCCGCTCCACCAGCCCCGAGTTGAACAGAAAAAGATCACGAAAACCCTCGATCAGGGGGTCCTGAGCGGCTATGCGGGTGATCCCCTCCACAGCACTTTTCGAAGCACGGATCACCGGATAGTAGGGGATGAGGGCCAAGAAAACCGAGGTGTATTCCGGAAACACGATCAGATCCGGTTTGAAGGCGATGCTGCGCATCATGAGGGCTTCGATGTGAGAACGAAATGCGGAGAAAGAGCGAAGGTCGGAGCGCTGAATTTCCAGCTGGACGGCGGCGATCCGAAGAGCCTGGGAGCGATCAATGGACCCAGGGTTGGACCCACTCCCCGTCTCCTGAGCGCACAGAGTCCGGCCGATTAGAAGTATAATGAAAAACGCAACGCGCCGAAGAGTTCGGTTTTTCATAGTAATAAAACGCGCTCAAAGCTTAGGCAAAAAGGCCGGATCCTGTCAACGAATCCGGTCCTCACGGCCCGTGCGTACTCACCTTGTCTTTCCCTCCGCTCCAATGGTAGATTCATCGGCATGGAAGCGATGAAACGGACCACCAACTGCGGGCAACTTAGGAAAAGTGATGACGGCAGCAGAGTAACTCTAAACGGCTGGGTGCACAGACATCGGGATTTCGGGACAATCAAGTTCATCGATCTTCGGGATCGCTACGGACTCACCCAGGTGGTTGTTGATGCGGACGCTCCGGCGGAGTTGAAAGAATTGGCCGCAGAGCTCAAGTTCGAATACTGCATCGCAGTGGAGGGGGTGGTGCGTCCGCGGCCTAAAGACATGGTAAACCCCAAGATGCCCACCGGCGAAGTTGAGGTGAAGCTTGAAAAAATGTGCATCCTCTCCCGCTGCGCCACCCTG
Organism: uncultured Spirochaetaceae bacterium; assembly: GCA_964495755.1. Taxonomy (GTDB): domain Bacteria; phylum Spirochaetota; class Spirochaetia; order SZUA-6; family DRHE01; genus JAFGQJ01. The sequence continues at coordinate 5,533 of CAZBXU010000101.1, read as the reverse complement.
CCCTTCATGATCGATGAGCGCAGTGATGCCCGGGAAGAGCTGCGTTTCAAATACAGGTTTCTCGATCTGCGCTCCTTCTCGATGCAAAGAAAGATCCAGCTTCGTAACGATGCTGCCTACGCCGCTCGGGAGTATCTGATCGGACAAGGGTTCTATGAAATCGAGACCCCAACACTGATACGCTCAACTCCTGAAGGGGCCCGGGATTTCCTGGTGCCCTCGCGGTTGCACAAGGCTAAGTTCTACGCCCTTCCTCAATCCCCGCAGATCTACAAACAGCTACTCATGGTCTCCGGTTTGGATAAGTACTTCCAGATTGCCCGCTGCTTCCGCGACGAGGATGCCCGGGGGGATCGACAAATCGAACACACCCAGATCGACATAGAGATGAGTTTCGTCGATAAAGACGACGTGTTTGCCGTAATCGAGGGAATGATGCACAACATCTTTCAGAGAACCGTGAATATGGATATTCCTCTTCCCTTTCCCCGTTTGGCCTACGATGAAGCAATGAACCGCTATGGTTCGGACAAACCGGACCTGCGCTTCGAACTCGAGCTGCAGGAATTCGATAGTTTCGCCAAGCGCGGGGAGTTTCAGGTGTTCCGCAAAGTGCTCACAGAAGGCGGTGCAGTGAAAGCCGTGGTTGCGCCGGGATGCGGCGAGTACTCCCGCAAACAAATCACCGAGTTGGAGGAAACCGCCAAGATCTACGGGGCCAAGGGATTGGCCTGGATGAAGGTAACTGACAGCGGCCTGGAGGGGGGAATATCCAAGTTCTACGAGGCTCTACAGCAGGAAATCGTCAAGACTATCGGCGCCAATTCGGGGGATTTGATCCTCTTAGTCGGGGCGGAGTGGAAGAAGGCCTGCCTGTCTCTCGGGGCGGTGCGGTCCCAGCTGGGAAAGGAACTGAACCTGTACGATCAGGGTCAGTTCCGCTTCTGCTGGATCGTCGATTTTCCTCTCTTCGAATGGAACGAGGAGGAGGAGAAATGGGATCCGGCTCACCACATGTTCACAATGCCCCAGGAGCGCTACATCCCTGATATGGAAAAAGACCCGGGAGCGGTAAAGGGAGATCTCTACGACCTGGTCTGCAACGGCACGGAGCTGGGCTCCGGCTCGATCAGGGTACATGATCCGGAACTCCAGAGCCGCATCTTCTCCATAGTAGGACTATCGGAGCAGGAGGCCAGGCTGCGCTTCGGCTTTCTCCTGGATGCCTTCGAGTACGGACCGCCTCCCCATGGAGGAATTGCTTTGGGACTGGACCGCCTGGTGATGCTTCTGGCCGGGGAACAATCCATCCGGGAGGTAATCGCCTTTCCAAAGAACACCCTCGGTCAGAGTCTGATGGACGACTGTCCCGCCGATGTAGACGCCACCCAGCTGGAGGATCTCCATATCCGCATCGTAACAGAGGATGCCTAAAATCCCGTCGGGGATCGACTCCACAGCTTTCGATATCATCTTCCCTGAGCTGAGCCACCGGCTGCTCGCCTGGTTCCACCGGAACAAGCGGGAACCTCCCTGGCGGGAGGAGCATGATCCGTACCGAATCTGGATCAGCGAGATCATGCTCCAGCAGACCCGCAGTGAAACCGTAGCTGAATACTACAGCCGCTGGCTTGCCCTTTTTCCGACCCTCGAATCCCTGGCCCGGTCGGAGCAGGACGATGTACTAAAAGCCTGGGAAGGCCTGGGCTATTACAGCCGTGCCCGCAACCTGCACCGCTGCGCCCGCATCATCCTCGAGAAATGGGATGGACTCTTTCCCGATTCAGAGGAACAGATACGGCAGCTTCCCGGCATCGGTGATTATACAGCCGCTGCGATACTTAGTATCGCCTTTGCCAAACCCCTCGGGGTTGTGGATGGAAATGTGCTGCGGGTGGTATCCCGTCTGCTGGCTGAGCGCAGCCCGGCCGACATTGGCCCGGCTGAGCGCAGCCGGGTTGATTGCAGCCGGGAATCACTGAAAAAACGGGTACGGTCGTTCGTGGAGGCTAGTTTTCTCGACTATCATCCAGGGTGGATAAACCAGGCCTGGATGGAGCTTGGCGCCCTGGTCTGTGTACCAAAACCTCGCTGCGCCCACTGTCCGCTCAGCTACACCTGCAGGGCCTATCGGGAAGACAGGACCGAAGAGTTCCCGCCGAGGAAATCGCCCCGGACACTTCCTGTTCGCGAGGAGAGCCTGCTTATTCTGCTTCCCGCCCCTCTTTCGAAAAAGGTCTCGGAGGATTTACCATCTGTGCACGAACATGCCGCCCAACCTGAGCTGCTCGGCGGGCTGCTTCACCAGAGCGGGCTGCCCCTGCTGCTGGTCAGAAGAGCCGATAGAGGTCTCCTGGGGGGATTGTGGGAGCTGCCGAACTTCCCCGATCGGGACGATGGGTTGTCCAAACTGCTTGCCCCGCTTTCTATAACGATTAGGTTGGATACGGATAAGGAGGTCAGACACCGTTACTCGCATTTCGAGATTCGTCTTCGATCGTATTTGGCCCTGTTCCACAAGGAGCAGCGGCTTGACCCCTGGCAGGAACAGCGATGGGTCCTGCCCTCGGAACTGAAGAACTATCCCAGACCCAAGGTACACATCAAAGCCATGCGTCTTTTCGGGTTGAGCAAGGATTAATCAGAAGTCGGAAATGTCGAGAATCTCCACCAGCATCGTCGGCTCCAGGCGAAACGGGGACCCTTTACCTTCATAGAAACCGTGGGAACCGATCAGGTGGATGTGCATATCGGTAAAGGTGACTTCCCGGTCGAGCTCGGTATTGCGTACCGTGATATTGGTTTTCGGAAATATCCCGGGATCGCCGAAGGGACAGGGGAGCTTTCCCCGCACGCTGCCCACCCTCACTTCGTAGTGGGGTTCTATATTGATGAACTCTCCCAAACCACGCATCCCGGCATCCCGCAGCTCGATCAATCGCTCGGCGATTCTCTGGTGGGTCAGATCCATCCTCTTCACCGCCTCGTCGTCCTCTATCAGGATATCTATCAAGTTACGTCGGTCGCTTCCCAGAAAACCATCTCGGGTGAATATACCGGGCTGCATCTTTTCCTGGATTCTGTCCATCTGCACCGTTTGTTTCATAGCTCAAGTCTCTCCCCTATCAGGCAAATTTGTCGTAGTAGATCAGGTCCTCCGGCAAACCCTTCTTGGTGAGCACACCGACGCTTGCATCGATCATCCCCGGGCTTCCGCACAGATAGGCCTCCAGACCGTCACCGTTTTTCAGATGCCTTTCGAGCACCTCGGTGATGAGCCCGGTCTCTCCTTTCCAGTTATCCTCCTCCGTAGGAGCGGACAGGGCGGGAACGAAGGTTAAACGGGGAAGCCGTTTCTCCAACTCCCGCATCTCTTCGACCAGGAAGAGGTCCCGGGTGGTTCTGGCACCAAAGAAGTAGGTGGCTTTTCTATCGATTCCCTTCTCGGCCATGTCGAGGAGGATCGACTTGACTGGAGCCATGCCCGAACCACCGGCGATAAAGATGATATCTCTGTCCGTATCCCTCAGGTAGAACTCGCCGTAGGGACCGTTGATCGTGACTTCATCTCCCTCTTTCATATATTCAAATACGTAGGTGGTGCAGATCCCATTGGGGACAAGACGGATCTCCAGCTCGACCACATCCTTCCGCGACGGTTGGGACGCGCAGGAATAGGCTCTGTAAATGCTTTCGGAGGTGAGCTCGTACTCCGGGGTCTGGAACTGGACGTATTGACCGGCCCGGAATTTGATCTCCCCGGGATCGAGGAGCTTGAGGGTCACCTCCTTGATGTCGTAGGTCAGATCGCGGAGGCGTTCCACCCGTGTTCGGTACTCCTTGACGTTGAACAGCTCTTCCGGGATTTGGATGGCCAGGTCCTTCTTTACCTTGATCTGGCAGGACAGGCGGATGTTTTCCTTCTTCTCCTCCTCCGTGATCCAGGGAAGCTCGGTTGCCACGTAGTCGCCGATATCCGAAACCACCTTTACTTTGCAGAATCCGCAGGATCCCCGACCGCCGCAGGCCGAGGGGATGAACAGCTTCTCCCCCATCAGAGTTCCCAAAAGGGGCTTGCCCCCCTCTACGGTCATCTCCGTTTCGTTATTGATGGTGATCTTCACTTCCCCGTAGTTGCCCACGGTCAGGTCGGCAATCACCATGAGTATGGCCAGGAAGGTGGCCAGTCCGCACATCGCCGCAACTGCTATCAAGAACGAAATCAGCATGGAAACCTCACTCCAGCTCAGGTGATGGTGATCATTCCGGCAAAGCCCATGAAGGCCAGCGCCATGATCCCCGCAATGATCAGAGTTATACCGGCGCCGGTCAGTCCGAAGGGGACCTTGGAGCGGATGTTCAGCTTGGTGCGGATCCCCGCCATGGCAATAATCGCCAGTGCCCAACCGATGCCGCTGCCCGCTCCGTAAGCCAGTCCGGAGAGAAAGGTGTACTCCCGGATCACCATGAAGAGAACAGCACCGAGGATCGCACAGTTCACGGTAATCAGAGGAAGAAAAATCCCCAGTGCCGCGTATAGGACATCGGAAACGCGCTCTATCACCAGCTCGACCAGCTGAACGAAGGCGGCGATTACGATGATGAAGGCAATGTAGCGCAGGTAGACGATGTCGAAACGTACAAGCACATAGTAGTAGATCAGCCAGTTGATTGCACTCGTGCAGGTCATGACAAAGATGACGGCCATGCCCAATCCCACCGAGGTTTTCAGCTCCCTGGACACGGCCAGGAAGGAGCACATTCCCAGGTAGTTGGTCAGCAGGATGTTGTTGGTGAAGATAGCGGCGAAGAAAACGCCGAAGGCGAACAATCCTTCCGTCATGACTTTCCTCCCGTAGAGACGGCCTGGGGTGCACCGGCCGGCGCCGATCCCTGCGCCTTCTTTTCCTTCATAAAGTTGCCCTTCACAACCCAGATGAACAGGGCCAGCATGAAAAAAGCTCCCGGAGCCATGATCATGATGTTCCAGTTGGTCCACCACTCCCCGAGCACGCGGACACCCCAGATCGAACCGGTCCCGAGCAACTCCCGCAGGAATGCGATGATCAGCAGTACGTAACTGTACCCCAAACCGGAGGTCAACCCGTCCACGAGGGAAAGCGCCGGGGGATTGGAAAGGGCGAAGGCCTCCGCCCGTCCCATGATGATGCAGTTGGTGATGATCAGGCCGACGTAGGGCCCCAGCTGCCTCGAGATGTCGGGGATGTAGGCCTTGAGCACTACATCCACGATGATGACGTAGGAGGCGATGATCAGGGTCTCCACCATCATGCGCACCCGTCCCGGGATATATTTTCGCAAGGCGGAAACGGTCAGGTTGGAAAGGCCGGTGACGAAGACCAGCCCGGCACACATGACCACCGTATTTCTCAGTACGTTGGTTACCGCCAACGTGGAGCAAATCCCCAATATCTGTACGAATACGGGGTTGTTGATCCCGATATTCTCTTTGAGCACCTGTCGGAATTTGTATGAGTTCATAGCCTCTCCTACTCCGTCGCCTTGATGGCTT
>CAZBXU010000100.1:0-14069 GCA_964495755.1 uncultured Spirochaetaceae bacterium | reverse complement strand
GAGCTTCCGGAAGTACACGGATCCGACCAGGAACACGGCCTGGGTGACCACATAGACCGCCACCGCCAGCAGGACCTCCCGGGTGAAGGGATTGAAGAAGGCGTGCCCATAGCCTAAGATCAGCCTGTTGATTCCTTCCGCCGCGGAAGACACCGCTGTGTAGAAGAACAGGCTGCCGAAGGCGTAGCCCAGAGAGGTGACAAGGAGTTTGCTCAGGTACTTCTCCAGGCTCGATCCCGGCAGGGTCAGATAGAACACGCTCTGTCCGTTGAGGTGCAGTTCCTTGAAGATCATACTGGTTGCGATGAATCCGCCGATGAACAGTAGAGGGAAGTACAGTGTATTGTGTATCGGGCCGCGGGTCTGGCCAAGGGCGGACAGGACCGATACCAGGATTACGAAGCCCCCCACCGCAGCCATGGCGATGAATACGGATTGGTAGCCTGTGCTGAAATCTCTGCGCAGGAGCAGTCCGAGACGGCGCACACTGAAATTGTCCATACTATGCATCCTCCTTGACGGTTGCTGTTCCGGCCGGGGCAAACAGTTCGCCGATTCGATCGCGGTTGGCGATGACCGTGTTGAACAGGGTTTCCAGGTCTGCTTGAGTCTCCTCACCGCTTATGTTTTTTCTAACCACTACATAGCCGCCCAGCGTCTTGTCCGTGTACAGCACCCCTTCCCCGGAGGGCTGTAACTGTTCAAGCTCGACGTGCAGGCAGCGAGTTACCTCGTACATTGGCTGCTGGAAGATAATGGCGCCCTCGTCCAAAATGATGATGGGGTCGATCAGGTTCTCCATGTCCCGCACCTGGTGAGTGGAGATCAGGATGATCCTGTCCTTTTCTCCGGCCCGGGCCAGCAGTTTTCGAAACTGGCTTTTTGACGGGATGTCAAGGCCGTTTGTTGGTTCGTCGAGCAGAAGCAGCCGGCATCTTGTGGCCAGTCCGAAGGCCAGAAGGAACTTCTTCTTCTGCCCGTAGGAGAACTCGGAGAGCTTCTTGGCCCCTCGCAGATCGAACTCCCTCAGATACTCCCGGAACGCCTCGGGGCTGAAGCGCGGGTAGAAGGGAGCGTATATCTGCTGATACAGTTCGGCACTGATCGCGGGGGCGTAGAACTCTTCCGGGATGAAGTAGATATCCTCCAGAAGTGCTGCCGGTCTGTCTTGCGGCTCCCAGCCCAGCACCGAACAGCTTCCCGCCTCGGGGAAACGCAGCCCGCAGATCAGTTTGAGCAGGGATGTCTTTCCCGCGCCGTTTTTCCCGAGCAAACCGTAGATATTGCCCGATTCCAGGGTAAGATCGAGGTTGCTGAACAGGCGCTCCTTCGTGTAGCCGAAGGACAGGTTCTTGATTTCGATACCCGTGTCTTGCATTGTACTCCTCCTAATTAGTGTACTATTTAACTAAGACACTAAGAATGTAACACGCCTGTTTACTGCTGTCAAGCTTTTTTGGGGAAAATATGTTTTTAATACGCACTTCACAGATTACCAAAAATATGACATTACTGGTGGATGTGGAGGGTGCCGATGAAGCAGCGAAGCAGACCGAACCGTATTGGAAATTATATAGCGGCGGTGATCGTTAATATCATCCTGCTGGTTGTCCTGAACAAATTGCCGGACTGGAACGTCCGTGGTCTGGACCCGAGCTATCAGGATGTGCTCTGGGTCATCAATCTATCCCTGGGTGTCCAGGTAGCGGGCAACTTCCTCCTGATCTTCTTTCACCCGCTGTATCTGCATCACCTGGGCCAGGCTCTCTTCAGTGCCTTCAGCGCTTTCGCGGTCTGGCGGATCTACCAGGTGTTTCCCTTTGATCTCACCAGAGTGACCGATGCGATCGGTTGGTTTGACACCTTTCTCAAAGTATTCATCATGGTGGTGTTCATAGGGACCGTGATCGCAGGTTCCCTCAATTTCTACAGATTTCTCCGCGGTGTTTTCTTTCCTCCGGAGGAGGAGTAGCAGCCCCTGAACAAGTGTTCGTACCATTGGAGAAACAAGAAAATTAGCACCAAAACGGATAATTTTACAGCGAACCGCAATGACCGATAGCGGTTCTGAACCTGGCAGGTCATTTTGCCTGGCGATCAATCTGATCGCCGAACACACCGACAACGTGCAGGGTGGATTGGGGATGAAGCTCTGGCTCGGCGAGAAATCAGCGGTGCGAGCACTCCTCGATTTGAAGCATACCAATGTTTCCGGAACCACCAACAATCTCGGCCTCTACATCGGAGCGCTCCTCGGTGCGGAGTTCGAGCTGGTCGAAAACCTGAATCTGTTCGGGGAGTACAATCTGCTCTTAGAGATAAACGAACCGAGTTTTGACATCGATCTCGGACTTGGAAACAATACCCAGATCGGTATCATTGGCAAGGTTCTCCCTCCGACCCTCCAAAAACACTAAGCACCCCCCTCAGGCTTTCCGACAATATCAGAAGAGGAGAATAGCGTGCAGACAACAACCCTAAAGCGGGCTCTCCGCGCGGAGACCCGGACGTTGAAAGATTATGCGGATCTACAGAGGAGCCTGCAGCAGGCGATCAGCAAGCGAAAATGGACGGAGCTGAACAAGGAGATCGACGCCCTGCGCCTCCTGGTCGATAAGATCGAAGCCCTGGAGGAGGACAGAATACAGGCCTACCAGAGCCTGAAAGGTTCCCTCCAGGCCGGAGAGCGGGAGGGGTTCACCGAGATCGTTGCCCGACTCCCCGCGGAAGAGCGGGACGAGCTAATCGCCTTGTATCGGCACATGAAAGCTGCGGTGATCAGGGTGAAGGCCAGCGCCGGGCTGCTGAACTACTACGTCCAGTCCATGTCGGAGGCTCTGAGACAGATCCTGGAAGAGCTGTTTCCCCATCGCAAGGGGAAGATGTACTCCCGGACGGGTAAGCCAAAAGAGGCGGGAGACGAGTCGCTCATGCTCTATGGGAACGCGTAGGAGGTAGAGTCGTGCCATCGACATTTGCGGGGATTGAGATAGGAAAACGCAGCCTCATCGGCCACACTCTCGGCCTGAACACGATCGGGCACAACCTGAGCAACGCCTCGGTGGAGGGCTACAGCCGGCAGCGTATCGAGATGAAAGCCACCGATCCGATCTACATGCCCGGATTGAACCGGGAGCTGTACCCCGGACAGCTCGGTCAGGGCATGGAGGCGAGCCGCATCGAAAGAGTGCGGGACATGCTGCTGGAAGGCAGAATCATCAACGAGACAGCCGGAGAGGGATACTGGGGCGCGAGAGACAAGTATATCCTCCTTCTCGAGCAGATCTACAACGAACCGACGGAGGTTTCCGTACGGTCGCTGATGGACAAGTTCTGGGAATCCTGGCAGGAACTGTCCCTGAATCCTACGGAAGTCGGTGCCCGTACCGCGGTGCTGCAGCGGGGGCAAGCCTTGATCGATGCCATTCACAGCCGCTACTTTCGCCTTAAAGAAACCAGGGACATGATCGAAGGAGACATCCGGGCCGTGGTAGAGGAGGTGAACGGCCTCGGCCGGGAGATCGCCGCTTTGAACGAGCAGATCATCAAGATCGAAGCGCTGGGAGACAATCCCAACGACTTGTACGATCGCAGAGACCTTCTGGCCGGACGTCTGGCCGAGCTGGTGGATATCAGCATCGGCACCCGGGATCCGGATGAATACGTCATCTACACCGGTGGTCGACATCTGGTGCAGGGCCGTCACTACGAAGAGCTCGTGCCCCTCCCCGATCCAACCAACGACAGCTACTCTCGGATCATCTGGGAGGCAACCGGGGACGCTCTGGAGCTAAGGGGCGGCAAGCTTGCCGGGCTGATCGAGTTGCGGGATATGGATGCCCGTGGAGAGATCCAGAAGCTCGATCTGATGACGGTTACCTTCATCGATTTGGTCAACGAGGTCCACAGCCGTGCCTATGGTTTGAACGGCAGGACAGGGATCGATTTTTTCGTCGAATATCCGTTTATCAACAACCTGGCCGGCAACTACGACAGAAACGGGAACGGGGTGAACGACTCGAGTTACATCTTCCGAATCAACGGCACCAATACCTTGGATCCCAAGGAGCAGGTGGGTCTTCGGGGAACCCTGATCCTCCCCGGCGCTACGGAGGATGTTCCGGTGGACTACTTTCCCACCGATACGGTGCAGGACATCATCTTTCGCATCAACACATCGGGCGCCGAAGTTGCGGCTCGTTTGAACCGCGAAGGGCAGTTGACCGTGACCGGTGTTCCATCAAGCGAAACGGCCAATCCGGATTTTGTGATCCGCAGACTCGAAGATACGGGGCAGTTCCTCGCCGGTTATTCCGGCATGCTCCAGGCCGGCGGACCGGCGGGGGCCTTCGACTGGGGAGGCCCTGATGCGGTGCTGAACCTGGTGGTAGAGTCCCGGTACGCCGTGGCTCCTCAAGCCAACCCGTCCGGCTGGATCGAGGTGAATCCGGCCCTGGCTGTAGACCCCTTGAGCGTGGCCAGTGCTCTGCAGGGAGGGGGGGAAGCCTTCGGAGACGGATCAGCCGCTTTGGCTATCGCCAATCTGCGGACCGTCCCGGTCATGCTGGGCGCCAGCGGCAGCTTTGATGAGTACTTCTCCTCGGTAGTAACCGACATCGGGTTGCGCGGGGAAATAGCCCAGACGGCACTGGAAACCCAGAGCCTGGTCCTCAAGGAGCTCCGGGACATGCGCGAAGCTCTGTCCGGGGTCAATATCGACGAAGAGCTGGCAAACATGATCAAGTACCAACATGGCTACTCCGCTGCGGCCCGTTTCGTCACGGAGATCGACAGAATGCTGGACACGATCATCAATCGAATGGCGGTGTAATTGACTATGAAACGAATCAGCACGAATATGCCCAACTATGATATGAGCTACTATATGCGGCTGCGGGAATGGAAGATGAACGAGCTGCAGAACAAGATGGCGGCTCAAACCCGGCTGAAGAACCTAAGGGACGATCCTCTGGCTGCGGGACACGCCACCCGTTATCAATCGAAGGTTGTCCGGCTCGGGCGTTTCATCGACAATATCTCCAAGATTCGGGGAGATATGGCTCTGGCCGAGGGGAATATCCGCTCCGGCCTCGATATCCTCCAGAGGGTCCGTGAGCTCGCCGTTCAAGGGGCAAACGGCATCTACGACGACCAGCAGATAGCTTACATGGCGGAAGAGGTGGACCAACTCCTTCGGGAACTGGTGGAGATAGCCAATTCGGTGGACGGGAAGGGCAACCACATCTTTTCCGGCTTCCGCAGCAAGATCGAGCCCTTCCGGGTTCACACCGGCAGGGTAGAGGGCAGCCGGGACGCGGAGGTGGTTACCTCCGTGGAATACGTCGGGGACAATGGCCGCAACAGGGCAGAGATCGACGAGATGGCAACCCTCGATTTCCGTCTCCCCGGTAACTTCGTGTTCTGGGCGGAGCGCCAGCAGATCTACTCTTCCGTCGAATCTCTGAACTACAGGGTGCAGAACGACTCGGCGATCCGTATCGACGGGGTGGAGATCCAACTCAAGGAGGGGGACAATCTCTATGCCATCATCGATAAGCTCAACGCCTCCGAGGCTCCTGTAAAGGCCAGGCTCGACCCCGTGGAGAACGCCCTGGCCCTTGAGGGTACTTTCCCGCATCAAATTTGGCCGGAGGATCTGCGGGGTACGGTACTCCAGGATCTCGGGATCATTTCCCGCGGATCCGAGTCCCCACCCCTCAACGTGGCAGATTCCGCGGCCGCCTACGGCGGGTCGATCTTCGATATGGTCATCACCTTGAGAAATGGCATGTACGAGAACGACATTCACCGTATCGGCGGGGACGGATTGCGGGGCATCGACGACGCCGTCGAAGCCCTGACCGCTAATTTGGCCGAGATCGGTTCCAAGGACAGCCGCCTGCAGATTACCGAGCAGCGCCTCGAATACGAGCGGCCCGAGTATATCAGTTTCCTGGCCAAGGAGGCGGATCTGGATATCACCAAGGCGATCACGGACCTGAAGATGCTGGAATACGTGCATCAGGCGGCCACAGGCACGGCAGCCCGTATTATCAGACCTTCTCTACTGGATTTTCTACGGTAAACTATGATGAGAGTCGATACCAAGGCCTATGGTTCCGTCGATGTCGATGAACGGCAGAAGATAGAGTTTCCCTACGGGATCCTGGGCTTCGAGAAATTGAAGAGTTATGTGCTCCTCGATGCGCCGCAGCAACCCTTCTACTGGCTTCAAGCCCTGGAACTCGTAGAGGTAGCCTTTGTCCTGATCAATCCGGTTATCTTTCGACCGGATTATACCCTCGAGGTTCCCAAGGAGGAGCTGGAGGAGATCGGGATCGACTCCCCTGAGAAGATTCTCAACTTTGCCATCGTCACAATTCCCCAATACCCGATGGAAATGACCGCCAACCTGCAGGGTCCGATCATCATAAATAAGGAGACCCGGGTCGGACGTCAGTCCATCTCCACGAACCCGGAGTGGGGAGTCCGGCATCCGATTCTGAAAGAGCTGGCAGCGATAAAGCAGCAGCCATGCTGATACTCTCCCGCAAAGTAGACGAGAGGATCATGATCGGAGACGAGGTCGAGATCTCGGTCATCGATATCAGGGGGGATCAGGTCAAGATCGGGATCTCCGCTCCTCGATCGATCAAGGTTTACCGTAAAGAGGTATACCAGGCTATTCAGCAGGAAAACATCGAAGCGGTCAAGACCAAGCCTTCGGCTCTACCCGAATGGGACCGCTTCGTCGATCGGGCTACTCACCGTAAAAAGTAATTTCGGCCTCACTCTTTCTCAAGTACAGCGGCACGGGTTCTGTCGGCGGCTCCTCGAGCCTCGCCACCCCGCACTCCAGCAGCCCCGCGGGGTCGCTGCTCTGCCCCGAAGCGTCAAGGACCAGCTTCTCCGCGCCCTGTTCCGGCAGCAGCAGCGCGTATAGATCGGAGGCGGCCGCACCGGTAAGCAGCATCGGGATTTGAGAACGGCGGCGGAGGGCGGCTGCCAGGTCCGCAAGAGTGGTTTCCAAATAGTCACCCGTAAGAACGCCCCTGCGGTAGATCGCGGCGTAGTGCTTCTTTCGTAAAGAGGGATTCACCGCAACCACCGTACCCTCGAAGCGGCGAAAGCGGTGAGCAAGTCCATCCAGTGTGGACACACCGATCAATCGGCAGGACGTCCCTCCCGCCTGTATACCCAAGGCCAGCCCCTTGGCCGTTGCCAGACCGATTCGAATCCCGGTGAAGGATCCCGGTCCGATCGAGCAGGCGATCAGTTCCAGCTCCTCCCCTCCGAGCCCCGCCTCCTGGAGCAGTGTCCGAACAGTGGGCATCAGCTTCTCCGAGTGCTTCAGCCCGGCCTGTAGCAGGACGGTACGAGATTCTGATCCCGATTTCAGGCTTAAGCCCAGGGTCGCCGTGGCCGTGTCTATCGCCAATACGTTCATGCAGGTGTTAGCCCCCGAATCTTGATTTGCCGTCTCCCCTTATCCTCGATGACGATTTCCACGCGGACCGCGGATTCCGGCAGGAACTCCGATGCCTTTTCAGCCCACTCGATTACGCAGATCCCCTCTCCGTCCAGGATTTCCTCCATGCCGAGATCCTCGACCTCCTGCGGATGGGAGATCCTGTACAGATCGATATGGTAGAGGGTGATCGGATTTCCTTCCCGGCTTCCCTCGTACTCGGCGATGAGAGTGAAGCTCGGGCTGGTGACGGCCTCCTCGATGTTCAGACTCCGGGCGATTCCCTTGACCAGGGTGGTCTTACCCGCACCGAGCGCTCCGTGCAGGGCCACCACGGAACCCGCTCGCAGCTGCTTGCCGATCTCGAGGCCTATACGGATCGTGTGGTCCGGTGTTTCAGTGCGGTACATTGCGATATGGTAGTGAAAATCGAAAGCCCGGTCAACGGAACTGGAACTCTAGCGGGCTGCAATGCCAGAGCGGGGGGGAGTATAGTCGTACACGTACAGGTAGATCTGATTGAGGTAATGGCTGGACAGCTTTGTGAACATGATATGCATGACGGAGGAGCGAAATCCGGACCTGCGGATCCTCTTCACCTTGCCGAACACCGTGATCCGCTGCCGGCGGGCCAGCTCGAACTCGATCTTGCACAGGTCTTCTGTCTTCAATGGGTAGACACTGTTGATGGAGCAGCCTCCGGCGGAGATGTCGATCAGATTTCCCAGAAGCCGTCGGGTAACCTGAACAACAGCCTTCTTCTGAGCCCGCCGGCCCGAGCCGGATTCTACGATCAGCACGGGATAGAAGAAGCAGGGGCGGTGGATGGGACTACGGCGATACCTCCGTTGTTGCTCCCGTCGCAAAGTCTTGGCATGATGAACCAGAACACAGACGCTGCCTTTAATCTTGTCGTATCCCAGCACTTTGCTTTCGAAGGCATAACCCGCATCGGATTCCCGCCAGAAATTGACTTTGAGCTGGGTACCCCGAGGCCAGCGTATCTGATTGCCCACCCCATCGGTAGCGGCGGCGATCGCCACCATATCCCTCATGCGCGATACCACCCGAGTGGAGTACTGGCGGCCCGCTTCCGTGGTGATCGTGACCGACTGTCCGGGCCGCATCATGATCGTCGAACGCACCCCGACCCCTTTTTTCGCATTGCGTTCGATAATCTGCTTGATTTGAAAGAGGTAGGTCAGGCGTTGCTCCCTCTCTTCCTCCTTCAGCTTCGTGTTCTGATGAAGGGCGTAGATGCCTTTTTTCATTACGTCATCGAGAAGGCCTGAACTGGAAAAAATCAGGAAGGGCTGACGGACAGCGCAGACGCGGATCAGATATTCGAGAATCTCGATATGATGCTTCTGCAGTCCTATGTTTTTTGCCATCCGCTGAAACACGTGGCGTCCGTACCTGCGTCTCCGCTCCGGATCCAGACTCCCCGTTTTCCGTCTGGATATGAGCCCCCCAAGGATGATGATCCCGATAAAAACGGAGGCGATAATTATGAAGATCCAGATCGAGCGGGTGTCGGGAGAAGAGAGGAAATCGTATCTGGTCCGAAGCAGTATCACGCCACCTCCTGTAGGAATGTCCGCAGCTGCTCCAGTCGGGGCGCTACCTCGTACTCCATCAGATCTCCGATTAAAACGGAATCGTTGGCATGAAAGGCTTCCAGCAGCTCAGCCAGGATCCCGTTGAGATCCCGGTAGAAATCCTGCAGACCCATGCCGCCCACGGTTACTTGCTTCTCCGGATCAGTGCTGTTCGTCAACACCGAAACGACCAGGCGCACCAGGCTTTGGGACAGCTCAGAGAATCTCACCATCGTGTCCATCGCTTGTCTGTCCTTGCCGGTTTGCAGAAGAATCGAGATCTCGCTGATCTCTTCGATGCAGATCTTTAGATCCCCCGACAAGGTCTCGAGAGCCGCTCTGGGATCCTGCAGCTCCTGCAGCCGGAATGATACGTTCCCGGACACCAGGTCGATCAGCTTGGCGGCCTGCTGCATCTTTTCCTCGGGCCAGCCCAGCACCTCTTCCACATCTGCATGGAGAAACAAGGCGACCAGGGCCTGAAGGGTCGCATCGGGATTTGGGAAATGCTTCCGCAAGCTTTCCACCAACGCCGGGAAACCCGAAAAGAGCTCGCCAAGAAGCTTTCCTTTTCCTGCGGCTGTTGCCTGCTTAAGCAGATCCAGGTACTCGAGGATGGTCTGAAGGTTCAGTACGGTGAGCTCCCGGGTGTGTTTCACCATGACGTTCAGGGTACCCACTTCACTGTGAGGTGTTTTAGCCCACTCCTCATAGGGCTGCGATAGGAGATTTTGGTCTTCGTGTTTCACAGAGCAGAGCACTAGATCAGAGCCGTCCAACCAGGTTTCGATATCCTTTACCACATCGCCCAAGGTTTCGTTTTTTTCGATCGTAAAGTCGAGATTTTGATCGTTAATCCTGATATCCACGTTGGTTGTCTCCTCTACTCATTGCGTCTGTTTAAATTTTCGATCGCTTGGGAGGATTTCTCAAGATTATTCAGGGCGCCTTCCATGGCGCCGAATTTATTTCTCAAAGCAGCTTCGTAGTCCTCCAGATGTTCGTTGTATCTTTCGATTTCCCGATCTTTGCGGGCGATCGAGTTGTCCAAAGCGGCCATCCGGTTTGATACGATGCCGCCTATCCCCACGTAGGCTTTCAGGTAATTGTCCAGCTGGTAGGCGGCGCCGGAGTCTATTGCCAGGTCGTTGTCACTGTCGTACCCGAACAGCTGCTTGACCCAATCGCCCATGCGGTTGACCGACTCCTCCAATTTGTCTTCATCGATTTGCAGGTATCCCCGAAGTCGGGTTCGATCCACCACGCCCGAGGTTTGGAACTGCCCGCCCGAGGTGCTGATCCCGATCTGAGCGAGCAAGCTAAGGGCTTGCCCCCCGTCCGTGGGATGAGGATCCATCATGATACGTTGGAGTCGGGATTTCAGCTGCATCAGGGTTGTGTTGCCCCGGAACAGACCCAGATCTTCCTCGGCCTGTTCCTTCTCATCGTCGTCCAGAAACACGGCGGCCTCCAAGACCCCCTCGTCCTGGCGGGTGAGGATGTCGACGTGCATGAGAAGCTGATTGTAATAGCCGATGAAATTGAACAATCCCTCCTTTATGGATTCCAGGTCTCTGGCCACAGACAGGGTTACCGGTTGATCCCCGGAGCCGTGAAGGGTGATATTGACACCGGGAAGCAGATCGTCGATTTCATTGCTTTCCCTGGTTATCTCGATTCCGTTCATGACGATTACCGCATCTTCGGCCGAGGACAGAGGATTGACGGCCCTGTAGTCACCTCTGGCGGTCTTGTCGTAGATACGGATATTGCGGATCTGGACGATCCGATGGGTGTTGCGGTTGCGCACGATCAGGCTGTCGATCCGTGGCGGAAGTTGAGAAGCTTCGAACTGAAGCGAAACAAACTGCTCGGAATCCTGCAGGGGAGGCAGGGCGGTGACGCTGTCCCCCTCCTGAACGAAGAGGATTTTGGGGTCATCGACTCTTTCGAGAGGTTCGGGAGGTTCCCACGGCGGAAGAACCGTTCGGGAACGAGCGCTCTCTACAGCTATCCCCTCGAAGTCGATGCCTCCCACCGAAGGAATCGCCGGTCCCGGCGGAGGTGTGGGTTCCTGGTAGGCTTCTTCCGGCAATCTTTGTACGCGCACCTCGAGGGAGAGAACCATATTGGCTTTCATCGTGTGCGGCGGGCTCAGGGGTATCTTGGCCTCCGAGACAGGATTCAGGGTCAGGGTCTCCTCAGGGTAACGCTTGAGCTGGATCGACCGGCTGGCTTCCAGCGACCGTTCAATGATCCCCGCCTCGTCACCAAAGGTGGCGGCCTGGTCGAAAAAGCTTAACTGGTTTCTCGCCCCCGTTTTCTTGCTTTCGATGAGAAAGACCTGGGTACTCTTGCTGTCACTGACCACCGAAGCTTCGAGGAGGTCTCCGGCCTTGCTGTTGATCACATCGGCGAGCTCTTTCAGGGTTCCGCCGCGAAAGTTGACCCTAATCTCTTCCTCTCCGACTCGAAAACGGTAGGTACCGGCGGGGGCTTTATAGTCCTTCGGCAGGGACTTGGAGATAAAGCGGTCCGCGCCGGCGACTCTCTTGACCTGGATCGAGACCTCGTCCTCCACCGCGGTACGGTCTGCGGTCGCCGTCAAAATACTCTCATCCGAAGAGCCGGCGATCCTATTGTTGAAGGGATTTTGAAATCCGTACAGATTCCCGGCGGTTTCCCGGACCGCGGTCATTCGTTGATTCAGACTCAGCCAGGCCCTCTTCTGATTTTTGTAGGTTTGCTTCTCCCGCTCCATCCGGGCAAGGGGAATGCTTTCGACTTCGACGAGCTTCTCGATCGTCTCTTCGCTGTCGTATTTGCTGCTGACACCGGGTATGGAAAAGCTCTGGGAGTTTCCAATGTAGGCTACGAGAAGGAGGATGATGAAATAACTTGATTTGGGGCCATGCATGCAGACGGTATTCAACGCCTCTTTCTTAAAAAAAGCTGTTCGCCTGCCAAGGAATGTAGTGCTTGAGTTTATATCTCTTCGTCGAACAGAATCCCGATCGTTTCCTTGATCCGGGCGACCAATTTTTGAATTTCCTCCGGCGGAATCTCCTTGATAACCTTATCGGTTGTTCCGTCAATCACCTTTACGACCACCCGGTCGATCTCCTCATTCACGCTGAACTTCAATCGTCGGTTAAACAACCGAAAGGCTTCCCGCAGGATATCCAGGCTCTTGCCGATGTCCTGTTTTTTTGGAGCCGCTTCGGAGGGACGAGCCCGCTCCAGTTTCACCCGCGCGTCGGGAAAGCGGGGCTTCTTGGTGCTTGGGTTTTCCTGGGAGACTCGCGGATTGGGTACCCCTTGAATCTTGATTCCCATTTGTTTCCTCCATCAAAGTGAAGATAGGGGAGTGCGCGACCTCCCCCATCGATTCTACTGTAAAGAGGTGACGTCCAGAAACCTCTTTCAGCTTCGGGAACGGTTTTTACCGCACTTTTATTGTAGCAGTTGCAGTACTGTCTGCCCCTGCAGGTTGGCCTGAGCCAACATTGCTGTTCCGGCCTGCGCCAGGATCTGGTTCTTCACGAACTGCACGGTTTCGGCAGCCATATCCGTATCCCGGATGAGCGATTCGGCGGCCTGCATATTTTCTGCTGCCACCGCTACGCCCTTGGCCGCTATTTCGAAACGGTTTTGGTACGCGCCCAGATCTGCCCTCTGCCTGGAGATCACTGTCATTGCGGTATCCACCAAGCCGATTGCTCGGTTGGCCTGATCAGGGGTTGAAATCGATATCGATCCCCCCGCCTCTGCGCTCTGAAGTCCCAGGGCCTGGGCTGTCATGGTTCCGATAAATACCCGCTCTCTCTGATCCATATTTGCACCTACCTGAAAGTACATACTCCGAACTTCGGTGCCCCCCCGAGCAGGATCGGCGAACGCCCCAGTCAGGGTGTTCATGCCGTTGAACTGTGCGTGGGAGGCGATCCGGTTGATCTCGTCTACGAGCTGAGATACTTCAACCTGGATCTGCATCCTGTCCTCGTCGGAGTAGATGCCGTTGGCGGATTGCACAGCGAGCTCTCGGAGGCGGTGTAGTATATCGTGGGATTCTCCGAGGTATCCCTCCGTTGCCTGTATGAAGGAGACCGCATTTTCAATATTGCGTTCCGCCTGGTTCAGACCTCGGATTTGGGATCGTAGCTTCTCGGATACGGCCAGGCCGGAGGCGTCGTCGCCAGCCCTGTTTATCCTCAGTCCTGAGGAAAGCTTTTCAATGTTCTTGTTCACTTCCCGGTTCTGAAACCTGAGGACGCGGTTGGCGTACTCCGCGCTCATATTATGGTTAATTATCATTTCACCCTCCTTGAATTGACGAGAAAGGCCTCCTTGGCCTAACTTTACAATACCGACAGGAACTCCGGAGTCATTCGCGCACTTCTCCGAATCCGTTCCCATTTTGTTCTCCTGTCTGGTATGGAGATCTCATCCGATCGCGCTCCCAAGCGCTATGACGCTCGGGAGCGAATGATCGAAGAATCTCTATACCTTGGCACCGTCAGGAGGGCATTTTTCAAAGATCAGAAAACGGTTTATCTACAAATCTAAGTATAGTCCCTTACCCTAGCAGCTGCAATATGGTCTGGGGTTTCAGGTTCGCCTGGGCGAGCATCGCCATGGACGCCTGAAGGAGAATCGAGTTCTTGGTGAACTCTACGACCTCCGAGGCCATATCCGCGTCCCGGATTCGGGATTCCGCTGCCTGCATGTTCTCGGCTCCGACAGCCAGACCCTTTGCGGCGTGCTCGAGACGGTTCTGGTAGGCTCCCAGGTCCGCCCGCTGCCGGTTGACGACTTTGAGGGCTTCATCCAGCACGCCGATGGACCGGTTGGCCTGATCCGGTGTAGATACGGAAATGATGTCCCCGGTGGCCATTTGCTTGACCCCGAGGCCTTCGGAGGTCATCGTGCCTATGTACACCCGCTCCCGCTGGTCCATATTGGCCCCAATATGAAACCACATGGAAGCGGTGACGATGTTCTCT
>CAZBXU010000099.1:0-14178 GCA_964495755.1 uncultured Spirochaetaceae bacterium | reverse complement strand
AGCTTTGTATCCCCCGGCCCGAGCTCTCCCGGATATCTCATGGACTGGGAAAAACCCGCGGCTGCGGTAAACAATGCAGCGGCTACCAAAATGCAGCGGGCATGGTTTTGCAGTGGTTTACCAGGTCGCATCGTAACATCCTCTCAATCGACAAAATTTCAAGGACTTTTCAGTATCGGAACTGCCAATGGGGATTATAGCCCTTTTGTTGGTGATTTTCCGGCTTGGATTGAGCCTCGACGATGACTCAGGTTTGCTCTCGCCTTCGCTGAAGTCTGAGCTTTGCCCTCAAACCAGCCCGTCGAGGATTTTTGTAGCCTGATTCAGGTTGTCCTCTACAAAAGCTCTGCGGGAGGGTGCGACTTTGTGCTCCCCCGGATTCCAGGCCGAGTGCCAGTAGCCGATCCGGCCGTCGGAGTTGTGCGAGAGAAGCAGGTGTTCCCAGGCCTTCTCCACCTCGGGAGAACCGGGATGGTTCTGCTCGGCCGACAAGATCTTCGCCCGCACCTGCCGGGTGAGCTCCCACAAGACCGTGGCCTCCCCCTCGGTGAAGGTTTCGATCTTGGTGTTCCCCAGAAAATCATCCAGAACCACTTCCCGCTGCGGCGGATGGTTCTTGACAAACTCCCCGATGGTGGTGAAGCGGGTGTCGGAAAGCTCGGCCAACTCCGACAGAAACTCCTCGAAAACACCTTCTGTACCTGTAAAACCGCTGTTGAAAGCGTCTATGAAGATCGTCTCGGCGTCCCGTTTGAACAGAAGCAATCCGTCGGGATTCTCGTCGGCGAACCGCTTCACCCCTTCGATTACCTCCTTCACGGGCTGCTGACCTTTCATCATCACTTTGAAAAAACGGGGAGGCAGACCTGGAAGCTGGTAGGCGGCGGGCACCACGGTCATGCGGACATCCCGGCTCACAGCGGTGTGGGAGGTGTGTATCTCCGCGCTCTTCGTGGTACCGGGTTCGTCCCCTAAATCCATATTGCGAGATTTTTCAAGCAGGCTGGACAGCACGATAACCCACTGGAGTCCCTCGCTTTGCAGGACCTTGACCATGTCGTAGGTATAGGCCATTTCCGAAGGGAGAAATCCCATGGGATCGATACCGAACACCTCCCTGTCGATCTCAAGACCCCTTCGGATCTGCCGGGCCATCTCCGCCGGCAGGAGCAGTTGAGGGATCGGATGGGTGTAGGTGTAGGTGCCCAGCTCGAAGGCCTCGCCCAGGTTCTCCTTGATAATGTCGAGCACACCGGGGTCCATCTGCTGTAGGGTGCGGGTGGAAAAACCGGAGAGAAACAGATCCGCCCTGGCGCCGTACTTGAGAAGCAGTCGAAGGAGGGGGCTGTATCCCTGTTCGATGATCGGCCGCTCCTCCCCGACTTCGATGACGCTGCGCTGAATGTTGAAGTTGAAGGCAAAGGCTATATGAGTCATAGAGCCCATTGTAACGCCCGTACAGGTTTAGGCAAGGACCGTTTCGTATAGACTTCCAAATGATTCAACGGGACTAGAACAGCAAACAAGCAGGGATGTGCCGCGGGAGAATAGCCTTGACAGCGAAAATTCTGGCTCCTATAATCTCCTCACAACCATTTAGTAAGGAGGTTCAATATGAAACGACTCGTTATGCTCTTCGGTCTCCTGGTGCTTTCCGCCGGCATCGTATTTGCAGCGGGCGGCCAGGAAACCGCCATGGCCGAGAAGATCGAGCTCCGCTACATGATGTGGGATCCCCAGATCATCGAGAAGGAGCAGGCACTGGCGGACAAGTATGAACAGGAGAACCCCAATGTCACCATCACCGTCGAGTCCGCCGCCTTCGCCCAGTTCTGGGAAAAGATGCAGGCCATGGCAGCGGCCAAGAACATGCCCGACGTGTTTTGGATGAGCTCAGGATACGTCAAGGACTACGCCCGTCTGGGGGCAATCCTGAACATCGAGGATTACGTAAACAAGCTGGACCAAAGTAAATACTTCCCCAGCGCCTTCGGTGTCCTTCGCGCTCCCACCTTCGAAGGGGATATGTACTCCTTCCCCTGGGCGGTGGTCACCTGCATTTCCTACTACAACAAGCGCATCTTCGATGAAGCCGGAGTGGCCTACCCGACCAACAACTGGACCTGGGACCAGCTGCGAAGCACCGCCAAGAAGCTGTCCAAGGACAGCGACGGCGACGGCGCCTACGATCAGTGGGGCTACTGGGTGAAGGGACGCTACACCCAAGTCTACCCCTTCGTCTACAACAACGGAGTGCCCGCCGGCCCGATTTCGGCGGACTTCAAAACCTTCCAGGCCTCCAGCGGTAAAGGCCGGGACGCCTTCAAGTTCCTGGCCGACATGGTTGTGGTGGACAAGAGCTCTCCCACCCCGGCTCAGACCAAGGGCGTGAGCACCTTCTTCACCACCGGAACGATCGCTATGTGCACGGAGGGAAGCTGGCGGATCGACACCTACCGCAAGAGCCTCGAAGACCCCTTCGGGATCTTCCTGACTCCCAAAGGTCCCGGTTCCCCGGGCCAGCACGTGGTCTACGGCTGGGCGGACGCCATGTCCATTTCGGCTTTCACCAAGCATCCCGACGCTTCCTGGGATTGGATGATGTACATGAGCGGCTCCGGCCGTCCCATCGACTCGATCCTCGGCGGCAAGGTTCCGATCTGGAAGGCCAATGCCACCTCCGACACCTGGCTTGAAAAAGACCAGCTTCCGGAGAACAAGCAGCTGGTGCTGGATTCCGTGGACCTGATCGGCAAGCAGGTCACCATGGCCCCGCTGTACGACGAGTGGAATGCCGCGGTACAGTCCGATTTCGACAAGATCATCCTCGGCGCGGGCAACTTCGACGCGGTCATGTCCGAGCTGAAAGCCAAGGTCGAAAAGATCCTGGCTCGGGCACAATAGGAACGACGAAAAACAAGGCTGCGGCTTCCGGAAACCCCGGAGGCCGCGGTCTCATTGAACATCCGGAAGGAACGTGAAGACAGTCTTAAACTCCCCCCGGTTTGAGAGAAATGTAGCCCCCTATATCTTTATTCTGCCCATGCTCGTCGGCCTGATCGTGTTCCGGCTGGGCCCGGTTGTCTGGTCCTTCCTGCTGAGCTTTCAAAAGTTCAACCCGTTCCAAGGGGGAAGCTGGATCGGCCTTGAGAACTACAGGGAGTTGGTCCAGGACAAGGAATTCCACCAGATCTTCCTCCACACCCTGAAGTTCACCCTCTGGTACCTGCCGTTGGGCGTAATCACATCTTTGGTCCTCGCCGTACTGGTCGACAATAAACTGCGAGGCATCATATTGATCCGGGCGATCTACTTCCTGCCCGTGATCAGCGCGGTAGCGGCCATCGGCACCATCTGGGCCTGGCTACTCAACCCGCTGTACGGTCTGGTCAACTTCCTCATTAAGACCATTCTTGGGATAACGGGACCGGAATGGCTGGGCAGTCCGAAAACCGCGTTGTTCACCATCGTGCTGGTGAACGTCTGGCGGAATATGGGCTACACCATGGTCATCTTTCTCGCCGGCCTTCAGGGGGTGCCCCAGGAACTACTTGACGCGGCTTGGGTGGACGGGGCTGGAAAAATCAAGCGTTTTTTCAGTGTCGTTCTTCCACTGCTCTCCCCGACCACTTTCTTCGTAGTCATCATTACAATGATCCGCTCGTTTCAGATCTTCGATTTAGTCTACATCCTGACCGCCCCGGCTGCGGGGGAGGGAGGCACCGTGGGCGGACCGGCGGGTTCCACGAACGTGCTGGTCATTTCGATCTTCCTCAACGCCTTCAAATACTATCGGATGGGGTACGGGGCGGCCCAGGCCTACATCCTGTTCGTGATGGTGGCCATCATCACCGCGATCCAGTTCCGCTTCCAGAAACGGTGGGTCCATTACGGATGAAATCAACATCGAGAAAAATACGAATCTACACCGGCACCTTCCTGCACTACCTGCTGCTGCTGATCATTGCCGCCACCGTGCTGGTACCCTTTCTGTGGATGCTGTCGACATCCTTGAAAGGTAGAGGCGTGCTGCACGAGATTCCTCCCCGCTGGCTTCCCGAAAAATTCTACTGGAACAACTATACGGAGGTTCTGTTCAAGCACCACTTCCTTCGTTACAGCATCAATACGATATACATGGCCTTGATGGTGGGAATCGGACAACTGTTGACCTGCTCCCTGGCGGGCTTCGCCTTTGCCCGCCTGAAGTTCGCCGGACGTGACTTGATCTTCGCCCTGCTCCTGGCCACGATGATGATCCCCCTCCAGGTGATGATCATCCCGGAGTTCCTGATCATGCTCAAGCTGAACTGGATCGATCATCCCTTGTTTCTGGCTTTAATCGTTCCTTCCTGGCTGGCCGGCGCCTTCGGTACCTTCATGCTGAGGCAGTTCTTCATGACCGTTCCCAAGGATTTGGAGGACGCCGGGCGGATCGACGGCTGCAACATCTTCGGCATCTACTGGCGGATCTTTCTGCCTCTCTCCATGCCCGCCCTGGCCACACTGTTCATCTTTGCGGTGATGTCCTCCTGGAACGACTTGCTTAGGCCGATCCTGTACATCAGCTCGCAGCAGCGCATGACGCTCACCATCGGCCTGGCCAACTTCACCCGCCAGTACGACGTCAACGAGAACATGAAGATGGCCGGCAGCCTCTTCACCCTGCTGCCTCTGGTGGTACTCTACGCTTTCGCCCAGAAGTACTTCGTGCAGGGGATCACCCTGTCGGGATTGAAGGGATAGCGGGTATACCAGGTTCTACCTCGTATAGTGTCAAACCGGTACTGTGGAGTCCCTCTGTAGACCTTTTTACGAAAAAAACAGCGGCACTCTTGGCGTCCAGAACCGGGATTCCGACAGATCTCATAATAATTACCGCAGCGGCTGATTTTTATCAGTAGAGAACCGGTGCCGCTGTCACCCTCATCCACAGCAGTAATGTACAGGCACCCCTCTGCGCCGATCCACTTTCCCACGATCGTGAAGGGACCATCGGAGCTTTCCGTCTGGGTATAGGAGTCGTGGCGTACGACAGATCCATCCGCTGCCCAGGTGATTTCCTCGTAGTGGTGGAACAATCCGTCGTACTCCGTATGAATCCAGGTACCGACAAGCTCGTCGAACCTCGGTGAATCGTCCTGGAGGGAGTCGCTAACGGCAGAACTCAATCCAGCCGTGGCGAAGACAACCGCGACGGCGATCCGGAAGATAACTGCTCCCGCCGCCTCCCTCTCCGATTGACCGGAATTCATACTGAAAAATAATACCTGGGCGGGGTTGCGGAAGCGTTGCGGAGGGCGTTGCGAGATCGTCCGAACGTATTTTTATCGATTTGCTATACGATTTCGATTTGTTATATAATTACGGTGCAGTCGTGCACCAGTAGTCAGGCTCCTACCAGTAGATGAAGCCATGGACGACCTGCAGACTGAAAATCACAGTTCTGGAGAAAGATCAGGACTCCGCCTCTACCTGCTCGGACCCCCGGAACTCAAACAGAACAAACACACAGCGAAAATCGAGCGCCAGAAAACCATGGCGCTCCTAGTCTACCTGATAGTTGCCAAGCAGAGACACAGCCGCGATGAACTGGCCACACTCCTGTGGCCCGAGTACGACCAGAGACATGCGCGGGCCAACCTGCGCCGTTGCCTCTCCGAGTTGAGACAGATCTTCGGAAAGGAATTCATCCGATCGGACCAGGAAAACCTCAATATCGCCCCCGAAGGCAGACCATGGACGGACGCAATCGTTTTCCGTGAACTTCTGGCCACCTGTGGGAAACATGGCCATCCGGATTCGAAGGTTTGCTCCAAATGTATTCCTCTCCTGAGCGAAGCCGTAGATCTGTATCAGAATGATTTCCTCTTTGGATTCAGTTTGCGGGATAGCCCTGAGTTTGACAGGTGGCAGTACGACCAAGCCGAACGGCTGCGGGGCGAACTCGGTTCGGCTCTGGAACGTTTGGTCCTGACTCTCGAGGACCAGGGGGACTGCAACCTCTCTCTCAGGTATGCGCGGAAGTGGCTGACTCTGGATCCACTTCACGAGCCGGCGCACCGGACCGTGATGAAGCTCTTTGCCAGACGAGGACAGCTGGCGGCCGCCGTCAGGCAATACCGTGAATGCGCTCGGATTCTCGATGCAGAACTGGGCATGGAACCTGAGCAGGAGACTTCGGCGTTGTACAGAGCGATCAGAGAAAAACGCCTGATACCACCCGATGCCGTGGAACAGACAGAGCAGGATCAGGGAGGCCGTGAAGAGGCAGCCCCGGAAGAAATCCGCATCGTAACAGCGCTGCACGTCGGCTTCGGTCCCCGCGGCGACATCGCCTGGGAGAACTGCATCGAACAAAGCCCGGAGGTGATCGATCCTCTCATGTCCCGTATCCGAGAGATGCTGGACCGAGTCGAAGCCCATGTAGTGCGCCTCTACGGAGAGGATCTGCTCGCAGTGTTCGGAATGTCCCATAGCCACGAGGATGACGCCGAACGGGCCATTCTCGCCGCTCTTGAAATACGCGGGCTTGCCGTCGGATCCGGTTTCAGCATCACCGCGGGCATCCATACCGGTGCGGCCTATGTAGGACCTTCGGAGAGCAGGCAGGAGCTCGGCTGTTCTGTTATGGGTCCGGTGGTGAATCGCGCAGCCCGGCTGCGTTACAAAGCTTTGGACAACCAGATTCTCGCTGGAGAGACGACCTACCGCTATACCCGAGGTGCTTTCAAGTTCGAATCTCTCGACCTGAGCCTGCTGGGCACAGCAGAAACACGTAGGGTCTATTCGGTGATCGAATCTCTGCAACATCCGGAAAAATCCTACGGCATCGAAGGACCACAGGCACAACTCATCGGCCGGGAGCGGGAATTGGGCGATCTTACAACCGCATTCGGTGATGTCACCCGAGGACTAGGCCGCTTTGTGGCGATCACGGGAGAGGCGGGCATCGGAAAATCGAGGATCCTCGGCGAGCTGAAGCGAACCGTTGAAGCGGACATCGAAAAGCCGCTCTGGCTGGAGGGCCGTTGCACCGAGCTGAGTATGACGACCGGCTATGCGCCCTTTCTCGACCTGTTTCACGGGCTCTTCGGTTGGCACCCTCAAGATGATGAAACCGAGCGAGCGTCGCGCATCATCCGCTTCCTTGAGGAAATGGGAGATCATGAAGAGCTGACGGAAGAACAAATAGGAGAAGTCGGTCCGATCCTGGGGAAACTCCTCTCGGTTCGCTTTGGAAGCGAATGGGATCGGGTTCTGGCTAATGCCGATTCTCAACAGATACGACACCGCAGCTTCCAGGCGATCCTTGATTTTCTTCTCGGACTGTCCCGACGGCAGCCCCTGATCCTTGTCCTGGAAGACCTGCATTGGTCCGACAGTCTTTCCCTCGACCTGATCGCCCTACTGATGGAAACGCTGCCCGAGGCGGCAATTATGCTCATCTGTATCTATCGCTCTGTAAAAGATCATAGAAGCCGCGATCTGATCATCATCGCCTCTCGGAAATGTCCGGGGTGCCATACCGAAATTATTCTACGTGAGCTCACTCAAAAGGAGAGCAAAGCCTTCATCGAAGGACTCCTTGGTAATCAACAACTCTCATCGACTTTGAATAACTTCCTCGTTCAAAGATCCGAGGGTAATCCTTTGTACCTTCAAGAGATCATACGATCTCTGGTGGAAGAGGGAATCTTGAGCTTTAACGATGGAAACTGGACCTTCGAGTCGGCCTACGGCGAACACCTCTCTGTTCCAGCTACGATCCAGAGCATCATCCAAAGCCGGGTGGATCGCCTACCTTTCCGGTTGAAGCAAGCGCTCCAGCACGCGGCAGTGATCGGTCAGACCTTCACGGCGAGGTTCATCGAGGCGATCGCCCCACCGGCTGCGGAGCTGGAGCGGGCCTTACGCGATCTAACGGATTTTGCCTTCATCTTCCAGGAGAGAAGCTTCCCGGAGATCGAATTTTCTTTCCGCCACGTCTTGCTGCAGGAAGCTGTGTATCAGAGCATTCCACAGAAACGGCGTACCGAGCTCCATCGGCTATCCGCAGAAACAATCGAAAGGCTTTTTCCCGACCGCCTTGAAGAGCACTACGAGCGACTCGCCTATCACTTCAGCAGAAGCGACGATGCTGATAAAACCGTGGAGTACCTGCTCAAAGCCGGGGAAAAGGCTCGTTTGAGCTACTCCAACGAAGAAGCCTGCCGTTACTTCAAAGAGGTTCTGCGGCGTCTTGAATCAATCGATCGGAGTATCGCCCGGGACAGACAGCGGCTGACCGCATACGACGGCCTTGCTCAGCTATATCTGTTGGCCTATCAGCTGCAGGAGGCGGAAACGTGCTTTCGCCGAGCCCTCGATCTCGGGCGAGAGGTGAAGTTGGATACACGGGAACTGGTGCATTTTTACCACGGATTAGGGCAGGCAGCCTATGTTCTGAGACGTTCGGAAGAGATGATTCGCATCGGCAAGCAGGGATTGGCCCTCCTGGGAAAGGAAGGCGCATCCGTCGAAGTAGCTTTGATGAATCTATCTGTTGCCAGGGGCTTTCGAAACATGAGGGAGAACTGGCAGTACCTCGATTACGCGAAGCGAAACTCGAAGTTCATCAGACGCCTGCCCTACTCGGCGGATCTCCTCTGGCCTCTCATCAACATTGCGCATAGCCAACTGGACCAGAAAAATCCCGACCAAGCCATGAGCTGGCTCCGCTACACCGAGGCACAGGCGATGAAGCACCAGGATCTGAACGCCCTGGCGGAAGTGCGCGGAATAATCGGATTGTATATATACCGTCTGCAGGGAGATCACCGGCGGGCTTTGGAGCAGCATCAGAATAATCTGGAGCTGGACCGAAAGATTGGCACGGGCGCACTAGCCTTCGATCTTTACCACGTGGGGCGGAATTGGGAATTTCTCGACGCCCCACAAAAAGCCCTGCAGTACTATCGTGAAGCTCTGCCCCAAGCCTATGGGCGGTTTAACGAGTTCGCCGGAGTCTCTCACAAGAATATAGGGATTGTTCTGCACTGTCTAGGTAAGAAACAAGAAGCCCTTCAGAGCATCTATGAAGGATACCGTCTTCTTCAGGAGGTAGAGGTGGAATACGATCCTGCCCACGGAAAGGTGCAGATAGGCCAGGCTCTGCTGACGATTGGCGAAATTCAGGAGGCGGTGGAGATGCTCAAAGAAGCTTTGGACGTAGTGAAAAAGCCCACTATCAATCCCACCCACGATCAGGTCCCGTTGTTCGTCCGGGCATTGAGTAGCCTGGCCGAGGGAATCGCCGACGAGGGCGAGTTCCGGGAATTCTGCCTTGAGTTTCTGCAGAAGCATCCAGAAGCTGCAGGAACTCCCTTTCACCAATGGTACCTGGAAACTGCCGATCCATTTTCCCCCGCCGAGATGACCGTCAAGGATACCTTCAAGAATTCCTTCGCTGCCGGATGGATGTGGCGGGATCCCTTGGGAGCTTCTTCGTATACAGCCGACAACGGATTCGAGATTCGAGCTGACAACGGCGGTGAGCTCTGGAGGAACAATGTGAGCAGTCCCAGACTGATGCGTCCAGTCACAGGCGATTTTGCTGCCCATACGGTCTGCAGATCCGCCTCGGAGGACAGACCGGCCATGGGTGGAATCGTACTCTTGAAAAACAGGAAGAATTTTCTCGCCCTAACGAAAGGGGCAAGGGGCAGAAACGAGATCACCTTCTGCGGCTGCCTGAAAGCTAAGGACTTAATCGTCGGTCGCGGACGCCTGCCCGTAGAGACACTGCATCTACGCCTGGAACGCAAGAACGATCTTGTTAGGGCTCTGTGTAGTTCTGACGGGGCGACTTGGTGGACCGTTGGCCAAGTGGAGTTTTCCGCTACGGATCCACTCGAGATCGGCTTGTTCGCCGTAGGTAAAATAGAACGCTACCTATATCCCGGGGCGTTTGTCGAAGGGTCAGCGATCCGTTTCGACGAGTTCAGGCTCTATCAATAAGGATCGAGGGCTTCTGAGGATCCTGTTCGGTCCAGACGGCGCTCGAGCTACGCTTATAGATGCAGCAGCCGCTCCGCGTTTTTATACAGGATCTTCTCCAGATCGCGATCGGGAAAACCGAGAAAGCGCATGATCCGGTGCTGCTCTTCCAGATAGGTCATGGTAAAGGTTCTGGGAAACCAGCTGGAATCGGTGGCAAAGAGTATACGGTCCGGGCCGACAGTCTCGTAAAACTTGCGGAACAGGTCCTGAAGAGTCAGAGGGTAGGCCATCCAGCGAACCCACTGGTTCGAGCCCGAGCTGTCCACGTACACATTGGGGCAGGTCCAGCAGAGGTGCAGGAGCTCCGTCGGGTATCCGGCCCCGAAGTGAGGCACGATGAAGTCGACCCGGGGAAAGGCTTTGGCCGCATCGTGCAGGGATAGAGGATTGATGTTGATATGGGAGCTCACCCCCCCGGAGCTGCCGAGGACACCAAAGTGGATGAGCACCGGCACCTCGTACTCGCCGCAGATCTCCCACAGGGGAAAAAGCGCGGGATCGCTGATCGGACGGTCCAGGGACGGGCCGAGGAGCTTGTAGCCCTTCAAGCCTAGATCTTTGAGAGCCCGTTCCAGCTCCTCGGCGGCATTCGGGACAAACGGATGATGGTGGGCGAATCCGACAAAGCGGTCGGGATGATGGCCCACGATTGCGGACAGGCGCTCATTTCCACCGCCGGAGACAAAAATCACCCTTTCGATCTTTTTCTCAACGATATCCCGATACCAGCGGTCCGAAGCTTCTCTGTCGTCCTCCACCTCTTCCCGCTCCGATGGGAAGTTGTAGGCTTTCCTCCAGATCTCCCCCTGCACATCCCGACTTTTCGCTTTCTTCTGCTTGGTAATTCTTTGGGACACCTGGGCATATCCCGGGAACCAGTCTCCCGATACAGGAAAGTGGGAATGGACGTCAACAACCTTGATTCCTTGAATCATGTTTTTGCTCCCTCGATCAATCGTAGTATGTTCGCTCCCATGATCAGGGAGATCTCTTCCCTCCCGAGCTCTAGGCTTCTCAGAATAGAGAGCTGTTGGTCGAGCACCGCCTTCCGATAACCCCGCGACAGCATTCGGGAATCGGTTCCGAAAATGATCCGTTCGGGTCCGAACACCTCGAGGCTTCTCTCAAACACCTGGGAAAGGGTGATCCGGTAGGGAAGATACTCGATCCAGACGTTCTTCCCGCAGGTATCGACGTGAAGATTGTTGACATGATAGGCCAGAAAGAGAACCTCGCGAAAGTACCCCGCCCCGAAGTGAGCGATGATGAAGGGAACCTCCGGAAAATCCTTGAGCACCGGATGGAGCTCGAGCGGATTGGCGAAGCGCAGGTCCGACTCGTACTGAAGGGTTATTCCCAGGTGTAAAAGAACCGGAATGCCCAGAGAGCGGCACTCCTCGTATACTGGATACACGGACCGATCCGAGGGTAGAAATCCCATGGTGGTGGGGTAGAGTTTGAGCCCGACGTATCCCTCCTCCAGGACACGTCTGCGCAAGAGCTCAGGCGCTTTTGGGTCTTTCGGATCTACCGTGGCGAAGGCGAAAAACCGCTCCCGCTTGGCCTGTACGACCTCGGTTAGCTCATCCTCCTCCGGATAGAGGGAGACGAAAACCGCCTTGTCGACTTCATGGAGATCCAGCTCCTCAGCCCAATCCTGAGCTATCTTTTCGGGGGGATCGTTGTTCTCCTCTCCGAGCTCGCTGTTGTATTTCTTTTGAAATCCCTCCGACCACAGTGCAAACGCCCGCCTGTAACCTTCGTCCCTCTCCGCCAGCCGTTGCCTGACCCTGCTGTTGGACCGTGCCGTGAGAATATGCATATGTGCATCGACAATTTCTATGCCCTTAACCATTGCTGCTCCCGCCGTTCGCTGTATTGCCGCCCATCACTTCTACCTGGAAAACTCCAAAGTAGCCAGGGTGCCCTCCATCTGCAGAACAATCGCCGGCATCTGCTTGTATCGGTACAGGATCTTAACGCCATCGCTTCGCTTCAGCCGGTAGCCGTTCATCCGGATGCGCACCGTCAGTCCCGGAGAGGAGGCACGGATCACCAGGCGATTGCCGTCGAGCCACCGGTACTCCACCCCGATATCGTCCTGCCGCTGAGCCGTCTCATGGGCCTCTTGTATGGTGACGAAGCGAATCCATGGGTAGTGCTTTTTTACGAAGTCGATCATGCTTGCGAACTCAACCTTCAGCTCTTTCCAGTTCCTACCTTCGGAGCGATGGGGATCGAAGATGTCATCAGGATGGATGAAGTGGGACCAGATGCCGGCACCCGAAGCGGCGGCCACGATGAGTTGGCGTACGGCTGGAGTAAAGGGGTAGCCGCTGGAGGTACGGGGGATCAGATACACATCCTTGAAGCGCGGATGGGGCCCGAACTCGCTGCGGGTCTCTTCCCCCATCCCAGAACGCAGGAACGACATTACTTTAATCGAAGGAAAAACCTTGTGTACCGCCGCGATCCCCTCCTCGGAGATGATGTTGTTGGGAGCGACGTAGGCATGGGGAAGGGTGTGCTCTCCGAACAGACCGATCCACTCCCGCTTGGCCGCCTCGAGGGATCGTTCCATCGCCTGCTGGGAGGGCCAAACCGCCACATTGACCTTGGTCTTTTCCCCTGTCAGGGAGACGTGGTTGTAACCGTGGAATCCCAGCTCCCGTCCGCTCTCCAGGATCTCCCGGCCAATCTTCACAGTCGCCTGATTTTCGGCCACGAAAAACTCTCCGCCGCCAAAGGGAGGTTCGATTTTGGCGTTGTAGTTGAAAATTATATAGCTGATAAAGGGAATACCCCTCCGGGAAAAGAAATCCTTCATGTCCGGCCAGAACCGGTGGGTGTAGAACTCGGTGTCCTTTATCAAAGGGGGAGGCTTTACCACGTTGAACATCGGCAGAGGCCAGTCGTCTATATATACGATCCCCAACCCGGCGGTGGAGGCGACCCCGACCGGCCGCACGTAGAGAAAGGATTCGAGGATAAATCCCTGAAAGTCTCCTGTAAGAAAGCCGTTCCAGTTCCAGCTCAAAACACGACCGTTTCCCTTGCTCACCGTCCATAGAAAAGGATAGCTCTCCTTCTGGCTATAGGCCAGGATCTCCGCATCCGAAGCCGGGGAGGTCGCTCCGGGCAGCCACTTGAAGGTCGATTCCTCCAGCGAGAGCCCCTCCCCCAACAGGAAACCTTCCCGGAAGCGATAGCCTGTCTTGGCGCCCTGCTTTCCCTGGGCGGGGGTCTGTCCCAGAACGGAGGCCAGCTTTTGAAAGTTGCCTCCCACCAGAGAGACCACTCCACCCCCCTGCTCGAGAAAGTCTTCGAGCACCTTCGGATCAAGATCCGCGTCGCTTTTCAGGATCAATCCCACCGCAGTGAAGGGGCGCAGGTCCCCGGGGACCAGAAGGGGAAGCTCTTCTTTTTCAATAACTTCGAAAGGCAGCTTGGCCCGCCGCAGCACCGCGACAGTGCATTCCAGGGTCTTGGCGGTCGTCGCATCGCTGCTTTCGGCAAGAAGGGCGATTCGCTCCTGCTTCGCCCGGGGAAACAGGGCTTCCTGGAGGAAGGCTTCCACATTGAGGAGCAGCTTCACCTTGCCCCCTTCCATCCGATAGATGTAGCGGGACAGGGCGAAACTACCATTTCGATTGGTTACGATCACCGGACTGGGATCGTAGCCCCGATCCGTCCGCTTGATCGAGAGGTACACGTTGAGGTTGCGGTCATGCTGGAGGAAACGGTAGAAGAAATTTGAGGTCTGCAGGTCCTGCGACCCCTGATGCTCTACCATGCGGGAATCCTTGCTCACGATTCTCAAGACCCCCGCATCCTGGGTCCAGTCGCCGAAGTACAGGATTCCGAGGCGGGAGAGGGTCAGGTTGAGCCGGCTGGGTTGTACGTATTTCTTGCTGTTCCGGTCCTGGTATGCACCGAAGTTGTCAAAAACCAGCACCTTGATCCCCCGATCCATAGCACCTTCGAGAAACTCCAGATACTGTTCCGGACGGGACATGGCCGCTCCCCGGTACCAGCTGATCACGGCCCGCACACGATCCAGGGTCCGGGAATCGGGGATCCCCTTGTCGATATCCCAGTAACGTAGAGTGAAACCCATCTGCTTGAGGGGTCGGGAGA
>CAZBXU010000098.1:0-14483 GCA_964495755.1 uncultured Spirochaetaceae bacterium | reverse complement strand
AGCAAATATCGACTGCGGTGATAGATCCCGCAGTAGTCGAAGGGAAACAGGCTGCGCATCCCCTCCTGAACCGGTTTCCAGGGCATCACCTTGAGCTTACCCTTGATCAGGGCGGGCACCTGGATGGCGGGCACCACCTGACCCGCAGAGCTGCTCAAGCGGGGCACAGTGCAGAGGATCTCCTTGTCCTCGATTTCCTGCAGAAAGGGCTTCCACTGCCCCGCGGCCGAGGCGCCCTCCCCTTCCGGCGGGCCGGGGAAATCCATGTCACTCCACAGCACAAAAGTGAGTCGGGTCCGGCATTCCTCGATCCCGATATTGATCTTCTCGCCGGGGGAGGCTTCCTCCTGCAGGAGGAGAAAACGGATTTCGGGGAACTCCCGGGACAGCGGCTCTATGTCGTAGGAGATGCGGGGTCCTTCAACACAGAGGATCTCCCCGATCCCCGCCTCCTGCAGCACCTGCAGTTTCTCGTGCCGGTAGAAGCGGCTGCCCCGGTTTAGCAGCAGCAGGGCCAGGGGGGCTTGGGATTTACGGATTCTATCGACCTTGGGACCGCCGATGACGGTATAGGGTACTTTCCGCTTTTTAAAAATTGAAACTGTAATACTCATCGCACTTCTTGCAGAGCTCGGGGTAGCGTTCCTGCAGGTGATCGCGGTAGTAGCGGTCTCCCGCCGCCCAGATCTCTTCCAGACTCTGATTCG
The DNA here is from genome assembly GCA_964495755.1 of uncultured Spirochaetaceae bacterium. GTDB lineage: Bacteria > Spirochaetota > Spirochaetia > SZUA-6 > DRHE01 > JAFGQJ01. The sequence continues at coordinate 13,776 of CAZBXU010000098.1, read as the reverse complement.
CAATATTACCGAGGACATGCTCTGCCTTCAGATCTTCCCGGCACAAGCACACGTTTCCGTCCATGAGTACGGCCACATCCCGCTTCAGATGCCGGCAGGGAAAGCGCTTCAGCGGCGAAAGGTCGGTGACCCGGCGATCGGGAAGAAAGCCGCAGAAGTGATCGTACTTCTGCACGATCACCTTTCCGCCCTGGTTTTTCCAATGCCTGTAGAAATTCTCCAGACCCTCTTCGTTCTCATTCATCCGTACCGCCTGGGGATAGACGCGGCCCGGGAAAAGGGACTGAAGCACCTCTACGGTCCTGTGCGCTTCCTCGAATCCCTCTCCCCGCAGACTCCGATACTCTTCCGGATCACGGCTGTCCAGAGAAACAATCCAGTCCAGACCGGACAGATTTTTCTTGGCAATCCCAGAGAGCACCCCTTCCTGCCAGCCGATTCCCGAAGTCTCGACGATCAGACGGAATCTCTTCTCCAGAGCTGCGGCGGCCAGATCGGCGAAGGCGCTGTGATAAGCCGGTTCACCCCATAGGGAAACGCTCAACGTGGCATCCCCGCAGAATGCTTCAATCCGGTCGAGCAGCCCTGCGAACACCTCGATATCCATCTGCCCCTTCTTTCCGGTTTCCTCGATCCCGAAGCGGGGATACGGGCAGTAGGAGCAGAGCTGGGGACAGCCGGCCACGATCTGAATCGCGAAGAAGGCCGGAAGGGTGCGTAGAATCTCCGGCCGTTCTTCGAGCAGACGGCAGACACCTTGCGCATCCTCCGCCCCGGCTGCGACTACCCGTTGAACGAGCATGAGGTTGCGCTTGCGATCGGCACAGAGCTCGGCCCGGAGCATACGCAGGTCGACGGGTGACAGCTCGGTCTCGATATCGAAGGCGTTGATGTCTTTTTTGATCAGCTCGAACAGGGCGCCTCGATCTTGAGCTCGAATCGATTCCTCCTCAGCCGCGAAAGCCCCCGCTCCCGCTGACTCGGATTTGGACGCCAGGACAAGAAGCGGAGCCAGCACCGCGGGTTTGAGAATCTCCGGGCTCAGCCCGTATGGATAGCCGTCGGCGAAGGTATAGTCGGCGTAGTACTTCCCATGAATGTCCAGCATCCGGGTGCTTAAAGCGACATCGAGGAGAGGACAATCGGCGAAGAAATAGAAGATGTTGTCGTAGCCGTCGGCCGAAGACTGGAGCGTACGAAGCAGTTCCGCGATCGAGTCACCCTTCAGGGTCTGGGGGTCAAAGCCGATCTCTTTTGCGGCTGCCTCCACACCCTTGGGCCATGAATCGCCGCCGGCAAGGAGGAGAACGGTCCTGTCTACTCCGGGAAGCTCGCGGGCGTACCGTCCGACCCGCTTCAAAGCGCTCTCTCCAGGAGGGATTGCTTCCAGGGCATGGGCATTCAAGACCAGAGCATTGGCAACGGCAAGGTTCTTCATGTCTACGGAAATTATCGACATTTCAAAAACTTTTTCAATTGCCAATCCCGAAAGAAAACGGTACCCTCACAGCTGGACAACCAAGGATCAATGATAGAGACCGCCGGCAACCCGAAAGAAAGCTGCTATACCGTATCCGAGATTACCTCCCTGATCCGGGATCTGCTGGAGCTTAAGTTCTTTAACATTACCGTGGAGGGAGAAATCTCGAATTTCCGTCCTTCGAGCACGGGACATCTGTACTTCAGCATCAAGGACGAGCAGTCGGTGCTCTCCGTCGTGATGTTCAAGAACCGCTCGTTCGGTCTGAACTTCAAGCCCGCCGATGGCATGCTGGTACGGGCTTTTGGAAATATCTCGGTGTACGCCAAGAGGGGCACCTATCAGCTGATCTGCGAGTCCCTCGTCAAAGCCGGTGAGGGTGAGCTCCTCGCACTGCTGGAAAAGCGCAAAGCCAAGCTGGCCGCCCTCGGAGTTTTCGACAGGGAACGGAAAAAACCCCTTCCTCTGTTCCCCACCCGGGTTGCCGTGGTTACCTCCCCCACCGGGGCTGCAATCCGGGACATCCTGCGGGTGCTGAAGCGAAGAAACGCAGGGTTGAACCTGGTGATCCTGCCCTCCGCAGTACAGGGCGAAGGGGCCGCCGAGGCTATCGCCCGTCAGATCCGGCGGGCCAATGATTTTGAGATGGGAGATGTACTGATCGTGACCCGGGGCGGAGGCTCCCTGGAGGACCTGCTTCCCTTCTACGAGGAGGTTGTGGTGCAGGCGATCGCGGATTCCCGGATACCGGTGATCTCGGCCGTGGGTCACGAAATCGACACGACCCTGACGGATCTGGCCGCGGATGTTCGGGCCCCCACCCCTTCGGCCGCCGCAGAGATGGTATCCGCCTCCAGGCTGGAGCTGGCCGCTGAACTCGCCGCGATGAGAAACGGGATCACCGGGGCACTGCAGTCGAGGGTTGAACGGATCCGGCTGCTCCTGTCCCAGTTTACCCCGGATAACCTGGTACGGAACTTTCAAATCTACGTTCAACCCTACGCCCTCGAGGTTGAGGAAGCCCGGGAGCAGCTCAAGCTGGCCATGGAGCGGATGCTCGTACCCTCTCGTCACCGCCTGGCCCTTCTGTCTCAGGCCATGGTGTCCAACTCGCCTCTGGCGGTTCTTCAGCGGGGGTACGCCGTAGTCAGAGCCGAGAAAACCGGACAGGTCCTGATGTCCAGCCGGGAGGTGGAGACCGAGGACATCGTGCAGATTCGACTCCACAAAGGACGGCTTCGGGCCGCAGTCAAGGAGAAAGAGGAATGAAGAGTTTTGAAGATCGCCTCAACCGTTTGGAAAACTTGAGCGAAAAGCTGCGGGAAGGAAAGATCCCCCTCGAGGAGGCGGTGTCTATTTTCGAGGAGGGGATGAAGCTGGCCAAGGAGTTGGAAAAGGAACTGGCCAAGATCGAGCGAAAAGTCGAGATCCTGGTGAACGAACCGGAGAAGAAGGGCGCCGCTGCTCAGGAACCGGCCCTGGAGCTGTTTCCCGAACTGGAGGAGGGAGAGGAGAACTGAGGGGCTGAGTGGCTTTAGGGGAAGTCCTTCGGAAGGTTCACCCGATCCCCGACCCCCACACCCAACTCCTCGAGAACCCCTTCCGGAAGCTCCAGACCGTAGCGGGCCGCCCGTGCGGAAATCACGGTTTTCAAAGAAAACGGTTTGAGATACTCCACCTGGAGGATCTCCCCGTCCTTGGACAGAAAGATCAGGGTCAGGGGGATGATGGTGTCCTTCATCCAAAAGGCCAGATGCTGATCCGTATCGTAGACGAAGATCATGCCCTCCCGCGGCCCGATGGACTCTCGGAGCATCAGCCCCTGCCGCTTTTGCTCCGTCGTACGGGCCACTTCGACCCGGAAGGTTTCGCCGCCCAGGACTACATCGATGCGTTCCTCCAACCCATTGCTGCAGGACAAGACAGCGGAAATACACAGCAGGATAACCGCACTGAGTGGAAAGAGTTTTCTGTTCACCGCCTTTGTTTCCTTAGAACTGGTCGAGGAAGCTATCTTTCGAGATTTCCCAAAGATCCTGCTGAACCTGACCCTCCTCTTTCAGTCTTTCGAAGACTGCCCTGTCAATATACTTGACGTCGAGGGGACGTTCAAGAGACAGGCGAAGGTCCTCGAAATGCCAGACAGCCTCGGTGGGATCCAGGCTGGCCGGCTGGCCGTACTTTTCGGAGAGGGTTGAATACAGGGTGTAGTAGTCGAGGCTGTCCGGGTCCATGGACAGGATCAGGATGTACAGTCGGTCCTGGTCGAATTGGAAGTAAGCCCTTCGGATGTAAGAGCTTCCCGAGGTTTCGATCAAGGTCTGGGGCGGCTGGGGAAGAAAGCTGATATCCGGATCCCCCCTGTAGTCGAACAGAGGATCTTCGATCAGCAGCTGTTTGACCTGCTCCAACTCCATGCCCAGCTCAACGGAGCGAAATCCCCGAGGGGGTTGAGCCACGGTCCGTGCCTCCTGGGCTCCCGACAGGGCGGCGGAGAACAGGAGCAGCAGCAGGAGTTGTGCCGGCAGATGCAGTCGATGTCTGACCATGTATACCTTCCTATTTTGATAGAGCGATACTCAATGCGGTGGTAAGTTTGAGGATATCCTGATTGCCCTGACGCACGCGGTGGCAAAGCACCGTGGCGATCTTGCGAACCAGCTTGCAGCCCAGGGCGTAGTTCTGCCCGATGACCCGCTCGAAGTCCTCCCGTTTGATCTCGTAGAGCAAACAATCGGTAGAAGCGGTGATGGTGGCGCTGCGCACGTCTTTCTCGAACATGGCCATGTCTCCGAAGAAAGACACGTAGCGCGCGTCGAGTCGAACCATGGATTTCTCCGCCTGGCTAAATCCCCGCTTTCCCGTCTTCAGGGTCAGGTTTTTGGTCACCAGAACCTGCCCCTCGGCGAAGAGATACATCGAGTCGCCCACCTCACCCTCCCGCATGATCACCTCGCCCGCGGGAACCCTGACCTCTTTGGCGATGCGGCGTATGGACTCTACTTCCGGGTCGGTAAACTCCGCCAGCATTTCTATCTTTTTAAAGCGAGCCGGACTTGATTTTTCTCTTCGTTTTGCCATTGTACCCTCAGCCTGCGGAGCTTCCGATCACGAAGGCGGATTCGTTGTCCTTGATTAGATACTCTGAACCCGGATTGAGCTTGATCTCCAGCTCCTCTTTCTCCCCTTCAAAAACATCCAGCTCCGCCTCGGCGAATTTTGCCTTGATGAAGGCGTCGATAGCCGGGGACCCTTCCGAGAGAATATCATCCAAGGACATCTTCTTCTCCTCGGAGAGAAAGCCGATCAGCACCCCGGTTCCCGACTTCAGGAAGTGTTCGGACAGCTCGGCAAAGGTCTTGCCCACAAAGCCGAGGGGAATTCCTACCTGCTTCAGATAGCTCCTACTTTGATAGGACAGCAGTTCCCTGGTCACCCGCGGAATCGCCGGGGAAAGGGTGGCGCTGGACAGGAGGAAGCCATTGAACTCGCCGTAGACCAGGATGTCGTCTACATTGGCCCGGCGCAGGTGGCCCTCGTTTTCCGGATGGACCAGCTCCGTACTGGTCACGATGTCCGGATTGATCGCCTTGATCGCCAACACGGCCAGAATGGTCCGCTCGTCGGCATTGGTCAATGTGTTTTTGCCCGATGTGTCGGAGAGAACGATGGCCGCTCTGGCCGAAGCCAGGGAGGCCCGGCGTAGAGTCTTCTCATTGCTGAAATCTCCCCGCACAAAACGCAGATCCATGTCCTTATGGCGGGCATTCAGCGCCTGGAACTCCTCCGGATCCATTTCGTTCACCAGGACCACGGCCCGCTTGCCTCCCCCGGACAGGTAGCTCAAACCCTCCAATATCCGCTCGGCGTTGACGTTCCAGCCGCACAACACGGCGTGGGAACGGGTGTTTATATCCTGCAAGCCTTTACCCTCCCTGATTTTCCGGTCCACGAAAATACTGGCGATGGTCCCGGAAAGGGTGGAAATCGTCACGATCCCCATCAGCATCAGCACGATGGCCAAAACCCGCCCTAGAGGAGTGACCGGGTAGCGGTCCCCGTAGCCTACGGTGGTGATGGTGACGAATGCCCACCAGATCGAATCGAATAAGCGGCCGAACATCCCTTGGTTTGCCCGGTTTTCGGCGACAAACACGAAAACCCCGCCCAGAATAACCAGAAGAGATACAAACAGAACCAGCTTGGGCAGATTCTCTCTGCTGACGTTCCTGTAGAAGCTGCGGGCTGCTCGGAAGACAAAGAAGTTTCGTGCCATGCTCTTTCTACTAGTTTATCGGTTGTTCCCGAGCACAAAAAAAGCCGAAAGCCACATTGCATTCCCGATTGCAGGTGAGCTACATTGGTACCATGAGGCGGGCAGGAATCGTACTTCTCGGGCTACTCCTTCTCTGGGGTCTTCTGGCTTGCTCCACGACCGGCGGAACTCTGCTCGACGAGGCGGCGGAGAGGGATAAAAAAGACAGCACGGTACCCTCCGAACCGGAGGCCGAAGTTACCGGCCTGGAAATCAGGTCCTATCCCCGCGGCGCCAACGTGTACCTGGACAATCGCTACATGGGGATCACTCCCCTGCTCCTCGACGATGTCGAACCGGGACGGCACAAGCTCAACTTGAAGATGGAGGGATACTATAGCGAGAGCGAATGGATTGAGTACTCCGGTGACTACGATTCCTACTACTTCGAACTGGAGGAGATCACCGGTTTTCTGAAAGTGGGGGCCTTTCCTCTCGAGGCGGAGATCAAGTTCGACTCTATGTGGCTTCCCGCAGGCAGGCTTCACGAACTTCCCATCGGATCCTATAACCTCCGTATCCGGGCCTTCGGATATGAACAGACCAGCCGCCCGGTGAAGATCTACATGCGCGAAGTGACCGAGGTTAGGGTGACCCTGAAAGAGGCGCCTTTCGCCCTGTCCGACCTGCACTCCAGCAGAACGGCCTTCAATCCCCGCAATGCCGGTCTGCTCGGCACGGCCAGGATCCGTTTCCGTGTGACCAGCTATGGAAGCGGACAGGCTAGGATCACCGACCCGGAAGGAAGGGTGGTGTTGACACGGAACCTCGGCCGCTTCACCTCCTGGGAGCAGGGCTTTGATTGGGACGGCCGCGGTCCAAGCGGAGCGCCCATTGCCGACGGCAGGTACACGGTGCGCATCGAGGCGGTCTCGGAACAGAACGGACGGACCGTGACAGCCGAGCTTGGTCTGCGGATCGACAGCACCATCGTTCTTCGGTATCGCAGCTTGTGGAGTGGAAGCGCCGGGCTGCTGTACGCCCCGTCAACCGAAGTGCTTCCCGGCGGCAGCGCTCAAGTTTCATCCCTGTTTCTCGCCCACAGCAGCAGCGACAGCGACGGGGCGAATGTACGGGTGCCCGTAAGCCTGGCTCTTCGTTTCGGCATCGGAGGCCGGAACCGCTTCGAGCTGGACACTTCTGTGGGCGGGATCATCGGCTATCGCCAAGACACCTTCTATCTGCCCTGGTTTGCCAGCGCCGCATTCAAGGCCTCCCTGCTTACCCCTTCGGGGTCTTTGAGCCTGGGCAGCGCCGCACAGGCCAAGCTGACCTACCAAAATGTCTATACCGATACCCTGGCCAACTTCAGCGGACTGTCCCTGGGTCTGCCCACCAGTGTCCACTTGGGTCCTGTGGCGCTCTTGTTTTCCCCGGAGGTGATTGTCTCTCCCTGGACAGTATCCGACGCTTCGAGCACCACTCCGGAGGCTGGCATCTATGGCTGGGTCTACGGCCGTTTCGGCCTGCTCCTTGACCTGACACCTCTCTCCCTGGGAGCCTCTCTGTCCCTGCGCACCCTCCCCTTCAACGAGGGTTTCGGTCTGGATCTTCCCTTTCAGGCGGCCCTGGAGGCGCACTGGCTGATCCCCAAGACCCAGCTGTTTCTCTCCTTCTCCGTGGCGGGGGAGTTCGACCCGCCGGGCTCTAACCACTTGTTCTGGGGCGCCGGATTAGGACTTCTCAACTAGGCTCAGCAACCCTTAGGATCATCGCGATATGCGCCGAGGGGCGGTGTTGTGTCGGGATCGGGTCGAGATCGGATTCAGCGGAGAAACAGGATAACCACGAGGGCGATCAAAACGAGGGACAGGATAAGGCCGATCAATCGGTACACAGCGGCAGGTGCGGAAGGGCCGGACTGCTGCCGCATCCGAGCCTTCTTCGTTTTCCCGTCGGTGACAGCGGTACGGGGAATTTTCATGTACCCGCACTTCGGGCAGCCTTGAGCAAAGTCCTTCTCCTCCCCCCTGAACCGGCAGCGGGGACACTGGATCGCCGTGAAATAACGGCCGCAGGTAGGGCAGCGTATCGTGTTGCGGGGAACTTCGGTGCCGCACAGGTCGCAGAAAAAACGCAGCTTCATTTCTTTAGAACCTACATTATTACCTTTACGAAGGGAAAAAGGCAATTGCCGGAGGGCTTTGCTTCCTGATATAAAGAACTATGGAAACCTGTCTCATCGGCCTGCCCTTCTGCGGGAAAACCACGATCTTCAACGCCCTGTCCGGACAGCAGGCGGGCGGTTATCAGCAGGTCCACCTGGCGGAGGTCGCGGTCCCTGATCCGCGGGTGGAACAGCTTGCCGCCCTGTTCGAGAAGAAGAAAACGATCCACGCTGCGGTGCTTCTCAAAGACCTGCATCTCGAGTTCAGCGAACAGGGGGGCATCGCCTCCGGGACCCTGGGGGAGCTTCGAACCAGCGACGCGGTGGCGATCGTACTGAGGGCCTTCGTGGATGAAGCCGTGGCCCACTCCCTGGGCACGGTGGATCCGCTGCGGGATCTGCGGAAGCTGCTCGACTCCATGGTCTTAAGCGACTACGAGATCGTGGAGAAGCGGCTGGAACGGTTGGAGAAGGAGGGGAAAAAAGGAGAGCGGGAGTACCAGGGTCTTGAAAAGATCTCGGCTCGGTTGGAAGAAGGGCTGTGCATCGGCGCTGATCTGATCCAAGAAGAAGACAGGACTCTGCTCGCTGGTTTCCAGTTCCTCACCTCCAAGCCGATGATCGTGGTAATCAACATGGGAGAGAGCTCGGTGGACATCGCCGAGGTCAAGCGGCAGTCCCGGGAGCTGGGGATCGCCGTGTTTCCCATCCAGGGTCTTCAGGAGATGGAGATTTCCCAATTGTCCCCGGAAGACCAGAAAGAGTTTCTGTCCGATCTGGGTCTTCAGGATCCGGCCAAGAACCGATTTCTCAATGCCCTGTATTCCCGCCTCGATTTGATCAGCTTTCTCACCGTGGGGGATCGGGAGGTACGGGCCTGGAGCATTCCGAAAGGCGCGAGTGCCCTGAAAGCGGCCGGGAAGATCCACACCGACATGGCGCGGGGATTCATCCGGGCGGAAGTGATCTCCTGCGACCAGCTTCTGGCCGACGGCGGGTTTGCCGAAGCCCGTAAGCACGGCCGGTTGCGTCTGGAGGGAAAGGAATACCAGGTTCAGGACGGGGAGGTGGTGGCGATCCGCTTCAACCTGTAAGGATCAGTAGATCGTTTTTCCCGTGGGAATCTCGGCAAGAGCTACCGTGGCGATGTAAAACTCCTCGTAGGTCATCTCCTGGCGGTCGAAGAAGCTGGTGGTCAAATCGAAAAAAGTTATCTCGGGTCTGGCGGACAGCAGATCGAAGAGCAGCTCCTTCTCGATTCTTGCCTCGAGAAAAAAACTCCCGGATGCCAACTTCCCGACGACCACGGGCTTTCTGTCCTTCTCCCAGAGCACAACCAGGCCCGGTTCCTCGGCCCGGGAGGGCGCCAGCTCCAGGGTGAACTGGTTTTGCACTCCAAGCCGCCTGAGGTTTCTGTCGTTGTGAAAGTACAGGAACACGGACAAGTCGGCGGACAGGGCGGAATGGGTTGAGAGGTAGAGGTAGACGGCTTGCAGGTTGTCCACCACCTTGATCTCATTCAGGGCCGAACCTCCGGCACGCCAGCGCCGTGATTGGCTGATAGGCAGAACTTCGAACTTTCCGCCATACTGCTCTCTGGTAAAGCTGGTCAGGGTACGATCTGCGTTAAAGGACAGGAATGTGGGGATGGCCTCCCAATCCTCGTACTGATTGTCGATCTGGAAACGAAAAAACCCTCGCTCCGCCTCGGCTGCCGCAACGGCGGGCTCCTGCACCCCGGCGCCCTCCCTGAGCAAAGCTGCCGCTGAAGGGGGAATCGGGGGATAGGCGGCGATCCGCCCCCTGCCCGCCCGGGCGACGATGAAGCTCGGCTCGCTGAATATCCGGTAGGTCCGCTCATCCAGGCCGCCGCCGGCCTGAAGGCCGATCACCCGGACCGGGACCCCCCTCTCCCCGGGCATCACGAAAAAGCCCACCAGTAGGTGTTTCCCCTCGGATAAATTTTCAAAACAAAGGGTTTGCCCGGAAGCGAGCTCGGCAAAGCCGGCGAAATCATCCTCCGCGGCGGGCGCCTCGGCGAAGTAATCATAGACCACGTTTTGAAAGATGCCGGCCGAGGTATCGAAGGCGGTCAGCTCCGGCGGATCCAGCACGTAGTGGAAAACCGTGTTTTCGGCATTCTGGATCACCACCGTGTTAGACTGGGCAAGAGCTGCCGTGGCCACGATCAGAATCACACTTAAAAAAAGCCGTTTCATCGTTCTCTCCAGAAGAATCTATTTTGATCTTCGGAGCCCGAGCTCATTAGGTTCAGGCTGAAAAGCTCTATTTTTTACGAATCGCCAGGATTGTGAGGTCGTCGTACTGCTCGTCCTCCTTGAGACGGCCGTAGGTCACGACAGGCTGTTCCTCCTCGCTCTGTATGGGCGCCCGGAAATAGCGATCGAACTGCTTGAAGCACTTTTTCAGGAAGGCATCGATGTTCTGGTCCACGGACACCCGGTCGTCCATGGTCGCATCGGGATCCGGGTAGATACGGAACACCTTTTCCACGGACACCATGGCCAGGACCGCTTCCTCCACCGTACCGGCACACTCGGTAAAATCGAAGACCAGATCCTCCTCGGGGATCGGGTTGTGGAACTTGAGCAGCCGAAAGACCTGACGATTGAACACGGCGTTGATGATGTCGTAGATGCGGATGATCCCCAGCTCCTCGTTGTCGCTGCCCTTGAGGTGGGTCCCACCGTGCTCTTCATTTTCCTCCAACCCCGGTTCGTCGCAGGTGACGGGCTGGAAGCGTTCATTGCGGAAGGAGCGCTTGGCCTCTTCGATCCCGTCTGTAAACAGAAACACGGTGTCCTCTGCCTGCAGCTGCTGGGTCACCATCTTGAAGCCCGCCTGCATTTCCACCAGATCCGATGGGAAGACTCCGGCGGCAGGGGCGTCGGGAAGCTTGTTCGTCATCATTTTCCCCTGGCCGGTCCGGTAGATGTGGAGGTTGGTATCCCCGGCGTTCACGAAGTAGCTCTTGCCGCTCTCGGAGTCGATGATGGCCAGGGTCAGGGCGGCGAAACGGCCCTTGAACCCCCGCTCCTCGAGCATGTCGTTGATCAGGTAGGCCAATTGATCGATCTTGAGTCCCGGATCTTTCGGTGTCCACTTCCTGAAAAAGGTGGAAAAAATCGTGGCTACCTCCACCATGATCAGGGCCGCGGGCACGCCCTTGCCGGCCACATCGCACTTGATCACGGCGTAGTACTTGTCGGTCAGCTTGAGGTAGTCGAAGTAGTCTCCCGAAACCCCCTTGGCCCCTTCGTAGTAACCGAAGATCTCGATTCTATCATCCTGCTCGCCACCTGTACTCCCTTTTCCCCCGGCCGGATCCGTTGGATCCAGCTCCAGGGGGATGAACATCTTTTGGACCCCTTTACCAACGGTCAGGTCCTTGCTGGCGATGGCCGCCTTGACCAGGGCCTGGGTCATCTGATTGACCGTGGTGGCCAGGGTCCCGATCTCGTCTTTGGAGCGCACGTCGATCACATACTCCCGCAGCTTCTCCTTGTCTTCGGTATCCCGGATCACCGCCACACCGGCGGCCAGTTTCTTGATCGGGTTGATGGTGATCGAGGCCATGATGATGGCTCCCAGCAATCCCAAGCCGAGTGCAATCAGGGCTATGATGCCGGTCCAAAAAATCAGGTTGTCCCTGGAGCGTTTTACCTCGATTTGTATCCTCTCCGTGGAGACGCCCATCCGCACGGCGCCCCGGAAGTAGATCTCCTCCCCCGGCACCCGGTACACGATCGGGCGGTAGAAGGTGTAGAAGGGAAGCAATCTTTCAGGATCGAACTCGGGAGAACTTCCCGTAACCGAGCCGATCCGGAGCAGTTCGCTGAGAATCTGGGAGTCCAGTTCGCTGATATCCTGAGAGATCTCTCCCAGCTCCGCTTGAGCCTGCGGATCCGTTGCTGCCCGCCGGGCCAGCTCCCGGGCTCGAACGGACAGCCTGTTCACCTCCGCGGCCAGGTCCGCCACTCGCTGCTCCGCGGCGCTGTTCACGCTCTGCTCCAACTGGTCGATCACCGAACTCAAATCGTCCTGAATGCGAACCGACCCCACCGACTCTTGATCGAAGGCGCCGGCCTGAAGTTTCGTATCGATCTGTTCGTCATTGGTGGCCCAGACGTAGTCGAAGCTCTGTGAATCGCCGATCCCCACACCGGTGATGGTCAGGTACCGAGCCTCTTCCATCGAAGCGATCTGATCGGGCAGCAGACCCAGCTCGATCCTGTCTTGAATCTGCAGGCTGTTCTCTGCGCTGGAGGACACGCTGCCGATCAGGACATCGACCCTCTGCCGCAGTCCTTCTGTGAGATTCAATCTCTGGCGGTTGATCATCAGGTATCCGAGAGGGATGGACACCATCAGCACGGTGATCAGCACCAGCATCATGATGAGCAAGGTGAACTTCAGCCGCAGACCGACTCCCCTTCTCTCCAACTCTTTCATTCTCTCTTCCTTCCTTTCGATCGATACCTCTCCCCGAATGACCGCCATCACCTCGGTGTTCAACAGTCTGTTCTCTTGAACAATCCCGGCGAGCTTGCTCACCGAGACCAGAAACAGTACGGCCAGAAAGGCCAAGACCAACCACACCACCAGGTTATCGGAGTTCAAGTAATAGGCAACCCGGCGAACGCTCCGCCAGGGCCGGGTGTAGGCAAAGGAGAAATCCCCGAATTTCACGGTTCCGGGGCTCTCGATGCGCAGGGTGGGGGCGGTAAACACGCTCCCTCGGGTCGGATGCACCACCCCGACCCGGTACAGCCCTTCCTCGATGTCCACTACGGTCAGCCCGCGGATCAGCCGATCGCTGGCCACATTGAACAAGCCTTGCGCGCGGGGAAAGGAGTAGTCGTAGGGCGGCTGGCCATCCTGATCGAGAATCACCTGGTTTACCAGCCCACCCACCGAGAATCCGCGCCCTCCGATACTGAGGGACAACATCCCGAGGGGGTCCGCCAGCGTGTTCACGTAACTGATGTAGGTTACCGGGATGTATTTATTTAGTCTGAGCAGCACCGTGGCCGGATCGCTGATGTTTCCGGCCTCATCCACAGACGCTACGGAAAATGCCCAGAGACCGTCGTCCAGGTTGTTGTAGGTGGGCGTTTCCGAAGCCGAGGTCAGAGGCCTTGGGGCAAGCCGGGGCTCGACGGTCGGATCCTCCTGGTCGACGGAACCGAGGAAAACAAGCGAGTATGAATAGCCGCTGAGATCCTCAAGTGTAGGCGGCGGCTGCCAGGTTACGGCAAAGGTATTGGAGGAGACAAACTCCTCCTCATCCCGTTGAAGCGGCACAATCTTGGGTGTCTCCGGCGGCAGAGTGTCCCTGGCAAAGGTGATCGACGCCGGCCGGGACCAGTTGCCCGCATAATCCTGAACCGCGAGGCGGAAGTACCAGTTACCGTCGCGATCGGCGCTCAGCTGGACAGAGGTAGTATCTGCGAGCAGGCGCAGTTCCTGTTCCAGCGGCTCATCCCCGTCTTGAGTCCACAGGTAGCCGACTCCGGCGATACCTGAAGGATCTCCGGGAAGGGTCCACAGGATCTGTACGCTGTCCTGCCGGGAGGGTTGCCGCGGGTCAAAATTCAGGGGTCTTACCGTCGCAGGATTGACCGTCTGATCCGGTTCGAGAAACATGATTCTCGAGGCATCGCCGACCCTGTTCTCCCAAAACACGTAGAGCTGCTGGTTCAGATCGATCGGATAGGCGAAGTAGGACGAGCCGTCGATATCGCTCAAATCCGTTTCCTGCCACAGAGCGCCTCGTTTCTCCGCCAAAAAGACGTGGTCCTCCCCCCGACGGCTGTCGAACCAGAACAGCAGGATCTTGTCGCGCAGGCGCAC
>CAZBXU010000097.1:0-14539 GCA_964495755.1 uncultured Spirochaetaceae bacterium | reverse complement strand
AAATTTCATCAGGTTTCCGGCTTCACCTCAGGCTCTCTGCTCTTGGCGGCGGGTGTGGTTGGAACGGTGCAGTGGGCCACCTTCATCAACGAGGGGCACGATTATCGGGACCAGCTCGGCATCGACGAAGACGAGATCGGCAGCCAGTGCGCCGACAAGATATCCGAGATGTGGGGATCCCCATTGCACCAGAGCCTGCGCTGGACCCATGTCGGCCTGCTCACTGCCGGCGAAATCCTATACCTGGCCAACGCAGTAACCGGCATAGGCATGCGGAGCAAGGATCAGCCCGGACTCACACCGCAGGATCTCCACCGCTACGCGTTTTTCACCCACGGAGTTTTGATGGTCGCAGAGATCGTCATGGGTTTTCTGACCACGGAAGTATTGAAAAGCGGGTCCCACGAGGAGATCATGGCATTCGCGGTTGCGCACTCGGCGGTCGGGTTGGCCATCCCCATTGTGATCATCAGCTCCGGGATCGCCATAAACCGTCGGTTTCCCTCGAGATCTCCTGGAGCGGATTAGGGAGACGCATGGCTGAGCAGACACTTCGCCAGGACGCCAAGCAGATCCAGGCGGTGGCAAAAAATATCTCCAGCGTGTTCGTGGGCAAAGAGTCACAGATCCACACCCTGCTGGTAGCCTTCAGCGCCGGACTTCATGTGCTGATCGAGGATGTGCCCGGAGTCGGCAAGACTACGTTGGCGCGCTGTCTGGCCGCCAGCGTAGGTTTGGATTTCGGCCGCATCCAGTTTACCCCCGATCTTCTCCCCGGAGACATCACAGGCATGACGATCTGGAGCCCGGAAAAGCGGGAGTTCCTCTACAAAGAGGGAGCATTGATGCACCAATTCGTCCTGGCTGACGAGATCAATCGTGCCAGCCCCCGCACGCAATCGAGCCTTCTCGAAGTGATGCAGGAAAGCTCGGTGACCGTGGACGGCACAACCCACAAGCTGCCTCAACCCTTTTTCGTCATTGCCACCCAGAATCCGGTGAGCTTCCTCGGCGCCTTCCCCCTTCCGGAAGGGGAACTCGATCGATTCGGCGTATCCTTTTCCCTCGGCTATCCCGATGCGGAGGACGAAACCGAGATTCTTTCCCGCTTTCAGGAGAAAGACCCCCTACAGGAGTTGGGACCGGCAACCACTCCGGAGAACATCCTGAGAATCCGGGAAAGCCTCCGCCGCATCCATGTCTCTGATCCGGTAAAGCGGTTCATCGTCGGCATAGCCTCGGAAACGCGGTCGAGCAGCCACTTAAAACTCGGCTTGAGCCCCCGGGCGTCTCAGCACCTCATGCTGGCCGCTCAAGGGGAAGCCTTTCTCCGGGGACGAGATTTCGTAGTTCCCGAGGACGTGCTGGAACTGGCTCCCGCCGTGCTGGCCCACCGCCTGATCCTGTCTGCGGAAGCGCGAATGGACAACGTCCATCCCCGGCAGATCGTAACCCGGATACTCGGCAAGGTGAAGATTCCCACCGGACTGAATGAACGGTAATTTTCCGATTCTCCTTCGCACCCGAAGAATCGGACTGTACTCCCTCGCCTTGTTCCTCGTCTACCTGGCGGGAAGCTACGTGGCTCCGTTTTTTCTGTTTCTCTTCGTTGTCCTGCTGATCCTACCAATCCTGTCTCTGTTGTACCTTTTGTTGACATTCTTCCCGCTGAAGTACTACCAGGATTTCAGCACCGAGCACCCGATGAAGGGCGAATCCGTCATCTACCGCTTGAGCCTGGCCAACGAAACCCTGCTGCCGCTCCACTACCTGACCGTGGAATTCAAGACGATTCACCCCTTCATGGAGGAGGTCCTTCCTCAATTCACCACGTATATTCGGGCACGGAATCGGATCGAGAGCGTGTATCAAATACACTGTCCTTTTCGCGGGATTTACACGGTCGGCTTGGAATCCCTTGCATCCGAGGATCCCCTTCATTTCTTCGTTTTTCGCCGGCGTGTCTGGTACAGAACTTTTTACGTCTATCCCCGAGTACTCCCCCTGTGCAGCTTTTCCACCGGAATGGAGCGCGGCGAGCGGCTCGCCCAAGGATCTTCTACCGGAGCGGTCCCCGATTACGCCCTTTTCAGCCGGCTTCGATCGTACCGCTACGGCGAATCCCTGCGCCACGTGGCCTGGAAGAAGTTCGCCTCCACCGGAACCCCCTTTCTCAAGGAATACGACACTTCAGCGGAACCGGGAGTGACCATCTATTTTGACCTGAGGCAGACAAGGCTGACCGGGCTGCGGGCCCTGGAAACGGAGGATGTATCGATAGATATCCTGGTCGCCCTGGTGAAATACTACCTCGATCAGGGAGTGCCGGTAACGGTCCGCGCCCCAGGCAGAAGCGTGTACACCTTTCGGGGAAACAGCCAATCAAGCTTTCAGGCGTTCTATACCTCAACAATGGAGCTGATCTTTCAACCCACCATCTCCCCGGGTGCGTTGTACCACCTGGACAAACAGAGCGGCGGTTTCGAGAACACCTCTGCGATCATCATCTCCCATCTTTTCGATCCGGAGGTGTTTTCTACGGTGGATGAATCCCTGACCGGGGATACCTCCGTTGCCCTGGTCATGAACCGCAGGGGATACTCTCAAGAGGAGCGAAGGACCATCCTTCCCTCTCTCTATTCTCTCAGTGAGCGGGGAGCCAATATCCGCTTTATAGACGGGCCGGAGGATATCGTCGAGGGCCTGGAAAGAGGTGTCCTGGGCTATGACAGATAAACTTCCGCGCTGGGTGGAGATCGTTCTCGCCTGCCTCGCTGCTGCACTACTTCCGGCGATCCTAAAACTACTCCTAGGCCCTGAGTTGTCCTGGCTGCTTCTGATCGCACTCGTGTTGGGCAAAATCATCCTCGGCCTTCTTTCCACTCAGTTGCCAGGGATTCCCGGGCGTGCATTTCGCATCCTATCAACCCTGTACACCATCGGGCTCGCTTCGGCGGTCTTGACGGGGATTCTGATCACACCCTATTCCGCGTACGGGATTTGGTTTGAAACCGTCCGCGACGGCGAGCCCCGAGGGGTTGTGTCCATCCTGATCGTGCTTCTATCCGCCGTATTCTCCACCGCCTTGGCTCAAAGGTTTCTATACTCTGAAATCATCCTCCCCCTCTACGGAGAGCTGTTGATTGCAGCGGGACTGTTGTCGCTTATCTATCAGACCCGTCTGTTCTACATCCTCCTTCTCTGCCTGCTCGCCCTTGGCCCCGTGGTTCTCTCCCTTCGCTTCGTACAGCCGCGGAATCGCCTACGGAATCTGGCAACCTTTCTACTGCTCTTTCTGGCATTAGGAGCCGTCTCCCGAATCCCTGTGCTTTTCGCCAAACCTCGGGGAAGCCGCATCGTAGACCAACAACTGCACCCCGGGTTACGGAAAACGGTGATTGCCCTTTTCCCCCGCTTTCCCCTTCTGTACGGGATTCCCGGATTTGGCTACGGACTGGAAACCAAACGCTTGGGGGGAACGCCGATCCTGTCGGAGGCACCGATATTCGACATCCAGGGACAACCGGGCCAGAGATTGTATTTGCGTACCGCGGCCTACTCCACCTACGATGGACAATCCTGGAGCAGGAGACCGGCAGCTGAAGCGACCGCAGCTCTCCCCCAGGCTCTGAAAACCGATGAGCAGGCGAAGATACGCGCCTTCAGCCCCGGTGAAGCCCCCACAACTTCGGTTCGTATTACCCTTCTCGCCGAGTACTACACCCTGGTCCCATTAACTCTGAACACCCGATTGATATACCTGCCGGTAGAACAGATTGAGGGAATGTCGGGAAGCTTCGAGCAAGGATATCAGCTTGCCACCCCCCTACGATCCGGTGAGAGCATCTACCTCGAGCAAGGTCGGCGACCGGGGGAGCGCGAATCCTCTTCCGCAGCGCTGTCGGCCGAGGAAGCGGAAGTCTACCTCCAACTGCCGGGTCGACTCACCCCCGAGCTCAAGAACCTCGCCGTGCTCCTGGCAGACCCCGAAGCGGACACCAGCGGCACCTTGAGAAACATCGAGAGGTATCTGGCTCAAAACTACACCTACAACCTGGAAGCGAAGCGGATCCCAGCCGGCGCAGACTTCGTTGACACATTTCTGTTTCAGAGCAAGGAAGGCTACTGCGTGCACTTTGCCTCATCCTTCGCAGTGTTGGCCCGTTTGAACGGGATCCCCACCCGCTATGCCACGGGCTTCTTAACAACGCTGCCTACAGGAACGCTGCCCTTCGAAGGGAACCTGGAGTCTGGCCACGGCACCGTGTCCGGACTATCCTCCCACGCCTGGCCGGAGGTCTGGCTCGAGGATCGTGGCTGGACCGCTTGGGAAGCAACAACAGCGGTCAACCCATCCTACTACGAAGAGTTTGGAGAAGACTGGTTGTACGAATACGGACGGATGGAGAATCGCCTGACCAACCGGCAGCTGCGGGCAATCCTGGGGAGACAACCTGTATCTCCGCAGCATATGACAAAGCAGCCTTGGAATTTCAACTGGCAGGCTCTGCTCCTGCTCATTCCCCTTTTCGCCCTGATCCTCGCCGCTACCTGGGCAATCCGGCGATACGGTGTTCTAGTTCTGGCTTTGGCACGGCCAAACCGACTCTCCGCTTTGAAGGTTGTTGTCAAAATAGTATCCAGCCAGAACCGGAAAGGTGTAGAGCCGCCGGAGAAATATGGTTGGGTACGGTGGATCCACACTACTTTCCAGAGCTCACCCCAACTTCAATCCAAGTTCCGATGGCTGCTTGTTGTAATCCAACGGCTGGTTTACAGCGATCATGGTTTTCGGAAGCGGGACCTGCGATTCTTGAGCGCCTTTTACTTGAAGCACTGCACTTCTTCGGGCCCGGGCCGACGACAACCGTTCTAACACTATCAGCCGCGGTTCACCAGAAAAATGCCCAGAGCCACCAACACTGCGCCGATACCAAGACCAACCGTGATCCGCTCTCCGAGGAGCAGGTAGCTGATCAGCAAGCCCCACACCGGTGTGGTAAAAAACAGGACCGATACCCGGCTCGGCGGATAGCGCTTGAGAACGGATAACCACGCCATAAAGCAGAAACAGCCTATCACCACGCCCTGGTAAAGTAAGGCCGCAGCGACCGGCGGGGAAAACTCATACCGGCTCCCCGACTCAAAAAGGGCGTGCAACAGGAAAAACAACGGCACCGCTATCACCATCTCCCAAACCAGGAGTCGTGGCGCTTCGATATGCTCAAGCGACCGCTTGATCAACACGGTCAACAGGCCGAGCAGAAATCCGCTTCCCAAACAGAGCAGATCACCGGTGATACTCCACCCCGCGCCTGGAGAGAGCTTTTCCCAAAAGACCACCACAATGCCGGCAAAGGCACCGATCACCCCGACCAACTTGCGCCAGTCGAGCCGATCCCCTGGAATAATGAAGTGGGCTAAAAACGCAACGAACACCGGATAGGTGTGGAGAATCACGATTGCCCGGCCGGCCAGAGTCAGGCGGGTCCCCCAATTCAGGATCGAAATCTGCAGGGCAAAGATCAACCCGACCACGACTAAGGGAATCACTTCCCCGGTACGAGGCCTCAGGGCGATGCCCTTGATCCAGGCCCAGAGCGCAACCAAGGGCAAGGCTATCCCGAAGCGTATCCCAGCAGCGGCAAAGGGAGAGATGCCGCGCAGACCGATCTTGATTGCCACGACGTTGCCGCCCCAAAGTGTGGCCAGGAGAAGCACGAACAGGGTAGTGCGAACCGGAAGAGAATTTTTCTTCATAATTCAATAGCGCCTCGATTCTACCGAATTTGCGAATGCCGTGTCAAAACTCTTGTGTTCGGAAAACCAATAACCTAAAATACCTCTACCCATGAACCGGCGCCTGGTTGTCGTATCTGTAGATGGACTGTCCTCTGTAGACCTGCCTCGTCTCGAAGCGCTGCCCAATTTCCGGGAACTGCTGGAACGTGGCTCGGTTTGCCGGGAGATGCGAGGCATCTATCCTACCCAGACCTATCCTATCCACGCCAGCCTGATCACCGGGTGCTATCCCCACCGGCATGGCATCAGCTCGAACACTCTTTTTCAGCCGGGCAGAACCTCCCCGGACTGGCACTGGTTTCGTAGATTTCTACGGGTTCCCCCCCTGTACGACATCGCACGACAGGCGGGTTTGAAGACAGCCACACTCCTCTGGCCTACCGCCGGTCGTTCCCGGAATCGCTACGTGATTCCTGAAATCAAAACCACCCGCCCCGGACAGAGCTTTCCCTGGCTGCTGTTTTCCAGCGGCAGCCCTCTGTTCATTCTCCATATGGGCATTCGCTACCGATCTCTGCTCAAGAGTTTGAGGTATTATCACCTCGATAACCTGAGCACTGCCGTGGCATCCCACCTGATTCGAAAGAGAAAAACCGATCTTCTCCTTCTTCACCTGCTCGATCTGGACGGAACCCGCCACCGTTACGGTTTTCGTGCTTCAGAGGTCCGGAAAGTGTTGGAAGATCAGGATCGCCGACTCGGCATGCTTCTGGCGGCATCCCGGGAATCAGGATCACTCGCCGAGACTTCGTTCATCGTGTTCGGGGACCATGCCTACGTGGACGTTCATACCCGTATACGTATCAACGCCGCTTTCAGAGAGGCGGGATTGGTCGACTTCGATACAAAAGGGAATCTGGTCTCGTGGAAGGCGTGGGCCAACTGCTGTGAAGGCTCGGCCCAGATTACTCTGTATGACCGCAAGGATGCAGCCGCTCGCAGAGCAGTCACCGCAGTGTTCGCTGAGCTTCAGGAAGAATCCCAGGGTGTCGTCGAGACTGTGTACACCCGAGACCAGGTTGAGAAGATGAAGGTGGGAGAGCACATAGACTACATTCTGGAAGCCAAGGACGGCTGCTACTTTGTTCCAGAGGCCGCTGGACCGGTCATTGCCCCCGCCGAGGATGGGTTTCGGGCTGTCCACGGATATCACCCGGATCGGCCGGGATACAGCTCCTTATTTCTTGCCGCGGGTGCCGGGGTACGTCAGGGTGTAGATCTGCGACCGATCCGCATCGTCGATGTGGGACCCACCCTGGCAGCGCTTTTGGGGCTGAAGATGCCCGGCGCTGAGGGTCGTGTGCTGAAAGAATTATTGGATTTGGGATAAACAGCTCATGCTGGCTTGCCGGCAGATTGCGGCTTTTTTTTGAAGGCTTGCATGAAGTACCAACAGTGGCGTAAAACAGGAGGATCCTCATGAACATCACCGATCGGGAGTATCGGAAGCGTATCCGGGCCTGGACCATGTACGATTGGGCCAACTCCGCCTTCATTACCACTGTGGCTGCCGCGGTTCTGCCCGTGTACTACAGCCAGGTAGCCGCATCCACCCTGGCCAGCCCGGCGGTGGCAACAGCCTACTGGAGCGCGGGCCTGAGTATCTCCCTATTCATCGTAGCGGCGATCGCTCCACTTCTCGGCACGGTTTCCGATGTGATGCGCGGAAAGAAAAAATTCCTCTCGATCTTCGTCGGAATTGGAGTGGTGGCGACGGGACTACTCGTTCTGGTGAAGAGCGGGAACTGGCTGCTGGCCTCACTCCTGTTTGTCTTCGGGCGCATCGGATTCGCCGGTGCCAATGTTTTCTACGATTCCCTGTTACCCCACGTGGCAAAGATCGAAGACCAGGACAAGGTGTCCTCCCGAGGATACGCCATGGGCTACCTCGGGGGCGGCCTTCTTCTTGCCGTAAACGTGGTGATGATCCAGTTGCTTCCAGGAACGTGGGGGCCCAGACTCTCCTTCCTGAGCGTCGCGCTCTGGTGGGCGCTGTTCACCATACCTTTGATCAAAAATATACCCGAGCCGCATACGCTGACCGCACGATTAGACAAAGGGCGGACAGTAATATCCGTCAGCTTCAAGAGGATTGTTCAGACCTTCAAAGACATCCGTCAGTATAAAGAACTGTTCAAGCTGCTGTTGGCGGCGCTGATCTATCTGGACGGAATCGGCACTATTATCGGTGTAGCCGCCATCTACGGGGCAGAGCTGGGATTCGGCACCCTTGAGCTGATCCTGGCACTGCTACTCGTACAGTTCGTGGGAATCCCCTTCAGCCTCATCTTCGGACGCCTGCCAAGCAAAGACACCCGTCATCGCCACATCGTGATGGCCTTCATCGTGTTCAATATTGTCCTTCTTCCCGTAATCGGAATCGGCGGGAAAAATCTTCTGCCGGAGAACATCAGCGGAGCCCCTCTTCCCGCCTACACCTCCTCAGTCCGAGCGGTTGGCGAGGGGGAATACACCGCCACCAGTGATGCTTTCTCCTATCGAGGCAGCTGGACAGACCAAACCGTACCGGCTGCAACAATCCGGGCTGAACAAGACACGATCTATCGGAAGACCGGCGATCGGGGAGCTCGGATAAATTTCTCCTTCAACGGTCAAAAGACCACCATCACCTACAGCGTCGGACCGGATCACGGCATCTGGAACGTAGAGATCGACGGCCGACCTCTGGAGGACAAGGATGGCCGGCCCGTCACGATCAACACCTACAACCCGAATATCCGATACGAAAGTGCGACAACCCTGCAAGCCTCCGAGCCGGGGGAACACCTGCTCAGCCTGGTCAACCTGGGTGATCGAGACCCTCGCAGCTCGGGAACTGTTCTAAGCATTGCAGCGGTGAAGGTACTGCCGCCTCTCAGGCAGAGCAATCTTGGTATTGTCATCGGTATGATCTTCGCTCTCGAGGTGGTCTGCCTGCTCCTGGCCCTGCTGCTCGGCAAGCTCCTGTTCTCCAGGATTGCGGAAAAGATGAACACCAAACGCAGTCTGCTCCTGGCCCTGATCGTGTATTCGGTGATCGCGATCTGGGGTTTCTTCCTCGACTCTGTGATCGAGTTCTGGTGTCTGGCCTGGCTGGTTGCCTGTGTACAGGGCGGCAGTCAAGCTTTGAGCCGCAGCCTGTTTTCCACATTGATCCCGGCACCTAAGAGCGGAGAGTTTTTCGGTCTGTTCGGTATCATGGAGAAGGTAGCTACGATCTTCGGTCCCCTGCTATTTGCCGCTGCCGCTGCCGTATTCGACTCCAGCCGTCCCGCCGTCCTGAGCCTTATCGTGTTCTTCATCGCAGGCATGATCCTGCTGGCTCGGGTAGATGTGGAGAAGGGACGCCGAATGGCCCGGGCCGAGGAAACAGAGCTGGAGGAACGGTTATAATAACCTGACAAGCCGCTTAAGGATCAGGCGGCTCGAGCCATTGACTGCCGTGTTTCCTAAACGATAGCATTGGGTGT
Source organism: uncultured Spirochaetaceae bacterium (assembly GCA_964495755.1). GTDB lineage: Bacteria > Spirochaetota > Spirochaetia > SZUA-6 > DRHE01 > JAFGQJ01. Next base: position 5,267 of record CAZBXU010000097.1, on the reverse strand, counting down.
GATCGAAATCGGTGTGACCCAACAGCAAGAACTCGACAAAATTCGGGGGAAATACCGTATTCGGCTCATTCTGGCCTTTGGGTCGCGCGTCAAGGGTTTCGTTCATCGAGACAGCGATCTGGATGTAGGCGTCCTGTATAACGGAGAGCAGAAACCGTTGGACGTGGCTGTGGATCTACAGAAGGTACTGCATGGGTACGAAGTCGATATCGTTAACCTCAATCACGCCGACCCTCTTCTGCTGAATGAGGTGAACAAGGAGTGTCAGTTGCTGTCCGGGGATGTAACAGACCTCCAGAACTTCCGGATCTATGCCTTTCATCGGTACCAGGATTTCAAACCCTACTTGGAATTAGAGGCGCAGCTAAACGCCCGGCGCCTGGAAAGTTTGAAGGATGCCCATTAATCACGAACTCGTAGAACGAAATCCTTGCGGAACGATATCTGGAAAGAATCATCGGTCGAGTTATCGATATCAATTTTCATATTGTCGCTGAGCAGACACTTTCCACTCCGGCAGACTACTACGGTTCGTTTACTCAGCTCGTGGAGTTCAAAATCATCGACCGCGATTCTGCCGCACGATACGCCAGGCTTGCGGGATTACGAAATCGTCTTGCCCACGAGTACAACGGCATCGATGAAAAGATGATCTATGAAGCGGTAAAGGATGTGGTGGCTGAACTGCCGCGCTATTTAGAAGCGGTTAAGAGCTTTATCGCCACGGAAAGCTGACCAGGCTTCAACCTCAAAAATAGATCGAAATCCCTGCGTACAACCTGCCGTATCTCGATCAGCGTATCGTACCTTCTCTCTTGAGATCCTCCCGGTTCAGCACGAGAACGTCCCGGGCAGCCGAGTTGATGTAGATCTTGTCTCCAAACAGGAAGAAAGCGCTGTCCTTGTCTACGCTCTGCTCTGACTGGCTGATCAGCTGGAGCGCCTCGTCGAAACGACCCAGGCGATACTCGCTTCCGGAGCGGAATACCGTGTAGATCGAGCTGGCCTGAAGCAGCACGTAGGTGTCGGGATACATCTCCTCCCAGCTGCGGGTCGTCTCTTTTAAAGTCAGAGGCTCGAGAAGCATCAGCCGAGCCGGAGATGTGGCGCTGCTCTCGTGGCCGACAACCAGGATCGAATTTTTAAAGAAATAGTAAGCCCGGCCCCGGACATGGCTGACCGGCGAGGTGACCTGCACCTCCGAGGCTGCCGGGTCCAGTATCGAGAGGGTGCCGGTGATCGATCCGCCGGATTCTCGTGGGCGCACCTTTAGATAGTACAGTTGATCCGAAAATACCAAAGTGCCCGCCTCGGGTCGCTGCGGCCGCTGGTCCTGGGAACGTTCATCGGCGATGATCTGCTCCCTCTCCTCCGCGACCTCCTCCTCCTTGGCCGTGATCGCAGCCTCTGTCGAAGCAACGGCGGCCTCCCTGTCCCGCACCTCCTGCTCCTTCTCGGCAACCTCCGCTTCCAGGCGCTCCCGCTCTTCCCGCGTCCGCGCCGCTTCGAGGTCTTCCTTGCTCGCGGTTAGCTCTTCCCGGACTTCTTCCAGCTCCGCCTTTTCCTCATCGAGCCGGTCCGTCTTCTCTTCGACCTCTCGCTCTTTCAGCTCTACCATATCCTTGCGGTCTTCCAGACCCATATCCTCCTGTTGGCGCATCTCTTCAATGACTTTGTCTTCGGTCAACTCCGTTGTGCTCAAAGAACCCAGCACTCCCTTGCCGGCCTCCGATGTAAGCGGGATGAGCAGTCTGGTGGATCCGGGCCACTCGAAGTACTTGGTCGAAAGCCCGGCGTTTTGAGGGGTCAGATAGGAGAGAACCAGCGCTTTGTACATCTCAGAAAAATAATCCAGGTCTCCTCTGTACACGGCGTTATAAATCGTAGTAAAGCGAGCCAGAGTGCGGGCATCCTCTGCAGAGTAGGCGAACGCTCCTTCAAGATAACCGGCCAGAATGCGGCGTACATTGTCGATGTGATCAACCTTGGCATCCGAATCGATGGAAAAGATATCCGAGTCGAACTTTCCCGTTTCCTCGGGATCCACAGCCCGGATTACAGAATATTTGAGCAGGAAAGAGGCGCGCTGGTTGTTCTGGGCCAGTACACTGGCCAGGTACCAACCCAGACCCTTTATCTCGTCCGCCGTGTCTATGCGATCGTAAGGTCCTTCGTAGTTGATGAACACGATCTCCCGGTCCACACTGCGCAATTCCTGCTCGGCCACGTCTTGGGCATATAATCCCAGGACCGCCAAAAACACAAGGATCGACAAAATCGCCTTTTTCATGCTCAACTCCTCTCACCTTCTCCACCGTTGGGAAAGATCACTGAGATAGCCGGAGGCGCGTTCCCGAACACTCCTAGATGCAGCGCTTCGAGCCAGTATACCCAGAGCGCGGTAGTTGTCGGGATGCACGGCACTCCGGGAACTCATGATGATCCGATAGAGGGCACGGGCACAGGCAAGGTGGAAACGCTCCTGCCCCGGCTCCCCCACTCTATACAGTATAGCACGGGCCAGCTCACCATCCGGATCAAAACCTACAGCTGCCAACGAGTCGACGGCGGCTACTCGGATTACACTATCTTCATCGGCCTCCATCACCTGTAACAATACTGCTCGTGCTCCCTCGGAACCCAGCTCCCCGAGAAGCCGGCAGGCTTCAACCCTGATCTCCGGATAACCGCTCCGTAGGGTATCGCTCTGGGCACTTCTGTAAATCACTCCCTCCCCTGCCAGATAGCCCAAGACCTCTTCCAGGATCACCAGATGTACTTCCAGATACCGTTTCCCCTGGAGATGGGCTCCTATATCCTGAAGCGCCATCCACTTCAGCTCCTCCGAGTCCGAGTAAGCCAGTTCCCGAAGCAGCACCGCGGCAGGACTGTCCAGATCTTCCAGAGCTTTGGCTCTACCGGTATGCTGGCCGTCGTGGTACGCTTGAGGCCACGGGCTGGGGGACAGACCCTTCGAACTGGTGGAGAGGGCGTAGAGGATCCAATCCTCCGCACCGACAAGAAGCGTGCCGTCCTTTCCTATGGTGGGACAGCGTACAGACTGTTTTGCTTTGAACCGCCAGAGTATCAACCCATCGGAAGATACAGCGACCAGCTCCCTGGACTCTGTAGCCACATAAGCATTGCCGTCATCGCCGATCACCGCCGGGAAGGAAATGGGAACGCGCAGAGAAGTGCTCCAAATCAGCTGTCCCTCAGGACTGAGGGCGTACAGCCGGCCGTTGCGGGCACCCGCGATGATCGCTCCGTCGGAGCGAAGAACAGGATCAGCCGTTTCTGCGGGTATCGAATAGCTCCACTCAAGCGTACCTTCCGGTGTAACCCTGTGGATCCCTGCGGCGCTGAGGTACAGAGCATCGCTGTCATCAATCACGGGCGTTCCCACTCGGGCGGGAAGCTCGAGCTCCCATTTCTTACTGCCGTCTCGGTTCAGGGCCAGCAGCCGGTGATCCGGGGTTCCAATGTACACCGTGCCGTCGGTACCGATGGAGGGACTTGCCGCCAGCTCCGCCCGGACCTGATATCGCCAGCGTTCCTCACCTCTATAGCTGAGGCAGTAGACCGTGCCGCTGGCCATGGCCAGTACGATCGAACCGTCTGCACCCAGGGCGGGAGTCAGGCAGGAACCGGTCCGGGGGGAAAACATCCAGCGCAGACGCCCGTTCGCACCCGAGGCCAGAAGAATTCCACTCCGGGTGCCGACCAACACCGTACCGTCATAGGTGACCACGGGTCCGGCGGAAAGTTTGCGGCCGACCGGGAAACGCCAGCGTTCCTGACCAAGGGGAGAGAGGGCGTAGAGCGTCCGGTCATCGGAGAGAGCGTAGATCATCCCCCGGTGGTCAACCGCCGGCTTGGTCACGATCTTCCCACCGGTGACGTAGCGCCAGTCCAGCCGGTAGGGTTTGTCCTCGGCACCAGGCGCAACAAGTCCCAGAAGCACTAACAAGACAGCAATGGAAGCGGCAGTTCTCATGACAAATGTTCGCCCATATGATACTCTCCGCCCCAGAGGATTTGCAAGCCGAAAGGGTATGGGTTGTGGTACCCGATCCTCTTTGCCGCAGCAGGCGGCAATGCATCTAGCCAAAATCCGTCCCTTGACAATTTCGGACAATCGTATAAAATTCAAATTGGATTTTGAAATCTGTTTGAATTTTTTGTTTGCAAGGAAACATCATGGCTAAACAGGCATACAACCCTTTCCAGATGGCTCAAGCTCAGTTCGACAAAGTGGCGGATATCCTCGACATGGAGAGCGCGGTCCGTGATCTTCTGCGCAATCCGATGCGGGAATACCACGTGGCGATCCCGGTGCGGATGGATGACGGCAGCGTCCAGGTGTTCAGGGGCTTTCGTGTACAGCACAACGACGCCCGGGGTCCGGCCAAGGGCGGCATCCGCTTCCATCCTTTGGAAACCGCTGATGGTATGAAGGCTTTGGCAATGTGGATGACCTGGAAATGCTCCGTGGTGGATATCCCGCTGGGCGGCGGAAAAGGTGGGGTGGTTTGCGATCCCCATCATCTCAGCCTAAGGGAGCAGGAGCAAGTCTGCCGCGGTTGGGTCCGTCAGCTGGCCAGAGACATCGGTCCTTTCAGGGACGTTCCGGCTCCGGATGTTATGACCAATGCCCAGCACATGCTCTGGATGCTCGACGAATACGAGACGATTACCGGAGCGAAGTATCCCGGCTTCATCACGGGAAAACCGGTTGGTATGGGGGGCTCCCTGGGAAGAACCGAAGCCACGGGGTATGGAGTCGTCTTTACGGTGCGGGAGGCCCTTCGCCAGATGGGAATCAAAATGGAGAACACGACAGCCAGCGTTCAGGGATTCGGCAATGTGGCTCAGTACGCCATCAGGCTGTACCACCAGCTCGGCGGGAAGACCCTCTGTGTAGCCTGCTGGGATCAGAGCGACCAGGTCTCCTACGCTTACCGCAGGAAGGAAGGTATCGATCTGGAAGAGCTTATCGGGATCACCGACCGCTTCGGCGGCATCGACAAGACGAAGGCTCAAGACCTGGGATATGAACAGCTTCCCGGCGATCAATGGATCGAGCAGGATGCGGACATTCTGGCTCCATCGGCGCTTGAAAATCAGATCAACGAAGACAACGTTTCCCGAATTTCCAAGCGGGTGAAGCTGATCGCCGAGGGAGCCAACGGTCCAACTACACCCGAGGCGGACAAGGCACTCCAGGAGAGAGATATCTTCGTCATTCCGGACTTCCTGGCCAATGC
>CAZBXU010000096.1:0-14609 GCA_964495755.1 uncultured Spirochaetaceae bacterium | reverse complement strand
GTTTGTTGGCTATTTCTTGATATTTCTCGTTACTCTCTGTTTCCTTCCACAGTGTGGGTTGGAATATTTACCGTACCTCAGCCAACCTATAAGTTTGGGTGCAAACGATGCCGACAAAACATTTCAATTCATTCGTACTGGAGATAACACAGAGGCCGAATTCCTAGGTTTCGAGGTTTACTATAAATTCTACATTGAGAGCCAGGAACCGGATGATACCATTACAATCTTCAACGCCCTTTATTCAAATGGTTTCACGCGGCTTTCATCTTCCTCCGATCTCAAGAATCTAATTTCCAAACCGGTGATCAAGATTCCATTCGGGAATACGAATACAATTACCTTCACCCTCGACTTCAACCAGGCTGCAACACCGAAGGAGGATCCTGAGACCGGATCAAACGATCCAACAGTCGTCGATGTATCGTTGCGAAGAGCCGTGTATTACGAGCCGGGCGAGGGAAGCGAAATCGACCGTTTCAAACATTTCCCGGATACCCTAGATGACACGACTGAAACCTACCAAGAAAACGATAGCGATATTGATTCTTCGGTTTGGTCAATCATTGATGAACTTCCAACCGATGATAACCTAAGACTGGCTCTGTACGTATTGAGCTATGGGCGAAAAGACTATACTGTTGATATATATAGTGATGCTTTGTATTTAGGATATATAACTGTTAATTTTGGCTGGTAGGATTTGATACTATGCTGTTTTACTACTTCAACGTTGGGCTGACATACTTCGCAATTGGTTTTGCCACAGCCGTATTCTATGCCTTTATCCTGCGGAAACCGCTTTTAGGTAAGTTCTGGGGGGCGCTCATAGTGGGGCTTATAGGATCGTTCCTGGGCGGGCTGATCGATTTCCTATTTGCCGATATTATCGAATATCTTTCGGACTTCAACTCGGTGAATGTGATTGCGTCTCTGATCACCGCAGTCGTTCTCATCTCCATTTTTTCAAGAGTGAGCGCGCAGAAGTAAAGGGCGGGTCAAAATGACACGATGGGCATTTTGACCCAATCGCGGATAGATCTTATCAACACACATTGTAAAACTAGAAAATTATCCTTTTTCCTTCTAATTTTCTAGTTAATCACTGGTACTGACATCCGTTTCGAGTTTATATCCATCGGGGTAGTATCATCAGCAGCGACGTGAGGTCGACGGGCAGATGAACGGTGCGGTCATATTACTTCGTATAATAAATATTCTGTCTACTTATTGGGATAAATAAACTGTCTGGCATTGAGCGCATCCCTGAAAACTGATTTTCGAGGGAAAAAGCACTTCGACTAGTATTGTATAGTAGACAATAAATGCCTTGATCACTCAGCCGACCTCTTTTGTGTAGACTTTTGACTGCTTAAGAAGCTGATATCCACACTTCTCGTATAATTTATGGGCTTGTTGTCGCACGACATTGGTACGAACAATAATCGGAGAATATCCTTGTTTGCGAGCCCATACCTCGGCGCTGTGCAGTAATGCCGTCCCAACTCCCCTGCCGCGTTGCTTCTCGTCCACAACCAAACCACCCACTTCGACCCGAGGACCTACCGTAAGCAGTTTATCGATGAGCACGTGTATCCAACCGATAAGGCTCTTTTCAGATGGGCTTAGAACGGCTACAAAAATGCAGTGATACCGGCGATCTCTCTGAATCCTGCGGAATCGCATCTCTATGGTCTGTATTGGATCCGAATATCCGAGCTGGGAAGCAAGTCTGGCAAGATCCGGAATATCCCTTCTAAAAACCCGCCGAATAATAAAATGAGGAGAGTGCTCAGGGGAACGATCGGATGTCATGAACCGAAGAATAGCGGGTTATCTCGCTCCTGTCGATTACTTCTGGGGAAAATCGATCTTCCTGGCGGATGGGTTGATATAGGGGTCGATCCAGGGGGATTCGAGCTGCCGTCTGGAGAGCTCCGCGTAGGTGGTGGCGCTGGTCCCTACAGCCTCTAGTGGATAGCTCGCCAGGATCTGCCATACCGACTCGGCCAGGCTGGGACGGGAGGCCGCATAGGTAGAGGTGGCAAGGTAGTATAGGGTCTTGAAGAACTCACCGGCAACGAGATACTGCTTGATATTCTCCCGCTCCAAACCGGCACCTATAAAGGCCTGCACCGTGGTAAATACGAACCCGGGGTCTACCCGGCGCAGCTCCTTCACGGCCTCGGTGATCATGATGTCGAGAGCGAACAGGCAGTGCAGGATCGCCGAGGGCCGGCCTGTACGGTAGTAGAACCACCCCAGCTTGGTGTGAGCGGGAACGGCAAAGGCCACGCCATCCATACGATAGAGCTTGAACAGATGGCCCAAACCCTTTTCGTAATATGCGGACAGAAACGCATCCTGAAACTGCGGGAATTGATCGCCTACGAAGTAGGGTTGATCTTCCAGAACTTGGCGGAGATCGCTTTCCATGTCCGCATACAGTTCCTGGATCTCGTGCAGATTGGCAAGACGGTAAAGAACCGTGTATTTTTCTTCGGCGATTTCCATGCCGGTGCGCAGCTCATAGGCCTTGTCGTACTGCCGCTTGGCAAGGGCGAAAGCACCTTCACGGAAGTAGATATCTCCAATCGCCATCTCGGCTTCCGGAAAGGTGCCGCCCCGTTTGTCGATCGCTTCCTGGAAGAAAAGAAGAGCCTCCCCAAGCTCCGGACCGTTGGGGTCCTCCATCTTGACCTTCCCCTGCTCGTAGAGAAACCAGGCTTCAACAAAGTTGTTTTCCTGGGCCGGGAGCAGGGACGGTGTGAGAATCAGGAATACTGCAAGACTGACTGCAAGATTGATGGTAGGAAATCGAAATCTCAAAACTTCTCCAGCTCTTCTTTAAAGGCCTCAATAGCATCATCGGCGCTCTCGCGACGAATGATTTTTCCTTTTTTGAAAAATATCACCTGGTTCTCCGATCCTGTAACACCAAGGTCGGCACGTTTGGCCTCCCCCGGACCATTCACCGAGCAGCCCATGATCGCGACTGTGATATTCTTGTTTACCCTGTCCATGTACGCCTGAGCTTTGTCGAGGAATCCGGTAACATCAAAGACGGTTCGGCCGCAGGTCGGACAGGAGACCAGATCCAGGCCGAAGGATCGAAGGCCCAAGCTCTGGAGGATGGATCGGCCGGCTATGATTTCGTTCTCCGGGCTGTCGGAAAGAGAAACCCGGATCGTATCCCCTACCCCATTCTCGAGCAGTCGAGAGAGGGCAAGGGTGTTCTTCACGGTTCCCTGAACGAGGGGGCCCGCTTCGGTTACCCCGATATGCAGAGGATAGTCGTACGCCTGCGAAAAAAGGAGGTTGGCTTCTATGGTCGTGTCTATGTGGGATGCTTTCAGAGAGAAGATCACCTGGTGGTAGTTCAGCTTCTCGAGTATGGACAACTCTTCCTCCGCCGCTTTTACCATGGCCTCGGCCACGTTTTTTTCCTGCCGCAGTGCTTTCGGCAGGGAACCGGCGTTTACACCGATCCGCAGCGGCACCTCTTTGGCGCTGGCCTTGCGAGTCAGCTCCTCCACCTTGCCCATACCGCCGATATTGCCGGGATTGATACGTATTTTAGCTACAGGAAAGTCCAGGCAGCGCAGGGCAAGGCGATGGTCGAAATGAATGTCCGCGACCAGAGGAAGTTCACTCTGAGAGGCGATTTGACCGAATATCTCGGCAGATTCCATGTCCGGCACGGAGAAACGCAGCAGCTCGCAGCCTATTTCTTCGAGCCGATGGATACCATCAAGAGTGTCCTGTACCGAGTTCAGGGGACGCTTCCACATCGTCTGTACGGAAATGGGCGCACCACCACCGACAAAAACCCGGCCCACCGCAACGCTTCGTGTTTTTCGCCTGTCTACCATGGTTGGATAACCAGTAAGGCCTGTCTTCCCCAGGAAGGCTGGTTTCAAGGGCGCCTGGACTACCCGACAGTACCCATCAGGAATACCATGACAAAGAGGGCCACGGTTTCGATAATTCCCACGACCATAAGATAGTTGACGAAGCCCCTGCCCGTTTCACCGAGTGCGTCCGAGGCGGAAGCACCGGCTTTCCCCTGCAACAGGGCGGAAAAACCGATGGCCGCACCTCCAAAAATGCCCACTCCCAGTTTGGCCATCGAAGGGGCCGAGGAAGCAATGAGTGCGTTCATCAGTATCAACCCGTAGATCGTCTGGGTTAGCGGCGCTCCTGCGAAAGCCACGGCCAAGAACGGAGCCGGTTTGTTCTGGGCGAAACATTTCTTCCAGGCGCCTATTGCGGCCATTCCGGCAATTCCGGTGCCCAGGGCTGAACCAATAGCGGCGAGGGAAATTGCTGCTGCAAAACCTAATTGACCAATATCCATCTACTCTTTTCTCCTTTTCCCGTCTGGGGTGTCTGCGTCGGTTTCTTTAAAAGGTTTATAGGGCACGCCGGACCATTCCATGCCGAGTTGCCCTGAAAATTCGAGCATATTCAGACGAACTCCGTGAACGATAACGGACATCGCGCCCATGATAATATTCAATGTATGACCGAAGAAGAGAATGAAGGCTGAAATCAGCCCGGAGGGGATGCTGCCGAACCCCACTTCTTGGGCCATGGCGTTGAAATTGGCGGCTACAGCGACCGTTGCCAGGCCCACGGCGAACAAGCGGACATAGGATACGATATCCGAGAAGGAGCCGATGCTGTCGAGGATGCTCAAGGGCAGTTTGACCAATCCAAAGAATACACCCTTGAAGAACTTTCCCTTCTGCTCTCCGAAAACCACGATCAGGACCATGCCGGCGCCGACCAGCCAGATCCCGGCGGGGTTCAGTGCCTCCTGGAGCACGATATAGCGAACCACGAAAAACATGCCCCAGAGAATGGATAACCATCCCAATTCGCTGAAGGCAACCAGTTTGGGCAGGTTGCGGATGAAGTTGATCAGGCGGGCGATGCTCAAATGCACCGCTCCGATCAAGAAGCAGAGGAACATCACCGTCTTGGTGTTCCCCACCCCAAAGCTGGCAATCTGGGGAATTACGATCCTGGAGAGGATTGGATGGCTGGCCAGTGATTCCACGCCAAACCAGGTTCCCGATAGGGCCCCCCACACGATAGTGGCTCCGCTCAGTACAAACAACAGGGAAAAAACGCCTCCGGGACGCTTGAGCATGGTCAGCCGGGCTACCAGCGTGAGGGTGAACAGGACGATTCCATAGCCCGCGTCTCCGATCAGCATGGCGAAGAACAGGCTGAAGAACAGCAGAAATAGGAAGCTGATGTCGAACTCTCTGTACCCCGGGGTGGTTTCCATCAGGCTGAACATCGGGCGGATAATCCGTATCCACTTAGGGTTTTCGACCAGGGTTGGCACCGGATCATCCTCTGCAGGTTCGTCGATAAGCAGTGCCCAGCTGTTTTCCGCGGCGGCTCGCTTCAGAGCGTCCGCTCGCTTCGCCGGAATGTAGCCGACAAGGTGGCTCAACTGTTCCTCTCCGACCATTGCCGCCCGAACCTGCTCGAACTCGATCTTTCCTTCCAGACGTTGAAGCACTGCCTGTATACGAACCCGTTCACCGGTAAGGTGCTGCAAACGGTGTTCCAGACCCTGCAGCTCTTTACCGGCGGCGTCCAGCAGCTGCTGGAGCTTTACTCGACCCCGTTCGGCAAGTGTCACCGGTTCGACGTCCAGCTCCGCCGCTGAACCCAGGGTGACTACGGCCAGATGAACAATACTCTTGCTTTGAGAGATTACTACCCAATCCGTTTCTTCAGGCAGTTGTTTGAATTGATCCGTGCTCAGCTCGTACAGGGTAATAAACACGCCTTTGTCGGCGAGCCGGCGAATCTCCTGCGGATCGTAGTCACCCCACAGGGCCAGCCGTTGCTGTTCCTTCTTCAATCGATCGATATTTTCATTGGTCAGGCGTATCTTCTCGCTAAGGTCGACAATTTCTTCAGAAATCTCCAAACATCCGTCGATATCCTCTTCGGCGACCGAGCCGGCGGACTGGTTGTCCTGGGATGTAGGGTTTTTCCGTCCCTTTTCGGGAAGAAGAAGATGTGCCCGCTCCAATTGTGTTTTTTGTTCATTGTAGCGAGTCAGTTCATTGCTGGAGGCGGGGCGGGATTCGACGTGAACCAGGCCGAGCTTGCGTAGAGCTTTCAGCGACTGCTCGCGAAAGCAGTCGAACACGACGATGGAGACCTTCTTCATCTGGACGATCATGAACTGATCCTTACAAGCTTCTTCTTGGCGATCTTGCCGCGCACAACCGCTGCGGTTTGCCCGTCCCCGAGATATATCTGAATCATCCTGATATTCTCCCGGGTCTCCGGTATCTTTACTTTCTCAAAAAGATTTACCCGTTGACTGGTGATCCGCAGTTCCTCCCCAAGAAGCTCGGCCTGCTTTTCCAGGATGCTGATTTTCGCATCCAGAGTACCGAGATCCTTGACCTTTTCAATCGCCTCGTCGACCCACAGTGGCAGGACGAACAGGTCGTAGGGCGACTGTTCAAACTCGATGTTTTGAAACACAGGGATATCCACCCCGGCGATATTTCCAACTTCAGTATCCAGGGATTTCACAGTCAGGAGCTCGGGGAACGCTACATCTTCGCCGAATACCGCGATCCAGCGGCCGATTTCCTCGTACCTGGCTTCTCGGTTCCGCTTCAACTCAGCCTCTTGCGCTTCGACTTTGCGGATCTCCATCTGCAGCTGCTGCTTCTTCAGCATCAACGTCGGTAAATAGCGGAGGAAACGCTTCAGGGCGTCTTTCTGTCTTTTTAGTTCGTTTTTCGTGAATTTAATCTTCGCCACGAATACCTACTCTTGGCTCTGTTGCTCTGCTTTTTTTCCGTTCGGCCAAAATTTGTTGATGAGCTCGGACCGCAGGCCCGTTTCCTCCTGGGTGAAACAATCCACCAGTATCTGCCATCCTTTGTCCAGGGCCCCCTCTAAGGGGATGTTCACCGACAAGTCCATCATCTCCTTCTCGAAGATATTACCATACTTGAGGAGTTTCTGATCCCAGTCGGACATGCGAAATCCCATGGCCTTCTTTTCCATCGATTCCAGGTAGGCTGCGTACAATTTGATCATCCCGTCCATAAGGGATCGATGATCGTCCCGGGTATCTTTATTTACCAGCTGTTTCAGCCGGGACAGCGAACCGAAGGGTTCTATTCTTCCGTTACGAAGATAGAACTGTCCCTCGGTTATATACCCGGTGTTGTCGGGAACCGGATGGGTGACATCATCCCCCGGCATAGTCGTTACCGCCAGGATCGTAATCGACCCGGCGCCTTCGAAATCCACCGCTTTCTCGTAGCGCGATGCCAGTTGACTGTATAGATCGCCGGGATAGCCCCGATTCGAGGGTACCTGCTCCATGGTGATGGCGATCTCTTTCAGGGCATCAGCGAAGTTGGTCATATCCGTGAGCAGGACCAGGACCCTGCGGCCTTTCAATGCGAATCGTTCTGCAACGGCCAGCGAAATATCGGGGACCAGGAGCGCTTCGACGATCGGATCAGCAGCGGTATGGACGAAGAAGATAGCCCTGCTCATGGCCCCACCCTCCTCCAGAGCATCCCGGAAGTAGAGGTAGTCGTCGTACTTGAGTCCGCAGCCTCCCAGAATGATCATGTCCACCTCGGCCTGCATAGCGATGCGAGCCAGCAGAGGATTGTAGGGCTCGCCGGAAACCGAAAATACTGGTAGCTTCTGCGACTCCACCAACGTATTGAACAGATCGATCATCGGGATTCCGGTTCGGATCATATTGCGGGGGATGATCCTTTTCGCCGGATTCACGGAGGGACCCCCGATTTCGATCAGATTCTCCGTTAGAGTCGGTCCTTTGTCTCTAGGTTTTCCTCCGCCGTCGAATACTCTTCCGAGCAAATCGTCGGAGAAAGAGACCCGCATGGGATGTCCGAGGAAGCGGACCTCATCTCCCGTGGAAACGCCTCGGGTTCCGGAATAGACCTGGAGCACCACTTTGTCCTCAACCAGTCGAATCACTTCGGCCAGGGAATCTCCGTGGGCCGAACTCACCACGGCCAGCTCACCGTAGCGGATATCCGAGGCGGTGACGGTGATTACATTCCCGGCGATTTCGTTGATTTTACTGTATACCTTGCGCATCGCTTCACTCCAAATCCCGAGCGGTGTCGACGATACCGATTTTTTTATCTTCCAGGATTTTCCTGATTTCCTTCTCAGTGCTCTTCATGGAATCCGTATTCCACGGCGTGCTGTTCAGATCCAGGAATTTCTGCCGCAGTTGATAGAAATATGTCCGGGCTTGCGCCTTGTCGGCTAAATCGAGTTTGGCGGTAAGAACCTGAAGCAGTAGGTCGAACATGTATCTCTGACGTTCGGTGTTGACCGCAGCATCGACCGGATCGAAGGCGTTCTGCTGAAGGTACACCGCATCGATGAAATCCCCCTTCAAGTACACGACATAGTCATCGAGACTGGTGCCTTCTTCGCCGACCACTTTCATCATCTGGTCTATCTCATTTCCCCGATAAAATATGTGATGGCCGTACTCCACCTTCTTTTCATCCACCGCACCTTTATACTTGCTCCAACTCTCCAGGGGATGGATAGCGGGGTACTTGCGGGCATCGGATCGCTCCCGGGACAATCCATGGAAAGCACCGACAACCTTCAAGGTCGACTGCGTGACCGGCTCCTCGAAGTTTCCACCGGCCGGGCTGATTGTGCCGCCGATGGTGACCGAACCGGTGCTCTTGTCCTTCAAACGGACGAGCCCTGCCCGTTCGTAGAAACTGGCAATTACCGACTCCAGGTAGGCCGGAAAAGCCTCCTCGCCGGGAATTTCCTCCAGGCGACCCGACATCTCCCGCATGGCTTGGGCCCATCGGGAGGTTGAATCTGCCAGCAGCAGGACATTCAATCCCATCTGTCGGTAGTGCTCGGCGATCGTCACCGCGGTGTACACGGAAGCCTCCCGGGCCGCTACCGGCATGGAGCTGGTGTTTACGATGATGACGGTCCGTTCCATCAATGGTTTGCCGGTTCGCGGATCGATCAACTCGGGAAACTCCCTAAGCGTCTCCACGACCTCTCCGGCCCGTTCTCCGCAAGCAGCGATCACGACGATATCCACCTCGGCGTTTCGGCTGGTGATCTGCTGCAGCACGGTTTTGCCGGCCCCGAAAGGACCGGGGATGCAGTAAGTGCCGCCCCGGGCAACTGGGAAGAAGGTGTCGATAATGCGAACCTTGGTGATCAGGGGTTCAGAGGGTTTCAGACGTTCATCGTAGGCATCGATCGGCCGCTTCACAGGCCACTCAAAGGACATGGTCACCGGAATCACATTGCCCCGGGAATCTTTTAGCTCGGCAATCTTGTCCGTGATTGTGTAGGCACCTGCCTTGGCGATGGACTTGAGCTCGTAGGTGTCGTAGTAATTGTACGGGACCATGATCCGGTGTTTGAAGATCCCCTCGGGAACTGTTCCCAGGGAGACACCTCTGCTTACCGTATCACCTGCGTTTGCCACGGGAGTGAACTCCCACTTCTGTTCGTCCGACAAGGGGGAGAGGTACACGCCCCTTTCGAGAAAGAAGCCGTATTGTTCGGCGATGATGGTCAAGGGATTTTGCAGTCCGTCGTAGATTTTTCCCAGCAGTCCGGGACCGAGCCTCACCGAGAGGAGATCCCCGGAGAACTCGACCGGATCGCCGATTCCGATGCCGCGGGTCATTTCGAATACCTGCAGCTCGACCCGACTCCCGCGAATACGGATGACCTCTGATTTCAATCTCCTGTCATCTACGACTACATAGCCGACTTCGTTCATAAAAACATCGTCCTCGGCGTCGACGGTGATCATATTTCCGTTGACTCCGATAACTTTCCCTACATGTTTTTTCATTTCAGTTCTCTCCACGTGAGCTGGTATCGTATATGGAGCTGGTTACTTCAGAATAAATCCTTTCAAACATCTCCCTCCCCTTCTCCTCGTCCAAGAGGGCTTTTCGCTCCAGGATCTGAAGGCGCAGGGCATATACCAGGATCTTCTCGATATCGAAGTAATGCCCGACCTCCAATTCATCCAGATAGCTCCAGCGAGCCCGGTTCAACATATCTTCTGCCTGAAGGGGGGATTCCTGGCCAAAGGCATCCCGGGCGAGCTGCCGGGCAGTGGTAATCCAGGGAGAGTCGACCAGGTACGCCTCTGCCTCGATGCCTCTGTTCTTGGCCCTGAGCCGTACCAGTTCATTTCGCAGGGAAGTTTCCCACTCCCGCCACAGATCGAGGGTCCTGCAGCTTGGGGTTGTCGGCCTTAGATCGGAAGAGCTCGCGTGGGTAAGCAACTGGTAATGCCGAGGTGTAATATGTTGTCCGCACAGCTCGAAGAACTCTTGGTGAGGCGGGATTTTCTCGGTTTCATAGAACAGCAGCGGAAAAGAGGCTACAAGATAGTAATATTGGGCCAACCCTCTCAGTTCTCCTTTTCCACAGTTTCCCGCACGATTTCCGCAATTTTGGGATTCAGGTATTCGGCCAGTATCTCTGCGATCCCTTGATCGCTGAAATTGTAGTAGGCGGAACCGTCCTTCATGGCGATGCGGAACCCCGCCTGCAATTCCGGGAAGGGCTTCAACTCCACGCCCTTCTTCAGTTCCGCGGCCAGACGGCTTTTCAGTTGCTTTTCTATCTTTTTTAGGTCGGAAGAAGACATGAGAACTTGAAGATTCGGGACTTGTTCCTTGCTCCAGGCTTTGATCAACGACACGATTGCCTCTTCGAGTACCTTCAGCGAGTATGCTTGCTTGGTTTCCTCCGCAATCACTGCATCGAAAATTTCAGTAACTCGGGTTCGGAGGCTTAAAATTGTGTTTCTGCCGGCCTGCTTTACCGCTTCTTTAGCGGTCTGTTCAAAGCGATGCGCCTCTTCCTTGGCTTTTGCTATGATGCTCGATGCTTCGTCGTGGGCGTCCGCGAGAATGTCGTTCGCTTTGTGCTCCGCTTCCTTGAGAACCCGGGCGGATTCCTGTTCTGCGGTTTTTATCCCTTCCGATTTGATCTTATCGATTAGTTCTTGAAGCTGTACGTCCATCCTACCCTCGTGTTATGAAATGATTTAAAAATTCAATTCTGACTGTTCTGTGATCCCATGACATACTTGGATACTTTATCGAATTTTCGCTGGACAAGACCGTGAACCACCTCGGGGAAGGCGCAGTCCCGGATCCGTTGATCCAACAATTTTCCGACATTGGCGATCATCGCCTCCACGGAATCGTATTGATAGGCATCTATCGTACTAATACTGTCGAGCAGCTCCTGCACACAGGCGATTTCATTCAACAGCACGCCCTTATTTTCCAGGTAGACATAATTGGTGATCTCCTGACTGTCTTTTCTTTTCTCGAGTATTTCGATGAGATCGTTGATATCCTCTTCCAGATCCTGCAATTCGATCCTGAAGATGCTGATGAACTTATTCAGCGACGCCCGCATGGGCATAGGGCAATCCTTTCTCGCTATTCCCCGGCCAGAACCCCGTCTATTTCCGGGTAGTCGGTTTCCAGCTTCTCAGCCATGGCCTGGGCCGCGTTGCGAAACCCGTCAAGGATCGCCTTATCCTCGCTTCCCCCCTGACCTCCCACGGCCTGCACGGTTCCCGAATACATGATCTTGCCGTCTGAAACCCGGATGATGCGGGTGGTTGCCGTGGTTTGGGACTTGAAGATATTGTACTTCTTGCCGCCCAGCTCTACTTGATTCACGTAATACCCGTCGTTGAGCACCATGACCAGGTACGATACTTCTTTTTCCAATCCCATTCGTTTGATCGAGCTTGGATCGCCCCCAAAAACCTTCATGAAGTCATCACCAAGGAGAACGCCGTTGTACTGGCTGAAATCGAAGGCCATGTCCTTCAGCCGATTGTACACCGAATCGAGAATCACCGGATCATCCTGGATCTTCTCCCCGGCCTTTTCCATCACCAGTATCGTAGCTTTGCGAGCCGGCGGTACAAAGAAGAAATCCTTGGTAATTCCCTGAAAAGGATAGGAATAACCCTTTATGCGGTAGATCAAGGATGCTCGAACGAGCGTTTCGGCGTTTGGATTATCGAGGCGGGCGATGGCGCAGTTGGCCTGGCCGTAGTCGTTGGTAGCGACGAAGTTGGTGAGCAGTCCCGAACCCTGGACGAACTCGAAGTAAATCGGCGCACCGGTGATCAGAGCGTTGCCCGCGCCGAAGTTGTAGGTCAGGATAACACTCGGGTTCAAGGAGTATTCGGTACCCACATCGATCGCACTGCCACTGATCTGATTCTTATTCGCATCGACCCATTCAGTGCCGGCCTCCATCTCCAAACCGGCTGCAATCTTGCTAAGCTCAGTTTCGGCTGTGTTGACAATCGCTCGAATATCTCCGGAAGTGCTGCCGGCGGCGTTGGCTTCGGCTAATACAGAAACCAACTGATTGATTCCTTCAGATATTGCTCCCTTATCGAGTTTCTCCAGCCCATTCTCGAGAAACTCGTTCAAACGCTGAGCTAGCTCGTTGTCCCCGACCGCTGCGGACTCTGTTTTCTGTTCAGGCTTTCCATCCCCTTGAGTGCCCTGAGACGAGGACTCGCCGCTTTCAAGCTTCTGAACAGGAGGCGGTGCGCTCATACATCCCACGAAAACCATCACAAGTGAAAGAGTGAGTAGTAATTTCACGAGATCGCCTTTCATACCATAACCTCCGGTTACCAAGCTACTTGCAAAACGAGAGGCTGGGATGCCTTGAGTATCTCGGGAACTGTAATCGTGTAGGTAACGGTCCGGCCATCCTCGGATAGATCCCCCAGAGAATGGCTCTTTACCTGCGATGGCACGGTTATCGCATAGACCAGATCGTATCCTTGAAAGAACGTTTCGATCATTTCCAGAGAATCCTCGGTGATTTCCTCGCCCTCCTGCCCGGCAAAAATCACCTGGCGAAAGGTGTTGGTATTGCCCTGATTCTCCAGACTGATACCGATCTGCCCTGCCCGGCCAAGGGCGTTCACGGCGTCTACCGAATCAAACTCGAGTTCGGCCCGAATGTACACATTCTCTTCGTCCTCTCGTTCATCGATATCTGTGAGCCGCAGACCCTCGATTCCTTCGGCAGTGCGGACAAACTCTTCCTCATTTACCGGAAGGGGGAGTTGCTTTTCCTCTCTTCCCGCATCAATATTCTTCATGAACTGGGAGATTTTATACGAGAGAGTCAACACGCCTGTCCCGTCTTGCCGAAGAAGGATCTCGCTCTTAATCCCGATGCAGGAGGACAGCAGTACTACAGTTAGAATAACTATGAACCATCTTGTCATTGATCATGCAAACCTTTACAAGTTGGTGTATTATAGACTATGTCTTTGAAAATATCTATTGCTTTAGTCTTCTTGATCAAAAAATACGACGGTGATAGACTCGGTATCGCGAAAAGCGAAGGCCCAGAGAGGAGTACGATTTGCCTAAAAAGCTGATATATATACTACTTGCTGTGCTTCTGTTCCTCTATCTGCCCTGCAATCCGGCCCTGGCGCAGGATCAAGATCAAGAGGAGGAGCAAACCAAGGAACAGCCGTTCATGGTGTATTCTCTCGGTCAGCAGACCCTGTCTTTGAGCGCGGGACTGTTCATTCCCCTGTTTTTTCAGTCCTTCGATTGGGATTACTCCAAAACGAACCTTGGTTTAGGTGGTGCAGGATCCCTGCAGTGGGGGATTCATCTGAACAACAACTGGATGGTCGGACTCGAGGTCGGCGGGATGTTCAGCAAGAGCATTCAGGAGAACACGCTGTATCAGTTGCCGATAACCGCGAAAGGCTCGTACATAATTCATTTCTTCCCCTTCGAGTTCCCCATTTTCGTTGGCACGGGAATGGATATTGTGAAATACACGGAACAGGTACAACTGAATTGGATTATCAAGCCGGGATTTTCTTCGATTTGGAAGTACAATATAAACTGGGGATTCGGATTGAACGTCGTCTATTGGTGGGTTCTCCAGCCCTGGTCTACGCAACCCGACCTGGGGCGAATGGGCAATTTCCTGGAAATAACCGCGACCGCCCAGTACAATTTTTAAAGGATAACGCAGGATGAAATCACTAAAATACCTATTCCTTGTTTTGATCCTGATTCTGTCGATGGCCGCCTGCACGGATAAATCCCTAGGCCCCATTTTCTTCACACTGGAGACCGAGCGCTCCCTTGTCGAAGATCGTGGTTTGGAAGACGAAATGACCATACATGAAATTGCAAAGGCGGGAACTCGTTACTTCGCCGCGGGCAACACCCTGTATACACGGACCGAAACAGGCAATTGGACTACTGTTTCCCCTCCGGTATCAGGAGCGTTGTGCAATACTATCGAAATATTTGGAGGCGATCTATATGCCGGATTTTTTGCGAAAGATGGGACAGGGCTGGGAGTGTATTACGCGGATGATCCGGATAATATAAGTTGGCAACAAGTGCCCGACGTGAACGTACAGGATATTCAGATCAACTTCGTTAAGAAGGCCGATACACTCTTCTTCGTATCAAAAGCGGGTGGTAGCAGCGATTTTTCTCTCTGGTATTCGAACG
>CAZBXU010000095.1:0-14776 GCA_964495755.1 uncultured Spirochaetaceae bacterium | reverse complement strand
TCGCCCACTTCATGGAGAAGGAGATCTTCGAACAGCCCGAGTCGATCAAGCGGGCTATGCGGGGGCGGATCGATTTCGACCAGGCAACGGCCCATCTGGGCGGATTGAATATGAGCACCCGGGATCTGCTCAACATCGAGCGGGTGCGGATCGTGGCCGCCGGCACCTCCCTTCACGCCGGGACCGTAGGGATGTACCTGCTGGAGTCTGTGGCCCGCATCCCCTGCACCGTGGAGATTTCCTCGGAGCTGCGCTACCGAAATCCGATCGTGGAGCGGAACACGCTGCACTTCGTGGTCTCCCAGTCCGGAGAGACCGCGGACACCCTCTACGCCATGAGGGAGCTTCATCGAAAGGGCGCTACCGTGCTGGGGATCTGCAACGTGGTCGGCAGCACCATCGCCCGGGAGTCCGACGGGGGGGTCTACATCCACTCCGGGCCGGAGATCGCCGTCGCCTCCACCAAGGCCTTCACCTCCCAGATCACGGTCCTCTACCTGTTTACCCTGCTGTTAAGCCGCATGCGGGATATGTCCTTCGAGGCGGGGCAGGAGTTCATTCAGAATCTTCAGAGCATTCCCGCCAAGATCGAAACGATTCTCTCCCGGGCCAAGGGGATCGAAGAGCTGGCCAAAAAGTACTGCCGCTACCAGGACTTTCTCTTCCTCGGCCGGGGAATCAACTATCCGGTGGCATTGGAAGGGGCGTTGAAGCTCAAGGAGATCTCCTACATCCATGCCGAAGGCTACAGCGCGGCGGAGCTGAAGCACGGACCCATCGCCCTGATCGGCGAAGACACGCCCAGTGTCTTTCTGGTTCCCGATGACGGGTTGCGGGAGAAGGTCATCAGCAACATCAAGGAGGTCAAATCCCGCAGCGGCCGGGTGATCGCCGTGGCCGTGGAGGGGGATGAGACGATCGGAGAGATTGCCGATGATGTAATTGAGGTTCCCCGGGTAAAGGAATGTTTTTACCCCTTGGTGATGGTGATCCCCCTGCAGCTCTTCGCCTACTACTGCGCCGTGGAGCTCGGAAGGGATGTGGATCAACCGCGAAACCTGGCAAAAAGTGTTACCGTGGAGTAGGAAACACAGATTCCGTCTCATCGTCGCGGCGGCTGCCGTCTTGATCTGGGCAGCCTCCGGCCCGGAAGCGGCGGCCCAGGCGCAGCCGGCAAGTGCGGTTCTGCTGCGCGGTCCGATTCCGGTGAAGGGCATTCCCGTGTATACGCCGAACCGGATCCCCGCCTTTCGCGGGGAGTACTCGCTGGGGGTGGATTCGGGGAAAGAGCCGCGTACTCTTACGGTTCTCTTCACCCGGCAGAGGCTCTTCATCCCCGAGCAGTGGGTTCTGCGGCGCTGCGGCGCTTTGCGGTTGTACGCGGTGACCGACTACGAGACCTTCGCCCTCTGCTATCAGGATGAACGGGGCTTTTACCTCTTTTTTTTCTTCCCCGAAGCGGAAGAACCGGGGGATTGGTGCGCCTTCACCGATCGCTTCATCGAGAGGTTCTTGTTTCTCTATAACTTTGTTGACAGTGAAACGGATGTTCCCTTTCCTGCGATCCTGCAGGTAGGAAAAGGATGAGTACCTACGGGGAGCTGCCGGCCGGAGGGATACTCTCTTCCTCAGGGGGGAGCTGCTCTAGGATGCGGGCCCTGACCTTTTCAGCCAGAATCTTCGGACCCGCGGGCAGGCTTGAGTCCCCCTCCTCGTACTTGGCAAGCAGAGCATCGAAGCGTTCCAGGGCGATCCGATTCTTCCCCATCTTGTGGTAGAGCAGGGCGATCTCGTACTCCGCCCAAAGATTCCGGTCCCGCTCCTCTGGATACTGTTCCTGGAACTTCTCGAAGTAGGCCATGGAGAGCTTGTAGCGGCCGGAATCCGAAGCTTCCTGGGCCCGCTGGAAGTACTCCATCGGAGTTAAGCCCTCCTCGATCTCCTCAGGGACGGAGGAGCAAAAGAGAAGTGCAGAAACAGAGGCTGCGATAAGGATCAGCTTCGGGATTATTTGTAATCTCATTAATAACTATAGATCTCGTCTTTTATCGGCAGGTTCTTCTTCAGCTCTTTGAGATAGTCTTTAGCGTCCCCCATGGCTTCGTAGTATTCGCACGTTTCCAGAGTGCGGCGAGCCACGGTGAAGTACTTGTAGACCTTCTCTTCACCGAGCTTCTTACGCCACTGCCCGGCGTTGCAGCGTACCCTCAGGTAATACTGGCTTCCGTTTCCTGCTGAAACCCGTACCAACTTGCAGTGGGTGCAGTTAGCGCAGTAGACCTTGTCTCCTGAATTGGAGAAGCAATCTTCTATAGAGCTTATTGCGGGTTGGCCGTTTGCCATTCATACCCCCCTCATCACTTGTGACGGCTTACATTATCATATTCGACTTTCCGCCGTCAATAGTTTAGGCCTACAGGGGGAGAATCGTACCTCAGGCGGGTCGTGTGTTTTATGGGCTGCTCTGGGTGCCGAGGGCTTTTTCCACGGTCTGGAGCTGTACCCGGAGGGCGGCGTTGTTGGGATCGAGGGCGATCGCCTGTTTGAGATACAGGCTGGCCTTGCGCAGCTCCCGCTGTTCCATGTACAGCTCGGCGATTTTGACGATCGCCTCGTAGTTCTCCGGGTGTTCCACCAGCGCCTCCCGCAACAGGGCCAGGGCTTCCTCTATGGAGTCCTCCGCCGTCAGAGCGGCTTTCAGGGTAAGCAGGCTGCTGTGGAGCTTTGAGGATTCTGTCTGCTCCAGACCCTCTTCGACCAGAGCTAAAGCTTGTTCCGTCTGTCCCGTTTCGAGCAAAGCCTGGGCGTAGATCACCCGGTTCTCTTCCGTCGGATTGCTTCGATACAGCTGCTCTGCGTAGTAGAGTACCTGGGCGGAATCCCCCAGGCTTTCGTAGATCTCGATGGCCTGGAGCAAATCCGATTGAGATTGTTCCTGCTCCAGGATTTCGGAGAGGTAGATCGCCGCCTGCAGCCAGCGCCGCATACGCATGGCATTGGAGAGCAGCAGCCGCAGGGTGGAGACCCGGCCCGGTTCCAGATCGAGGGCTCGCTGCAGTTGGCTGAGTCCTTCCCCGTTTCTGCCCGTCTCCAGGTATATCCGTCCGGCCAGCTCCGGAAACTCCGCCGCCGCCGGGAACTGATTCTCCGCTGCCCTGAGGATCTCGAGGGCATCCTCGGGACGTTTGGCTTTGTCGTAGAGGACCTGGGCGCTCAAGAGGTAGGCCTCCCGGTTCTCCGGATGCTGGTAGAGCAGCAGGTTGAGCGGGCGGAGCGCCTGACTCCAGTTGCCCTCGGCGATCAATACCCGGGCTCGCAGCAGCAGCAGCTCCGGCCGGTCCGGTTCGTCGATCAGGGCCTGGGCCACCATCGCGGAGGCCTCTTCGAGCTGTCCTGCCTGAAAGTAGGCCTGAGCCAGTCCGTATCGGATGGAGAAATCTTCGGGAAGCAGTTTCACGCTCTCTTCCAGCAGCGCCACCGCCTCTTGCGCCTGCCCCTGCCGAAGCAGGATCGCAGCCAGGCTCTGTCTGCCGGGGTAGAAGGAGGCGGCCTTGTTGACGCTCTCCCGATACAACGAGGCGGCCCGAGCCGGATCGCCCTGGAGCTCGTAGATCCTGCCCTGAAGGTACGGGGGAAGCACGGAGAAGGGGTTTTGCGTCTCCGCCTGTTTCAGCGGCCCCAGATATCCGGAAAGCTCCGGGATATCGGCCTGTGCGCCGGCAGGGCTAAGCCTGGCGGTAAACAACGCCGGGACCACGAGGTCGAAAAAATCCTCTTCCCCGGCCGTCGAACCTGTCCGCGGCGCAAGGCCGCTTCTTGCCCGATCCAGGGCGTCCCGGTACGGACCGCTGTACTCTGAATAATAGGGAGAGCCGGCAAGATAGCCCGAACCGGTCAGTTCCGGGTAGAGAAGGTCAAACAGGGTCAGGGCGAAGGCGGCCGGTTCCCCGGCTTCCGGAAAGGTGTCCGCCGGTCTCTGAAGCAGTTCGGCCGCCTCCCGCAGGTGTTCGGGGGCGCCCCGCTCGATCAACCCGCGGGCATTCTCCAGCAGGAGCGGATCCGGACCCGCAGGAAGCTCTTCGACTTCCTCCGGAGCCCCGGCGCAGCCTGCGACCAACAGCATCGCGGCCAGAAGGGCCGCGGATACGAGCAAATACACCCCCTGTGTCCCATTCAAGGCAATCTTCATGCTTAGACTGTAGCATTTTCTGAGAAAAAGGAGAAGTTTGGGATTACTCGGAAGTGGGACCGGGTATGTACGGGGTCAGAGGCTCGGTGACCATGTAGTAGCGGTTCGAAGCGTTCCAGAGGGTGAAGCCCGAGGAGGGCGCAGCCAGTGTGCCCTCGATCTGGTTGGTCAGGTAGAGGGAGTATTCCGCCGGGCCCATGGCCAGCTCTCCGCCGATCAGAAAGGCCTGGATATAGGGCCTGACGATGCTCCGCCCGCCGACCATGAAGGCCGCCCGGGAAGTGCCCTCCTGATAGATTTTGCGGCCCCGCTCCAGGTAGGGCTCATCCTTCATGAAATCCCGGGGAAAGTGGGAGGGGTAGAACATCGGGCAGATTGCATCCACGTAATCCGCCAGAACCTCGATGCTCTGACCGATCCAGTTTCCCATTCGATGCCAGGAGTTGAATCCGTACAGGTCCGTGCTGATCGGGATGTGGATCGATTCCCGCACCTGGATCAGAAAGGACTCCAGCGCATCGATCGGCGTCATCCCCTCCCGGCGGTACCGGTACTGGATCTGGGAGAGGCTGCCGTCGGAGGGAAAGCGGATGTAGTCGAACTGGATCTCGTCCACCCCCCGTTCCTGAAGCTCCTCGGCAACGGCCAGGTTGTAGCTCCAGACATCGGGGTTGTAGGGATCGACCCAGTACTCTTTCTGCACGTACTTGTAGACGGGTTCCGGAGGAACCTCCTCCGCCTCCTCGTCTTTGGGTTCAGGAGGTACCTCGACCTTGACCAGATATCGCCAGGGCTGGTCGCTTACACCGTTCCAGACGGCGTACTCGAAGTCGTTGTATCGGTACAGGCGCTGGTCTTTGAACACCACCAGGCGGGCGATCACGTAGATGTCCTGCCGGTGAGCCTTGTCCACAAGCTCCTCGAGGGAGAAGCGCTTGTTCACCGCCCCGATCTCTTTGGGAAACTCCAGGTTGGTGTCGTAGGCGATCCAGCCGAAGTCATCCTTGCAGTCCACCACCAGCGAGTTCAGCCCGTTGTCCTTGAT
Organism: uncultured Spirochaetaceae bacterium; assembly: GCA_964495755.1. Taxonomy (GTDB): domain Bacteria; phylum Spirochaetota; class Spirochaetia; order SZUA-6; family DRHE01; genus JAFGQJ01. The sequence goes on along the minus strand of CAZBXU010000095.1, from coordinate 9,542 downwards.
GAATTGCAGGTGGTTGTCCAGGTCCTCCCCTTGGGCGCGGAAGGAAGACAAGTAGATACCGAAGCGATCCGATGCTTTCCGGATCCGCTCCCGTCGAAAGGGATCTGGAACAGGATCGGCGATTAGATCTTGGGAGAGGGCGAGGCGCCAATTCCCGGTCGCCAGAGCGTAGAGCCAGCGGGATTTGTGGGTCTGCACTTGAAGCGTCCAGGAAGCGCCCGCGGGAAGGATTTCCAGGCGGTGGATCACCTCCGCCTGGTCGTCCCCCGGGGACTCGAGGCGGGTCCAGGTTTTTCGATCCGGGCTTCCTCGATACACGCCGTGGCCGAATCCGCAGGCGAAGAAGATCACACCGGCCTCGGTGGGATGGTAGCTCAGACCGGAGATTTCCTCGTAAAAACCGGCACCCCGGTACAGGAAGCGGGCGGAGAGGGAGGGGTCCTGCCAGCTTGTACCCCGATCGGTGGTCTCGAAAAACCCGTTGAAGGATGTTCCCACCAACAGGGTATCCGCGTCCCGGGGGGAGAGGGCGACCGAGGTCAGGTAGGAGGTCGAGCGCAGGGGTTTGCCGATCGTTATCTGCCGCCAGCTGCCGCCGTAGTTCTCCGAAAGATAGAGCTTGTCGGCGGTGGTGACCGCGACTCTTCCCTCGTTGTTTGGATCGATGTTGACAGCGGTGAAATGACGGATGCGCCCTGATTCTTCACTAAATGGGTAGACCACCCGACGGGGAAGACCGTTGTTGTGCTCCAGCCAACTCGCCCCATTGTCGAAGGATACCAAAAAACCCCGCTGCTTCGAGATGGCATAGAGGATCCCGGAAGGTGTTTCCAGGATCTGCTCGATCGTGAATTTGCCGGCGGTCGAATAACCCGGATTGAGTAGGGGGAGGGTGTCTGTCTGTCTTATCTCGCTCTGGGCTGCCGTTTCCTCGGGGTTTCTCTCCTGGGCGCCCAGAAGAAAGAGCATGCCCCCGGCGAACAGAAGCAGCATCAAGAAAGATCCGACGAAGAGGAAACCTTTTCTCATAGGTCTATTTCGTGTAAATATCCGCTGCATTTGTTGTATCGGCGCCGGTCTGCTTAATCTGTAATAGCACGATTCGATCTTTGTTGCCAAGGCTCCCCGGTCCGTGCTACACTGCCAAACCGTATGATACGCTCCGGGCGGTTTGTTTTTTTGGCAGCAGTGGTGACTCTCTCCCTCCTGGCCTGCCGCGAGGAGTACACCCATTTCCTGGTGGGCAACCTTGAGGAGAACCGGGAGATGCACACCCTGTTCGATCTGCTCGAACGGGAGAGGGATGTCGGTGAGAATCGATTCATCATTATCCAGCAGATCGCCAACCGTCTTCACGGGGCTGGGGAATTGGAGAAGCTCATCCTGTTTCTCACCGATTATGTGGAAAAAAACCAGAACGACCCGTACAACGCCTACTATCTGGGCATTGTGGCCGCCGCCTACAAAGACCAGGGGGCGGCGCCCATGGCCGCGCATTACTACGAGCGAATCTTGAAGAACTATCCGGATCTGCTGATCTCCGGGACCACGGTTCACTTTCAGTGCCTCCAGGAATTGCTCACGCTGGTCGACGATCCCAATGCCCGGATCGAGTACTACAAAGAGCTGATCTCACGGTTCAGCGAGTACATCGATCCCGGGGCCACCTACTTCTACCTCGCCGAAGCGTATGAACAGGTCGCGGAGTGGGAGCAGGCGATTCGTGCTTATCAGAAGTTTCTCAAGTACCCGGAAACCGAGATTCTTGGATTTCCCCGAGTTCAGGTCAAGATCCGGGAGAAGGTCGAGTTCTACTATTCCGACAAGAAATGGACCGTGGAGAATCTCGATCAGCTGGTCACGGAGATCAAACGATCCATCCAGACCCGCAACACCAGGCATTTGCTGACCTATAAGGCAAAGGTGAACTTTTTCACCATGTCCTGGGCCCAGGCCGACGCAGATCAGATCATTTCCCTGGCCTTTGATATCGGGGCCTTTCTTCAATCTTCCCGGGTTCTGACCGATGATAAACTGGATATCGATTCCAATGCTGGGGAGGCGTTTTTACGCACCGTCCGGTGGTCCTACCGGATCCCCACGTGGTACCTCTACTTCCGAAAAGTGGAGTTCATGCCTGATCCGGAGATCAACGGGCGATGGGAATGGGCGGGGATCTATTTCGGCGAAAAACTGTAGTCCTTCTTCTCTTTTTCTCTATTCTTCTCGCGGTTTCTTTACCCTGTCCGGGGGAATCCTCGGGGCAGAGGCTTCAGCATTGGGCGCCAAAGCCGGATCAAGCCCGTCGTGAAGATGGAACCCCCCGAGTGGGGGAGACCCTGGCGGTACTGCACGAGCGAAGCGCCGGCGCCCTGCTTGAGCTGAGCGTGCCGGAGGATCCGGCAGTGGACCTGTGGCGGCAACGAATCCTGGCCGCCGGAAGCGGAGCTGTGGAGCAGGCGCTGGCGCGGGGACGCATCTTCCGCCGTTTCATATCCGAGCGGCTTGCCCACAGGGGACTTCCCCAAGAGCTGATCTATCTACCGGTGTTGGAGTCCCACTATCGGGTGCGGGCGGTATCTCGTTCCGGTGCCGCCGGGCTGTGGCAGATCATGGCCAATACCGCGGCGCCGTTGGGGCTGGTGTCGGACAGATGGGTCGATGAACGCCGGGATTTCTGGGAATCTACAGAAGCGGCGGTGAAGAAACTAGAAGAAAACTACGGGATGTTCGGAGATTGGGATCTGGCTCTGGCCGCCTACAATTGTGGTGTGGGCAAACTGTCCAGAACGATTCGCTCCAGCGGCATCCGGGATTATTGGCAGCTGCGGGAACAAGGACTTCTTCCTCCGGAGACGGCGGCCTACGTGCCCAAGTTCTACGCCCTGGTTTCGATCTGCAGCGATCCGGCGGCCTACGGATTGGATATAGATTGGCAGGAGTCTCCTTCCTTTCAGGGGATACTCCTGAAGCGCAGCCTGGAGCTGGCCTTGCTGGCCGGGGAAGCCGGGTTGTCCCTGTCCCTGATGGAGGAGGCCCACGGGGAGCTGCAGACTCCGATCACCCCTCCTGCGCTTAACACCGGCTATCGGCTCAAGGTTCCCGCCGAATCTGTCGAGCGGGTTCGGGAGGCGCTGGCGGACCCGCAGAGGGAGCTCCTGCGATTCACCTTTCACCGCATCCGTTCCGGTGACACCTTCTACGGGTTGGCCGGGTACTACGATCTCAGTGTAGCCCTGCTGATGGAGGCCAATACGGGGATCGAACCCCGAACCCTCAGGATCGGTGAACAGCTCCGCATCCCCGTGTTTAGCGGGCGAGAACTCAGGGCCGAACCAATCCTGAGTTTCCCCGACCCGGACTCTTTTGCTGCCCGCTACACCGTTGCGGCTGGAGACACGCTCTGGGGCATCTCCAGACGGTTCGGTACAACCGTGGAGATGTTGGCCTGGGTGAACGGACGTAGCCTTGACGCGCTGCTGAAACCCGGCGAAACTCTTAAAGTACCCATGGACTCCCCCGCGGAACAAGGAGAAACGTGGTGAACAGGGTCGGTATTTTCCTTTTCCTTCTCCTCTGGTCGTTCCCAGGACTCCTGTCTGCTCAAGCGGAGGACATGAGGGTATCCGAACGGGTTGACTGGGAGCGGGGCACCCTGATCCTGGAGGTGGGTTTCCCCATAGAGCCGAAACAGTTCGAGCCGGACAGCCGTTTTGAAGCAGAGCGGGAGATCGAACGACTCCTTCCCGGCTTATTCATGGAATCTGTCGTGGGGATTCCCTTCGATTCCCACCGGACGATCGGCGATCGCATCAAGGAGGATCCGAGTCTCTTTCAAGCGCTCGGCAACACGGCTATCACTTCAGCCTCGAAACGCTACTCCCGCATTCGGGAGGATCTGCTGGAGGTTCAGGTTCAGTACCGCTTTCCCTTTTACGGGCAGGGAGGCTTCGTCGTCCCCTTGATCGCTCACAGCCGTCCCTATCCCATGGAGCGGAAGCTGGGCTTCGTGCCCACCCGGAATTTTTCCGGGCTGGTCATCTATGCAAAGGGGGAGCTTCCCGCCCACGGAAAGGATGCCCGCGAGGCGGTTCGCCCGGCCGTCTTTCCCAAGCTGTACGACGAAGATATGAATCTGCTTCTTTCGGTGCAGATGTGCGATCCCGCCTACCTCGAGAAGTGGGGTATGGCGGCCTACACCGATTCTGAAGCAGGCAGCGCCTTTCTCGAGCGAATCGGCGCCGTACCTCTTCGTACGGTGGCCAGAGGCGTGTTCGGCATCAATTCGACGGATCTACTGCTTCCCTCCGACGCCGTTCAGAGGCTCCTGGTGCGGGAGGCCAATCAAACCATGCTTCGCCAGGGTCGAGTGCTGATCGTGATCGATTCAGAGGAAGATTGACGCAAGCTTCCCTTTCCGTTTATCCTATTCGCCGACTCATGAAACCAAAAATCTTTTTCTTCCTGCTCGTTGTTTGTACCGCCGCAGCTTTGAGTTCCTGCGCCAAGACGATCGGCTACGGCCTGGTTGTTTGGGGCGAAGAGGACGGCCCTGTCCGGACCGGACAGATCCTTCCCATTCAACAGGAATCCCAGATCCAGAACGCCTACCTGATCCGGTTGGAGGGAACCAAGGAATTGGCGGAGGTTCCCACCTGGAGGATTCGTCTGTTTCCCGACAGGGAGAGGGCTGTCCAGGGGGCCGAAGAGTACGCTCCTTATCTCAACATGTACGCCTACTCGGAAAGGGATGGTCTTCCCATCCGGGAAGAGGCGGATCAGGAGGCCCGAAGAGTGTACAAGTTGGCCGAAGGGCAGCTTGTCAAGGTGCTGGCACGGGGAGAGAAGAAGGTTCAGATTTCGAGCTTCGAGGATTTCTGGTATCTGGTTCTCACCGAGGACGGTTACCAGGGGTACTGCTTCGGCTACTATCTGCCGGTATTTTCCACAGCCGGGGACCCAAAAGCGGAGGTCGAAGCTCTGATGGCCCGGGATCCGATGCTCGAGGCTCTGCAGGAGACAACCTGGCGTCCGGAATACTTCCAGGAAATGGTGGAGAAGGGCCGGATCGATTTGACCACCTTCGGTCCCCAGTTCGGTTTTTTTGTAGACACGGAGGCCAAGCAGGTGAGTCTGGTTACCAGCAAACGCCGACAGAACTATAGGTACGAGCGGATCGAGAATGTGGGGGCCAACCGGTACGTGTTCGAGGGTCCCGATATCGGTGCCGGCGGCATAAGGGTCAACATGCAGTCCAGGAAGCGCATCGTCCTGACCTACTCCTGGGGCGATCAGATGCTCAGCTCAATATATATCGAGTTTCCCGAAGAAATCGAGGAGATCGTTACAGGGGAGAGGGAACGGCGGGAGCAGCTGCTGGATACCTTCAGGCCCCAAGGCCGGATTCTTGGAAGCACCGCCTACGGAAACATCTACCTGGAAGAAGGGATGCGCTTCAGCTGGGAGAACTACGGCAGGCTGGGAGAGCAGATCTTTCTCAAGAGGGTGCGGGGATCGGGAGACGTGGATTTCCCCTATTATCTGTCCGATACTCTCGCCGCTTCATTTGACGGGGTCATCACCTTCCGTTTTGACGAATACTCCAGCGATCAGGGTGCCAGCTTTCTGTACACCTTTGATTCGGCAGGGGTGCGTTTCGAATATATCCGGCCGCAGGACGTTAAAAACCTCGAGGTGGCGCAACGGGACAATTCGCCGCTGGTGATCTATTTCAGCTTCGGCGGCCCTTGATGCCATCGGTCATCCTGTCAGAGGCGAGCCTGTCTTTCGGCGATCGCAGCATTCTCAAATCGGTGAACCTCAATCTTTCGAAAAGCCGGAAACTGGCCCTGGCCGGCGCCAACGGCAGCGGCAAATCGACTCTGATGCGGATCCTGATCGGCGAACTGAAGCTCGATCTGGGGAATGTGGTTCGAGGGAAGGACCTCCGCATCTCCTACATGCCCCAATCGGGTTCTCAGAGCTCCCCGCTGAATCTCGATCCCCGGGCCGGCGTGTACGAGGAGGTGGGAAAGGCCTTCGCCGCGGGCGCAGAGCTTCAGACGGAGCTCCGCAGTATCGAAGAACAACTTGGGGAACACAAGAAGGATTCACCGGAGCTCAGGCGACTGCTCGACAGGCATCACGATCTCCAGGAGCGGTTGGAAGCTTCGGATTACTACCGCCGGGACGAGGTGATCGAGCGGATCCTTCAGGGCCTGGGCTTCGACAGCGGCGAGTTCGGCCAACCGGTCGGAAGCTTTTCTCAGGGGTGGCAGATGCGTATCGCCCTGGCCCGGGTGCTCTGCGAGGGGGCGGACATCCTCCTTTTGGACGAACCGACGAATTTCTTAGATCTGGAGGCCCGCACCTGGCTTGAAGGATTCCTCCAGGAAACAAGCGCGGGAGTTTTGGTTGTCTCCCACGACCGCTATTTTCTCGATACCACGGTACGAGAGGTCGCCGAGGTGTATCAGGGCAGCCTGAACATCTATCCGGGCAGCTTCAGCAGCTACGAGAGGCGCCGGATTCAGGAGATGGCCCAGATTGCCGAAGCCCACGAAAGGCAGCAGGAAGAGATCGCCCGGATGGAGCTGTTTATCCGGCGCTTTCGCTACAAAGCAACCAAGGCCCGCCAGGTCCAGAGCCGCATCAATACACTGGAACGAACGCAGCGCATTGAACCGCCTCCCGTTCACAAGGCACTGCATTTCTCCTTTCCCGAGCCGCCTCACAGCGGCAGGCTCAGTCTGCAGATCGACGGACTGGCCAAGGTGTATGGCAGGAAGACGGTGTTTACGGAGGTGAATGTAAAACTTTCCCGTGGAGAAAAGTGGGCTCTGGTCGGACCGAACGGGGCGGGAAAATCCACCCTGATTCGCATCATGGCCGGCCGGGACCTACCCTCAAGCGGTTCGGTTCGTTACGGCAGTGGTGTAAAAGTGGGTTATTACTGCCCGGAAGAAGTGGAGAATCTCGAAGCGGCAAAGACCGTTGTTGAGCTGGCAACGGGCTGGGCGCCGACGGAGATGGTTCCCCATCTGCGATCCCTGCTGGGAGCGTTTCTGTTTCGCGAGGATGATGTGTTCAAGCCGGTATCGGTCTTGAGCGGCGGGGAGAAGAGCCGGCTGGCCCTGTTGCGCCTGTTGCTACAGCCTGCCAACCTTCTGTTCCTCGACGAACCGACCAACCACCTCGACCTCCAGTCCAAAGATATCCTCCTGGATGCCTTGAAGCGCTATCCGGGGACCGTGGTGTTCGTCTCCCACGACCGCAACTTCATCGATTCCCTGGCCGACCGGGTCGCTGAAATCGGTGGCGGGCGGGTTCGCCTCTATCCCGGAGAATATGCCTACTACCTGTGGCGAAAAGACCAGGAAGAGCAGGGTAGCGGTTTGGGCGCCTCCCAAGCCTCTCGGACCACCCCGGATTCCAGACAGCTGCGACAACAGAGCAAGGTTCAGAAGAGAGACCTGAGAAGGCTGGAACGGGAAGAGGAAGAGCTGCTTTCCCAATTGGATGCTCTTCAGGGCGAGTATTCACAGCTGGAGCAGCTGCTGTCCCGGGAGGAGGTCTACCGGGACGGGGAACGGGTGAGACAGACCAAGAAGGAGCTTAATAAGATGACAAGTCAGCGCGAGCAGTTGATGAAGCGCTGGGAAGCGGTCGATAAACAACGAAGAGAACATCTGAATGTGGAGTAAGCCGTATGAATAACAAGAACTTCCATAACCACCGCACCGTAGGCTTTGTTTCCTTCCGTTTCGCCGGTACCGACGGGGTCAGTCTCGAGACCGGCAAGATAGCCGATGTGCTCAAGCGGTGGGGCTACCGCTGCGTGTACATGGGGGGGGAGCTGGACACACCCCCGGAGGATTCCTTTCTGGTCGAGGAGACCCATTTCAAGCATCCGGCGATCCGGGAGATCTACGACGAGTGCTTCAGGCAAGCAAATCGTCCCCCGGAGGTAACCAAACGAATTCATGAGTACCGGGATCTCCTCAAACAGAAGCTATACGAGTTTGTCCGCAAGTTCGATGTGGACGTACTCGTTCCCGAAAATTCCCTTACCATTCCCCTGAACGTTCCGCTTGGCCTGGCCATTACCGAGCTCATCGCCGAGACAGGCATCAAGACGATCGCCCACCACCATGACTTCTTCTGGGAGCGCAAACGATTTTTAAACAACTGCGTGTGGGATTATTTGAACTCGTGCTACCCGCCCCATCTGTCTTCGATCCAGCACGTGGTCATCAACTCATCCGGGCAGAACCAGCTGGCCCTGCGAACCGGGATTGGAGCCACCCTGATTCCCAATGTGATGGATTTTGAGCATCCTCCGGAGCCGCCGGATGAGTACACAAAGGATGTGCGCAAGGATCTGGGGATCAAGGAGGATGAGCTGCTCGTGCTGCAGCCGACCAGGGTGGTACAGCGCAAAGGAATCGAGCACGCGATTGAGCTGGTTGCCCGCTTGGGGCTGAAGGCGACCCTGGTCATCTCTCATGCCTCGGGAGACGAGGGCTATGAGTACCAGCAGCGGGTCAAGGAGTACGCCGAGATGCTCAAGGTCGATGCCCGCTTCGTTCAGGAGATCATTTCAGAGGAACGGGGAACCACCCGGGACGGTCGGAAGATCTATTCCCTCCAGGACATCTACCCCTACGCGGATCTGGTGACCTATCCGTCCCTGTCCGAAGGATTCGGCAACGCCTTCCTCGAAGCGATCTACTTCAAACGACCGATTCTTGTGAACAACTACTCGATCTACTTCTTCGACATCAAACCGAAGGGTTTCGATGTAATCGAAATGGACGACTTTATCACCGAGGAGACCGTACGGAGGACCCGGGATATCCTGGAGAATCCGCAGCGGGTCGAGGAGATGACCGGAAGGAACTACGCCCTCTGTCTGAAGCACTACTCCTACCGGATCCTCGAGATCAAGCTGCGCCACATCTTGAGCTCCTTCTGGGGGCAAAGGTAGGCTGGCAGGCTAGGGGTAGCCGGCTCCCTTCAGGATCCGCTCGACCAGGGATTCCCTACCTCCGGCATCGCCGGCATCGAACACGGGAAAGCCATTGAAGCTTTGTCCGAAGGGTCCGGCCAGGCCGAGGATTTTCGCCCTGGGGATGCGGCGCACCTGCACAGTCTCGGCCCACTTCGAGGTGTCGGCCAGGCACACCACAACGGCATCGGCGGCATCCGCCACTCCCCCTTCGGAGATGATGAACTGAACCGTGTCCGGAACTCGACGGATCATTTCCTCAAAGGATCTTTTACTCCGTTCCAGAATCAGGCTTTGCTCCCGGCTCTGGACCAAGACAAATGAAGCTCCGGATTCGGCCAGAGCGTAGGAATCGGTGGCCCTGTGATCCAGGGTCAGCCGGGCCACATGACTGGATTTGAGGGCCGCCACACTGTAGCCCCGTGCCGTCAGGTCGGTGATGATCGCGGTGCACACCGTGGTCTTGCCGCTGTTCTTCAAACCCGCCACACAAACGAGATAGGGGATGGGCTTCACGATGCTCTGATCTTAGCTC
>CAZBXU010000094.1:13424-14841 GCA_964495755.1 uncultured Spirochaetaceae bacterium | reverse complement strand
CTACTACCTGAAAAATTTCCAGACGATCCTCGATTTCGTCGACCGCCACTATAACGATATTCTGAGTGCAGATGAAAAGAACTTCTCCCAGTCGTTTCGCTCCCTGTCCGTGGACGCTCGGCGTCTGTATGTTCGCTTGATGTCACGAAAAGGTCCGCTGTTTCGAAGCGACACATTACTCTACAACGAGATCACTGACATCGAGGCCGCTGCGGAAGAGCTGGTTCAAAGAGGGTTCCTTGAGGTGGACCGGTCCTGGGAGCTCGAACATGAACTGGCGGTGCTGCGTAAACCGGAAGTCTTGGAATTGATCTCTTGCTGCGCTCAAAGTTCCGATCCTGTTCCATCAACGACTGCCCTTAGAGCGCTCCGCAAAGACCAGCTGATGGAGCTGGCCATGGCCATCCCGAACCAACACGAGGTAGGCGACTATCTTCATGGGCTGTTCCATCTCTACCACCCTCTGAAAGAGCGGGAGATCCTGATCTACCGCCTGCTCTTCTTTGGCAACCTCTATCAGGACCTCACCGAGTTCGTCGTCACGGACCTGGGGCATGTGCGCTACGAATCCTACAAGATTCGGAAGAAGGATCGGTTGTTCCGTTCCAGAGAAGTCTTGGAGTACACCTTCCGCCTGATCGAATTGAACGACGTCTTCTTTCAAACTGTGGAAGGACGTTCGGTGAATGAAATTGACTCAAACGCCTTGCTTTCCCTGATCGAATATCTTCCGGAACAGGGTGCTGTCGAGGAAGATCCCGGCCTTCGGCGGATGCGGCACAACCTGGTAAACGGGGTTGCCCGTCATCTCGAACGCATCGGGAAGGACAGACAGGCCCTTCACCTGTACAGGTTGGCAGCTCTTCCCCCTTCCCGGGAAAGGCAGGTCCGTATCCTGGAGCAACAGGGGACAGCGGAAGAAGCCCTCGAACTTTGCCGCAAGATGGTGAGCGATCCCTGGGAGGAGGCGGAACTTGAGTTCGCCGAACGATATATCCGAAAGCTTTCTCGGAAACTGGGGCTGCCTGTGGTGAAGGTCGAACCTGTCGAGATGCCGACGGAAAATCTGGTGTTGGTACGCGACCCGCTCGCAAGTGTCGAGGAAGCTGTGCTTCTCTATTTCCAGGAACAGGGCTTCAGCGTCTATCACGCCGAGAACGTGCTTTGGGTCGGCCTGTTCGGTTTGGCCTTCTGGGATATCGTGTTCCTGTCACTGCCCGGGGCCTTCTTCAACCGCTATCAGCGGGGACCCCGCGATCTGTTCCGGCCCGAGTTCAGCAGACGTCGGGCGAAACTGATAGAGGACCGACTCAACCACATCGAGGCCTCCCGATCCTGGCCCGACGAGCTCCTGGATCTCTACGATCATAAACAGGGAATAGCCAACGATCTGGTGCACTGGAAGTTCCTGCCCCGG
>CAZBXU010000094.1:236-13414 GCA_964495755.1 uncultured Spirochaetaceae bacterium | reverse complement strand
CCGGGTCCAGGGCTTCCTGAAAAAGCCCTATCGGCCCCGGGAGCTGGTCGAGCAAAGCGTGTACCTGATTCCCCGACAGCATCTGGTCAAAATATTCGACAAACTCAGCCAGAACCTGGGTGCGAACAAATCCGGATTTCCCGACCTGATTGTATTCTCGGCTTCCCGCCGTCGAACAGCGAAAAGTTACGAACTGATTGAAGTCAAGGGTCCGGGGGATCAGCTGCAGATCAACCAGAAGCGCTGGCTGAAGTACTTCAGCACCCATGGGATCCCCTATCGAATCATCCGGGTCCAATGGCGGGAGCAGGGGATGCAAGTGATACGATCCCGGTCTTAAATTCCCATTTTCTAACGTATTCGTTACGTATTCGTTCTTGACTTTTTATGGTTCCAGCTGTATGTTACTTTTGATTAAAACGTTTGTTTAAATCAAAAGAATTAACCAGCTGTTTTTGTAGGTATGGTATGGAGGTCGCAATGATGTCAAAGAAAACAAACGGGTTCGGTCTGGATGTGCTCTGGCTGGCCATCGGGGCGGGAGCCTACGCCTTCATCGGCTGGCGATGGAGTGCCCCCGCTGCTGCCTGGATCGCCCCGGTATTCCTGGTTCGCTTCTTTAGGAATCAGGAGAAGTGGTACACTCCCCTGCTCTCTCTGCCCTTTCTGTACGCGGCATTCCTGACCAACATGATCGGTGCCTGGGATCTGCCCATCATCGCTCAGGTCATTCTTCCGGCGGTCGTTCCCCTGCCGTTGATCCTGGTGCTGTACATCGACAGGGCGCTTTCTCCTCGCCTCGGGGGCATCTGGGCTACCCTGGTCTTTCCGGCCGCCTATGTGACCATGGACTACATCCTTGGTTTTACTTCCCTCGGGACACTGTTCTCCACGGCCTCGACCCAGTTCTCTTTCGCCACGATTGCTCAAGCGGCGTCGGTTACCGGGATCTGGGGCATTTCCTTCCTCATTGCCTGGTTCGCCTCGATTGTGAACACAGTCTGGGAGAACGGCTCCGATCTGAACATGCCTCGCGGCACAGACTACACTCGACCTGTTCACAATCCAGTTACTGTCTTTGTGGCTGCTGTACTCCTGGTCGTCGTCTATGGATCCGTTCGGATCGCAACTTCCCCTTCACGCACCGAAACGGTCCGGGTGGCCGGGATCACCGTGGAGCATCCCAGGGATTACTGGGCGCTGCTCGATATCGGTACGCCGAAAGAGGAGGTCGATAGATACGGGGAAGAGATACGCGGGGTTGAGGATGCTCTATTCACCGAGAGCAACAGGGCGGCACAAGCCGGAGCCAGGATCATATTCTGGGCCGAGGGCAACGGTGTGATAATTGGGGAAGAGCTTGAGGGATTTATCTCCAGGGCCGGCGATTTTGCTAAGCGGCACGGGGTGTATTTCGCACCGGCGATCCTCGAGCTGCGATACGGAAGCAGCCTGAACTACAACGAGGTATTGATGTTCACCCCGGAAGGTGAATTGGCCTTTACCTACCAAAAGACGAAATCCTGGCTGCCCGTGGAATCCGACGGAGTGATCAAGACCATCGAAACGCCCTACGGCACCCTTGCCGCTGCAATCTGCTTCGACCTGGATTTCCCGAACTTTCTACGCCAAGCGGCCAAAGCGGGTACCGACATCATGCTGGTACCCGGGTACGACTCCGAACGGATACGGCCCTTTCACACGGAACCGGCACTGCTCCGCGGAATCGAGGGAGGATACTCGGTGGTCCGGCAGGTCAACAAGGGCACTTCCGTTGCCGCGGACCACAGAGGTACGGTACTGGCGCGGCAGGATTACTTCATGACCGAAGACCGGCTGATGTTCGCCGACGTGCCGATCGAAGGGACCCGAACACTGTACGGCTGTCTCGGCGATTGGTTCGCCTGGACATCCATCGCCTTGTTCCTCGCCCTGGTGGGATGGACCATCAAGCGCAGAACCCAGGCTAAGTGAGCAAAAAGTCGGCCTCCGCCCGGATTGCGGAATCGGTTCAGCTGCGATCCTGTTTTCACGCACATCTTATCGTTGCATCTTTCTCAGACGAATGTATAATTACGAAACGGACAGGAGAACCGGAGCAAACCCAATGTCTGAGAAAATCGGTGAGTTCTTGCTGAGAATCGGTGTCATGAATGAACACCAGATCCAGGAAGTACTCAATGCCCAAAAAGCCGGAGACAGCCGGATGTTCGGGGAAATTGCCATAGACTTCGAGTATATCAACGACGAAGTGCTGAAGAAATATATCGAAGCCAGCGCGGCCTGGAAGAAGTAGTGCTGGACAGAGCCATTCAAATTTCTGTGCAGGCTCACGGCGGACAAAAAGAGAAAAACGGCAGGCCCTACATCCTCCACCCGATTTGGCTGATGCTCAAAATGGAGAGCGAACTGGAGATGATGGCCGCGATTCTTCACGACGTGGTCGAGGACACCGAGTGGACCCTGAACGATCTTCGACGGGAGGGCTTCCCTGAAGCTGCGTTCCAAGCAGTGGATTGTCTGACCCACAGAAATCAAATCCGCTATCCAGACTACATCCAGAGGATCTTGGGAAATCCCGTGGCTCGGAAGGTGAAGCTCGCCGATCTAGAGGACAACCTGGACGCCAAAAGGCTTCCGGAGCTGACAATGAAAGACCAGGCCCGGATGAAAAAGTATCACCAGGCCTGGTTGCTGCTCAAAGGCGTCTAGGTGACCGGATCACCTCTGCAAACATAGCCGGTGCCGATGGGAACAAGATCACCGCCGGCACGCTCTACTCTTTGCCGTACCCTGCCATCAGTCCGGAAACGAAATACTCGGAGAGAACGATGAAAATCAGCAGCGGAAACAGCGAAACGATGACAGCGCCGGCCATCTGAATATTCCACTGGGCGATCTGCGAACCTTTGAGCTCCGCCAGGATCGGCATCACGGGTTTGATTTTAGGTCCCCGGGTTAGGGCAATTGCCAGCAGGAACTCGTTGTATATTTGCACGAACACTAAAATTGCCGCCGATACCATTCCCGGTATCGATACCGGCACCAGGATCTTTCTATAAAACAAAAAGGGTTTACAGCCGTCGAGAGCCGCCGCCTCCTGAAAGGAAACCGGCATCTTCATAAAGAAAGTAGCCGTGATCAGGGTGCCCATGGGTATATTGAGGATCACGTAGATCAGGATCAAGCCCACGTAAGAGTTCATCAAATTCAACCAGCCGATGAGCGTGGTGATGGGAATCAGAACGATCTGATACGGCAGAAACGAGGCCACCACGATCCAGAAAAAGACCAGCTGGGACCGCTTGAACTCAAACATGGTAAGGTAGTAGCCGGCCAGGGAGCCGAGAAACACACAGATGAAGGTGGCCGGTAGGGTGATAATGGCGCTGTTGACCAATCCCACCCGGAGGGCTCGAAAGGCGGTAGCGTAGTTCCTGAACGCAATCTTGCGCGGCAAACGCAGGTACTCCTGAGCGGCGACCTCCTCCTGGGACTTGATGGACGTGTTGACCATGGCGTAGATGGGTAGCAGCCAAAGACCGGCGAGAATCACTAAAATGGCGATGGAGGTTGCCTTGAATCGTTTCTCTCCCATTAGCGCATCCACTTGCTGATGGCCCACTTGGAGTAGGGAATGACCATGGCGGCGGCCAGAATAAGAATCACGATGCTGGTTGCAGCCCCCATGCCGATGTTATGCTGGCTGTAGGTCATCCTGTACATCATGTAGGGAAGGACCTCAGTACGAATGCCCGGTCCGCCCCCGGTCATAATCCAAACCAGGTCGAAGACCTTCATCGTGGTTATGGCCAACATGGTCGTGCAGATCAAGGTCCCGTGTCCCACGTTGGGGAAGATTATCTGAAAAAGGATACGCCAGTGTCCCGCTCCGTCGATATTGGCCGCCTCGATCATCGCATCGGAGAGTCCGCGGATAGCTCCCATGTAGATGACCAGAGCGAAGCCCACGTACTGCCAGAAGGCGCTGAAGATCATGCAGAAGATGGCGATGTTGGGCAGTGCTATCCAACCGAGTTTGGCCGTGTTTACACCAAACGCTTCCAGAATCGAGTTGATCAATCCGGAGCCGGGATCGTACATCCAAGCCCACAGCGTCCCAGTCACTATGAACGCCAAGGCCATCGGGTAGAGGAATATCTGACGAAAGACCTTCTCTGCCCGACGAAGTCCCTGAAACAGGTAAGCCAGCACAAATCCGAGCAGGGTTGTGGGCACGATGAAGAAAAAGAGCCAAAGAAAGTTATTCTGTACATTGACCCAAAAACGCCGCAGCTCGAACAGATTGCTGAAGTTGAGAAATCCGGCGAACTTCCAGGTCGCACGCATCCCCTCCCAAATCGTAAAGGCAGCCACCAGGTTCCAAACGATCATGCCGTAGATTACCGCCACAGCGATCACCACCGGAGATAAGAAAACAAACCCGTACGCCTTGCTGTACTTCATTGGCTATTCCGATCCCTGCCCATCGCCTTCAACTCGATTGCTGGATGACTATAGAGAATAACTATAGAAAAAATAGAGAGGCGATGCAACAAAGAGCATCGCCTCCCCTCGGTTCAGAGACTATTTCCAGAACCAGTCGTTGGCAGTGCGGATGCCGTTCCGCTCAGCGGAGGCGGCAATCTCCTTGATGGCGCTGTCCACATCTCCGTTTGTGAGGAACTCAGTGAGGATGTCCATCATGTCGTCGCCGAAAGCGGGAGTCATCATCCCACCGTGATAGCCGTCGATCACACCGCGCAGGCTGGCTAGATCTTTGGCGCTGCGCTGGCGGTAGGGATCGGGATAGACGCTTGACGGGACGTCGTTGACGATGGTCACCGAGCCCTTCTTGAGGTTGAAGTTCTTCTGGGCCTCGTTGGTGGTAATCGACTTAATCCAATACTTGGCAAGCTCGGGATGCGGAGCATTCTTGGCCAGTGGAAAGGTATCGGCGTGACCCATCCAGACGTTCTTGGGGATGGCGGTGACACTGAAGTCCTTCTCCGGTTCCATGCCGATCGAAAGATAGTATCCCAGGATCCAGTCACCCATCCAGTACATGGCCGCTTCGCCGGTATTGATCAAAGCTCCGGCCTCGTCCCAGCTTTTGGTGGCATGATACGGGTAGATGTAGGGTATCAAGGCGGCATAGCGTTCCATGGCCTTGCGGAAGGTAGGATCGGTTGCGAAATCAATCTGGCCGGTGTCAGCCCTCTCGTAGAAATCGGGCCCCCCGGTTGTCAGCAGGCACATGTCGTAGAGATAGGTCGACCAAACCTTCTCTCGCGTACCGAGGGACAAGGGCCAGACATCCGGATTGACCGCTTTGAGCTTCTTGCAGGCAGCGAGCAGCTCTTCGTAGCTCTCCGGTGCCTTCACGCCGGCGTCCTTAAGGTAGCCGACATTGTACCACAGCCAGTTGGTGCGGTGGGCGTTGATGGGAACCGAGTAGACATTGCCGCTGAACTTGAGGGTTTTTACCCATACCGGATTGATGCGCCCCTCAAAGTTGGTCTCGTTCCAGATGTCGTTGACGGATTCCAAATAACCCGCATCGATGAAGTCCTTCTGCTGGTTACCCTGGTGATCCTGAAATGTATCGGGCGGATTGCCCGATTCCAGGTTGGCCATGAGAACGGCCAGCATGTTGGCTCCGCCGCCGCCTGCTACGGGATTTTCCAGGATATTCACCCCTGGATTGTCCCTCTCGAAGATTTTGAACAGCTCGTTGATGGCCTCTTTCTCACCGCCGGCGGTCCAGTAGTGGAAGATGATGAACTCATTGGCCTCTTTCGCTTCTCCCTGTCCTCCGGCGAAAAGGACGGCCGCCCCTGTCAGGAACAGCAGCATGGCAATCCCTGTGGCGAGGATCTTTTTCATTTGACACCTCCTATGTTTTTATTTTTTCTGCATTGACAATGCAGCTTCAATCCCTATTCGTCAGCCAGAGCAGGGCATTGTGCCAGAACCTGGCGTATCCCTCCCAGGCGATGAAGTCCGTGCCCCAGTGCTTGGCCAGATCGGAGGTAAAGGCCATGGTCTTGCCCTGACCAACCGACCTCACGGCAATGAAGGGGTCCTCGGCGATAGTAGCCAACAGCTCGGCTTGTTTCTTGACCGTGACCTTGTTGTACCCCATGAATATGGGCCACTGCTCCGGAAGACCCGTGAATAGCGGATGCTTCGTCTCTTTGACCGCAGGTTGAACACCCTGAGGTTTTTCGACTCGATCATCCGAAGCCTGAATCTCAACCGGCAGGATCTCTTCGACGACCGTGCCGTGATAGCCCGGAATACCGCGCATACCCTGATAAGAGTTCCAACCCCCGGCCATGACGAAAGCCTTGCCCTTCTCCACGAATTCTTTAACAAGCTCCAGACGGTCGGGTCCCATGGGTACGGTGAACATCTCCGGATACAAGGAAATTGTGTTTTTCCCGCAATCACTGAAAATAACCACATCGTATTTGTTGATTTCCTCGAGGGTCGATGGGAACGAGGTCAGGGCGACGTGGTTGGGCATGTGTTCGGCCTGGATATCGTCGAACTTGGCCATGGCTTCCATGAACCAGACACCGAAGTTTTCATACCCACCGAGAGGGAAAAGGTCAAAACCCTTCACGTGCAACTTGAGCACCATCCAGGTTTCTCCGACGAGGAGTACTCGTGTTTTTTCTGCCATGACATTTCCTCCAACTCTTCCATAACGAAAGTTATTTTACTTTCATATGAAAGTGTTTGTTATTATATTAGATAGTTTATCCTTTGTCAATATTTTCTTTTAACGTTTTTGAATGTAAAATATTTCCCATAATAATGTTTGCGTTAACATTCGCCATCTATTATAGCGGCTTCATTGCAGTTGTCAAGGTGTCTCACAGGATCGGCGAATGATCAGCTCCGTTTGCAGCACCACCTGCCGCGGACCACCTTCCTCACCGCGCAGCAATTGCAGCAGCATCTCCACAGCCGTTTTCCCGACCAGGTCGATCGGTTGGTGAATCGTCGTCAAGCGGGGAATAATGAACGAAGAAAGTCGAATGTCATCATAGCCGACAATCGAAACCGCCTCGGGAATCGCAACTCCTAGATCCACTGCTGCACGAATAGCGCCGATCGCCATCAGGTCGTTCGAGCAAAAAATCGCCGAAGGAGGATTTTTGAGACTCATGAAATAGGAAAAACCGGCATAGCCGCTTTCCTCGGACCAGTTTCCTCTGTATATCAATTCCTCAGACTCACGAACACCGCGCTTCGACAGGAAATCGAGATATCCCTTGAGACGGTGCTGGGCGTTGACGACCAGCAGGTTGCCGGTGATGATCCCGATCCTGCGGTGCCCCAGATCGTAGATGTACTCCACCGCAATGAAAGCACCAGCAACGTTGTCCACGTCGACAAAGCTTACCTCCAGACCCTCTACCCGCCCGTTGATCAGCACAACAGGGACGGACTCCTCATGAAGTCTGACGATGGTACGATCGCTGCCTGCGGGAGCCACAATAAGCAGCCCGTCTACTTTGCGCTGCTTGTAGAGTGCGGCGTAGTCGGCTTCCTTCCCGGGATCGTAGGTGTTGAATATCAAATTGTAGTCACTGTCATGAACAACCTTTTCTATCCCGAAAATCAACTCGCTGAAGTACTCCGAGGAGAAAAAGTAGTCCTCGTGGGGAATGATCACTTCAAGCATATTGGCTCGATTCCTGTTCAACGCACGGGCCGCAGCGTTGGGATAGTAGGAGAGTTCCTTGATCGCCTTCAGGACCTTTTCTCGGGTTTGCGGCCGCACATTCCCAGCTCCGTTGATGACCCGGGAAACGGTCATAATCGAAACACCCGCTTTCTGTGCCACATCAGCCTGAGATAACATCGCAGTCTATTTTACTCCCGATTTCGCCTTATTTCCACATGCCTGCGGGCTGGTGGCGAACCGTAGACACGGACAGAGAATCTGCAGAGTATCGTGGTAACTGAAAGCGTATTGACTTTCATTTGAAACTTATATAACCTGTGATAGAAGGATATGATTTTCGATATTCAAAGATTTTCTACCCATGACGGTTCCGGAATTCGCACCATTGTTTTTTTTAAAGGCTGTCCCCTGCATTGTGTCTGGTGCGAGAATCCCGAGAGCCAATCCTATCAAAGCGAGCTGCTCTACGATTCCAGCAAATGTATCGGCTGTCTCGAATGCACGCGCGTGGGAACAGGCGAAGAGATCAGCGTAAACGATGGAAAAATCCACATCGCCCGGGACAAAATAAATAATCCTGAGGTTTATCGGAACGTATGCCCTGCCGATGCCCTGCTGGTAATCGGTGAGAACAGGAGTGTTGCCGACATCCTGCGTGAGATCGAGAAGGATCTGCCCTTTTACAGGAACAGCGGAGGCGGCGTTACTGTCTCCGGGGGAGAGCCATTCGGACAGCCGCAACTGCTGCTCGAGCTGCTTCAAGCCCTCAAACAGCGGGAGATCAATACGGCCGTCGAAACGTCGCTGCAGGCCCGATGGAAAGACATCGAGGCCAGTCTTCCCTTTGTGGACACGTTTCTCGTCGATCTCAAGCATATCGATCCCGAACCTTTACGTAAGTATACTGGTGGAGATCTGGACAAGATATTGAAGCACTTCAGAGCCCTGGATCGAAATGATGCCAACGTCATCGTCCGTGTTCCCGTGATCCCCGGCTTCAACGATTCCAACGAGGTAATCGGCAGAATCATCGCCTTTGCCGCTTCGCTGGACAATGTCCGAGAAATCGATTTTTTACCCTTTCATACCCTCGGCATGAACAAATATTCGTTGATCGATCGGGAGTACCACTACCTCACCCGTTTGCCTGATTGGGACGGGCGGCTCTATCACTACACCGAAATGGCAGAGGAGAGAGGACTCACAACCAACATTGGAGGATAGAATGGAAACAGCTCCCCCGCTTCAGAGTGTCTCTGAACGAGTGACTAGGCTTAAATCCAAATACCTGCATACCAAACCAACGGTCTGTACGGAGCGAGCGGAAATCTACACCGAGGTCTACAAAGCAAACGAGGCCAAACCACTGATCGTTCGCCGTGCCCTGGCCCTCGATCAGACCCTCCGGCAAATGACGATAACCATCGCCGATAGCGAGCTCATCGTCGGCACTCAGGCCTCTCGTCTTCGTGCCGCTCCGATCTTTCCCGAATATGCCGTTAGCTGGATCCTCCGGGAACTGGACGAGTTGGGAGAGCGCCCGGGGGATGCCTTTTATGTCGAGGAAGAGCAGAAGAGCAAGATTCGCGAGATATGCTCGTACTGGCAGGGCAAGACCCTGCTGGAAAGCGGTATGGAACGTATGCCTGAACAGATGCGGGAAATTCATGAAGCCGGAATTATCCGCGCCGAAGGTAATCTGACTTCGGGTGACGGCCACCTGGCCGTCAACTTCGAAAAAATCCTTGAACAAGGAATCGGCGGAATCCTCAAACAGCTCAAAGCAAAGAGGGGACAACTCGATCTTGCGGAGAAAGCGAATCTAAAAAAGGATCACTTCTATCAAGCCGTGGAAATCGTTCTGAAGGCCACCCAGGCCTTTATCGAACGTTTCCGCAATTTAGCCCTGGGATTGAGCCAGAGCGAGGAGGATGAAGTCAGGAAAGCCGAGCTGGAAGCCATCAGCGCCAACTGTGAGGCCATCAAAGACTCCGCACCCACAAGCTTCTACCAGGCCCTGCAGCTAACCTACTTCGTGCAGCTGATTCTGCAAATCGAGAGCAACGGACATTCCATCTCCCTCGGCCGTCTCGATCAGTATTTGTTCCCCTTTTATTTCCGGGATGTTGAAGCGGAACGCATCAACGACGAGCAGGTCATCGAGCTTCTCGAGTGTACCTGGCTGAAACTGCTGTCCATTACTAAGATTCGCCCCTGGTCCCACACACGTTACTCGGCGGGAGGCCCTCTCTATCAGAACGTGACCATAGGGGGACAGACAGTCGACGGAGCAGACGCCACCAATCGTCTCAGCAGTCTGATTCTCGAGTCGGTGGGGCATATGGGTTTGACTCAGCCGAACCTCTCCGTCCGTTATCACAGGGGGATAAGCAATGAGTTCATGATGCATTGCATACGTGTCATCGAAAAGGGCTTTGGAATGCCCGCTTTCAACAACGACGAAATCGTGATTCCCGAGCTGATCCGCCTCGGAGTGGAAAAGGAGGATGCCTACAACTATTCGGCGATCGGTTGTATCGAGATCGCCGTACCCGGCAAATGGGGCTACCGCTGTACCGGTATGAGCTTTCTGAACCTCATGCGGGTGCTTATAGCAGCCCTGCGCAACGGCTACGACGATCGCTCAGGCAAGACCTTCTGTCCCGGAACAGGAACGCTGGCCGACTTCACCGACTTCGATCAGGTCATGGAGGCTTGGAAAAAACAAATCCGTTTCTACGCTCGAGCCACGGTAATCATCGACACGGCCGTGGACACGGCTCTCGAGGAGCTCGTTCCCGATGTTTTCTGCTCGGCGCTCGTGGACGACTGCATCGAGCGCGGAAAGACGCTCAAAGAAGGTGGAGCCAAGTACGACTTCATCTCCGGCCTGCAGGTCGGAATCGCCAATCTTGGCAACTCCCTTGCAGCAATCAAGAAGCTCGTCTTCGAGACAGGGAGGATCTCTGTGGCTGAGCTGACCGAGGCTCTGAACAGAGATTTTTCGGGGCCGGAAGGCGAAAAAATCCGCCAACTCCTGCTAAACCACGCACCCAAGTACGGCAACGACGATGACTACGTGGACCAACTGCTGCGAGAGGCCTACCTGTACTTCATCGAAGAGCTGGAAAAGTATCACAACACCCGATTCGGCCGTGGTCCCATCGGCGGCCACTACTACGCAGGGACCTCGAGCATCTCCGCCAACGTGCCCTCCGGCTCCACGGTGGGCGCAACTCCAGATGGCCGAAGGGCCTTCACGCCCCTGGCCGAAGGATGCTCACCGACGGCGGGAACGGATATCCTGGGGCCCACCGCGGTGTTCAAATCTGTGGCCAAGCTGCCGACGAACAAGATCCTCGGAGGTGTCCTGCTCAACCAGAAACTCTCTCCGGCGACCATTCGCGAGGAGAGGGACAAAAAGAAGCTGCTCGCCATGCTGCGGACCTTCTTCGACGATCTCAAGGGCTGGCACGTCCAGTACAACATCGTCTCCCGGTCGACCATGCTCAAAGCCAAAGACAACCCGGAGAGCTACAGGGATTTGGTTGTGCGCGTGGCCGGCTATTCGGCATTTTTCACCTGCCTGTCCCCGGACACCCAGGACGACATCATCGCCCGAACCGAGCACACCTTATAGAGCGGCGGGGTGAGGGATTGAAGAAACAACTGCTCTGCGGTGTAGACCTGGGAGGAACCAAACTCTCCATCGGCCTGGTTCGTCTCGACGGTACGCTGGTCGACAAAGTGGTGGCCTACGACCACACGAAGAAGAACGAAACCGGCCTGTGCATTCAAATAAGGGACATGGTGCACGAGCTGCTTGACAGTCATCGGATTGAGGAGAGTAGCATTCGGGGAGTCGGCATCGGTTTTGCCGGCCACCTTCGCTTCGAAGAAGGCGTGGTTATTACAACCTCGAATTTCCCCAGCTTCAAGATGAAGAACTTCCCCATCCGCCGAATGATTCAACAGCATTTTAGCGTACCGGTCATCGTGGATAATGATGCCAACGCCCAAGGCTATGCAGAGTTTCTTTTCGGTGCGGGCGCCGGCTACGACACCATGATCTTTCTCACGGTCAGCACCGGCATCGGTGCCGGTTTGGTCCTGAACCGCAGGATCTTTCGAGGCCTGACCGGTACCGCCGGCGAGTTCGGGCATACTATAGTGAATCCCCAGAGCGACATCCAATGCGGCTGCGGCAACTACGGCTGCCTGATGTCACACGCCAGCGGTCTGGCTCTACCGCAGCTGGTCAGAAATAAGCTCGAACAGGGAGTGAAGACCGATCTGGTTTTTGATGAATCGACGCAGATCAACGGCGAGCTGCTCAAGCAAGGCCTGGATGCCGGAGACTCTCTGTGCCGCAGCGTGGTTCTGGAATGCGCCGACTTCATCGGCATCGGTCTCTACAACCTATTTCAAATATTCAATCCACCCATTATCGTGCTCGGAGGAGGACTGATGAATTGGGGTCCTCTATACTTTGATCGGATCAAGGAAAAATTTTACACCCTGGTACGAGACATGCTTTTCGATCCTATCGAGATAGCATTGGCCAAAACCGGCCCCGACGCCGGGTTGATCGGCGCGGCCTCCCTGCTACTGGAGGGGCAATGAACAGACGACAACGCACGATTATCAATTCACTCAGCAGCGACAAAAAAACGACGGTCAGCGATCTAGCCGGCAGATTCGCTGTTTCCGCCGTTACGATCCGGCAGGATCTGAACTATTTGGAGGAAGAGGGATTCCTGAAACGGGTTCACGGCGGCGCGGTCCTGCAGAACGCCGACGACATCTCCAAACGGCTGGTAATGAACTACGAAAAAAAACTGGCCATTGCCCGCAAGGCCGCTACCTTCGTCAGCGAAGACGAGACGATTCTCATAGAATCCGGATCCACCAACGCCATCCTGGTTAAAGAGCTGGAAAGCCGGGCCAGTATCAACATCATCACCACCAATGTATTCATCGCACGGGAATTGAAAAAAAACGATCATGCCAACATCATCCTGCTCGGGGGCAGCTACCAGCACGAGAGCGAGAGCTTGGTGGGGCGGCTGACCAAGCTCTGTCTGGATAACGTCAACTTCGGCAAGGCCTTTATCGGGGTCGACGGCTACACCAGCGAAACCGGTTTCACCAGCGCCGACATGATGCGTGCCGAGATCTCTTCGCTGATCGTGAAGAGGAGCCACGAGGTGTTTGTCCTGACGGATTCCAGCAAGTTCGGCAAGGTCCATCTCGCCAGCCTCTTCTACCCAGAAGATATTACCTGTCTGATCACCGACAGCGGCATCCCCCAGCGTGAAAAAACCGATCTCGAACAACGGGGCGTACACCTGTATATTGTATGAGGGAGCATCATGAAACGAAAGAAAATCGGAGAAATCGACCCGGCTGTTAAGCGCCTGCGCAGCGCCCTGGATCGAGCGTCCCGTCTGCAGAGCTAACAGTGGACACTACGATATGA
>CAZBXU010000094.1:0-226 GCA_964495755.1 uncultured Spirochaetaceae bacterium | reverse complement strand
GGATATCGGAGAAATCGACATTCGCCGGCGGGAGGCAACGGTTGCCACGATTGCAGAGGTGCAGCCACATCTGATCGTCAACTCCGCAGCCTGTGTCGACGTAGAATCCTGCGAGACCGAACCCGAAAGAGCCTGGAGGGTCAATGCCCTGGGCGCCCAGAACCTGGCCATGGAGCCGGATCGGATCGGCGCCGACAACCAGAACATCTCCACAGAGAAAGTCTAC
>CAZBXU010000093.1:0-15229 GCA_964495755.1 uncultured Spirochaetaceae bacterium | reverse complement strand
CACTCCGGGAGTAACCAGGGACGCGGTGGAGGGGCGCATCCATATCCGAGAGCTGCAGTTTAGCCTTGTCGATACCGGTGGCTACAACCAGGCAGGGGGGATCATAGAACAACGAGTTACTGCTAAAAGTACGGCGATCGCCGAGCAGTGCGATCTGATTCTCCTGCTCGTGGAAGCGGACGGATTGAGCGGCGAGGATCTCGAATTTCTTGAGAAGCTCCGCCCTTACCAGGAGAAACTGATTCTGGTTGTGAACAAAGTCGACAACGAAAAGCGGGCCATGAATTTGGGAGAGTTTCACAGGGTAGGGATTCCCCGGCTCATCCCCGTATCCGCCGTACATGGTAGAAACATCAACACGCTCAAGGATTCTATCTACGAATCTGCCGTTCAAAGCGGTTATGCAGGAACCGGAGTACCGGATCTCAAGCCAAAGAAGGGTATGCGGCTAACTATCCTCGGCAAGCCAAATACCGGTAAATCTACACTGCTCAATCAGTTTCTGAAAACTGAGAAATCACTTGTTACGGAGATTCCCGGCACGACCAGAGACCCCGTGGAAGGACAGTTCCTGTATAAGCAGTATCACCTGGAGGTTGTCGATACGGCAGGGATTCGCCGCAAGAGCAAGGTCAGCGAGTCCGTGGAGTACTACTCTGTGAATCGTTCCATCAAGAGTATCGAGGAAGCGGATATAGTGCTTCTTTTGATAGATGCCACCGAGGGTATCAGCGACCAGGATAAAAAAATCGCTGCCCTCGCAGCTCGAAGGGGAAGGGGAATCATCCTGGTTCTCAACAAGTGGGATAAGCGGGTGGAAGGGAAAGCAAAGGACCTGGAGGGGCCTCTCTGGCGGGAGGTGCGGGAGCGGACGCGCTTCTTGTTTCCCACTCTGGATTTTGCTCCTCTGCTGCGAATATCTGCGAGTACAGGATGGGGGGTTGTTCAACTGCTCGAAGCGGTTCTTGATGTTTCCAGCCAGCTAAACCGAAAGGTAGCTACTCCGCGTTTGAATCAGCTCCTGCGAACCTGGATAAGCGAGTACGCCCTGCCGGTCCGAGGACGTAACATCAAGATTCGTTATGCCACCCAAACCGGAGTGAATCCTGTAACCTTCCTTTTTTTTGTAAATCATCTCAAAGGTTATCCGAAACGGTACAATCAGTATCTAAGCGGTAGGATCCGCAGAGATTTGGGCTTTGACAAGATTCCCCTGTTCGTGGAGGTGCGGGAATCGTGATACGGTTGGGTGTATGAGTAAGCGATATTCCATAGGTGAGGTCAGTCAGCTTCTCGGGGTCAAGCCCTACGTGATCCGCTATTGGGAGGATGAAATTCCCTTCACCGCACCCAAGAAGAGCAAATCCGGACGACGGATCTACACCGACCGGGAAGTACAGCTGCTGCTGCGGTTGAAGCATCTACTGTACGAGAAGCGCTACACGATCGACGGGGCCCGAGAGACGATTTGGAAGGAGGCAGGACCGTCCCAGGCCGATCTGAAAGCCCGTATCACAGCGGTGCGCAGTGATCTGCTCTCGGCCTGGGAGAAGCTCAAAGACAAGGAAGAGAAATGAGCGAACAGAGAGAGTCCAGGATTATCGGGCAGTGGCGAGCCCACGGGCAAGAGCACCTGTTTGTGTCGTGGCGGCGACGATCCGCGGATAAAAAGAAGGTTCTCCTGAACGATCTCGATTCCTTAAAAGTCGATCTGTACGAGCATCTGCTGCGACAGCTGCACCGGCAGCCGGGCGATACGGGTCAGCGCCGTATCGAGCCCATTCCCTGCATTTCTGAAGCGGAGTGGAGGGAGGACGAGGCGGGCAGGCGGAAAGGAGAGGAACTGCTCGCCGCCGGCAAGGTTGCTTTCCTGACCGCCGCAGGGGGGCAGGGCTCGCGGCTTGGCTTCGAGGGACCCAAGGGGTGCTTCCCAATCTCACCAATCAGAAATGCCTCGCTTTTTCAGATTTTTGCGGAAAAACTCCTGGCCGCACGCAAGCGCTACGATCGATCCCTGTACTGGTATATCATGACCAGCCCCCTGAATCTCGAACAGACCCGCTTTTTCTTTGAATCCAATGCCTACTTCGGGCTTCCAGAGGAGGAAGTCCTGTTTTTCAGCCAGGGTTTGTTCCCGACCCTTACCGTACAGGGTAAGCTTCTTCTGGCCGAAGACGGGGGCCTATTCCAGAATCCGAACGGGCACGGCGGTACGCTCGCAGCCTTGCAGGACTCGGGGTATCTCGATCATATGAGTGCGCGGGGTGCCGAAGAACTGTTCTATTTCCAGGTCGATAACCCGCTGGTACGGATTCCGGACCCTCATTTCCTCGGCGTACACCGGCTGAAAGGTTCCCAGATGTCCAGCAAAGTGATAGAAAAAACTTATCCGGAGGAAAAGATCGGAGTCATCGGGTACGCTGACAGCAAGCCGGCGGTGATCGAGTATTCCGACTTTCCAGAAGAGCAGATGCGGGCCCGGGATGAACAAGGGAATCTGTTGTACTCCCACGGATCGATCGCGATTCACCTGTTCAATCTAGATTTTCTTGCTTCCCATGGGGGCCGGTTGCCCCTGCACACTGCTCAAAAAAGAATCCGGACCTGGATACCCGGGGAAGGAGGAGGGACCGTCAAGGAAAGAGAGGCGATCAAGTTTGAGATGTTTATATTCGACGCTCTCGCTACCGCCGGAAATCCTCTGTTCTTCGAGACCGGCAGGGAAGAAGAGTTTGCGCCCCTGAAAAACAGAACGGGCCGCGATTCGATCGAAATCTGCAGACAGGGTATGATCAACCTCTACAGCCGCTGGCTGCAATCTTGCGGTGTTGAGGTTCCCATGCGAGGAGGTCGGCCTATTCATCGCGTTGAAATCAGCCCGACCTTCGCCTGGGATGCAAAGTCCCTTGGGGAATCACTAAAACATAGGCTTCCTTATACCGTAAATAGAATAGATGAGGATACACTGCTCGTTTAGCATCTTGCTATTCTGCCTGACTCTGCCGGTTTTTTCTCAAGGCGGTCCCCAGGCGCAACAGATCTTCCCTATCCCCCGAGCGTCGGTTCCGATCCCGGAGAACGATGAAGCAAGGAGGGAACTCGAGGAACTGTTCTATGTACCCAGTGCAGCGCTTCTGGAAACGGAGTATCGGATTCTCGACCAGCAGTCTACCGGCACCAGGGTGAAGTTTCAGATTCAGCGCCAGGGGGGGCATCTTTACTATCTCTTCCAGAACGAGGAAGGATCATCGTATTCCGTAGCCGGCGTGGGAAACTATATCATCAAACGGGATCTGGAAAACGGTCGCTTCGTCCAGATCAAGGTGTTTCTCAGGCGCCATCCGGGATGTTTTGTACGGCTGTTTCCTGAAGGCAACAGAACCTCGATGGACGTGTATCTCTTTGGAATTGCCGTGGATCTCGGAGTTCTGCTTCCCCTCGAGTTTCAGAGCTTTCTCACAGAACCTTTTGCCAGGGTGATGACCCTAACAAAAGCAACCGTTCAGTGGGAGAAGCTGCTGTACAGGCGAGGGGGAGGGGTTGACGTCCTGACAGCGGCTTATATCAGCCAGATTCAGAGGATCCTCCCTTCTCTATCGGCTCGCGACGATGGGGCTATGGATGCGGACTGCAAGTTTGTATACATCGAGACCGGTCTTCCTCAGGAAGGACTCGGTGGGCTGAATTGTTCGGGATTTGCAAAATGGATCAGCGACGGGTTTTATTTTCCTCTGGCGGGGAGATATCTGGAGATCGAAGCCCTGAAGGAGAAACATCTCGAATACAGAGGGAACCGCTGGAGTCTTCGCTTCGAGGAAGAGCGAGATCCCTACTTTGGGCTGGACTGGTCGAGAAACCTGGCCGTCGCCCTTTGGGGTGCACAGGGGTATCCGCCGGAAAGCCCGGAATATTTCGATGTTCGCCAGGTTGATTACCTGGGCTACCGGGAGGACGTCGGGTTTCCTGTTGAAGAACTGGAGCTGCTGCTCTTTCTCGAGGCCGGTGCCAATCCGGGGCATTTCTATATCGGTTCGTTGAACAGAGAGTACGGGGGACAACCGGTACTTCGGCAGCACTTTCATCTGGTTATCCTGTTCCCCTATTTTACCCCCTCCGGTACGTTTCGGGTAGCCGTCTTCGACAGGACCGAGGAGTCGAGCCTCGAAGGGATCCCGCAGCGCTTTCCCGGCGCCTACATCCATCTGGTCAGGCTCCCCCTTGGGGGTTCTTTCGTTCCGCCGACACCGGAAAAAGTATCCCGGTAAAAAGATTGACAACCGAAGGCCGGAAGGCTATGATTAGTGTATATTGAGCCCACACTGAGCAACTACCTGAGAAGATTTGGGCCGACAGAAGGCCAATATGGGAGGGGAACGATGATTTTCTCATTCGGTAATCTGCTGTCTATTATCATTGTACTGGTAGTCCTCATTATCTACAGGCAAATCGACCGTAATAACAGATCTCTGGAAAAGGTTAAACGGTTCTCTGACAAGATGAAGGATGAGCTGGCCAGTTCCGTCGAAGAGAAGACCGCGGAAATGAAGAATCTCGCCATCGAACTACAGGTAAACATGAAAGCGGGGAAGGAGGTTCTCAAGCGGGTTCGCGAGGTTGAAGGGGGCTTGAGCGAACGGGCCGAGGGAATAGCTGAGATCCGAAAGAAAATCGATAGCTATGATCATGCCCTCGAGGAGCTGGTTGGAATGACATCCAGAGTGGATGAGAACCTGAAGCGTATCCAATCGGAATCGCTGTTCGTAGACAAAGTCGGAAAACGGATAACCACTGCATCGGAGAAATTAGAGAAGGTAGAGCAGGAAATTACTCTTGTGTCGGACAAGTTTCGACAGGAGAATCACAAGGGCCTACAAAGCCTAAGGGATGAAATCGTAAAAGGCACCGAGCAGCGCATCCGGGAGATGGCCGGCACTGTCCAAACTTCCGAAAAGAAGGTCAAAGATTTCGGAATATACGTAACCCGGCTAGAATCCAGAGCCGAACAGATGCAGAACGAGGTTTTAGAAGGCCTCAAGAAAAGTTTCGATCAGTTTGAACTGGATGCGAAGGCCAAGCGCAGCGGCCTTCTCAACCAGTACGTTGCTTCCCTGAACAAACTGCTGTCGGAAGCCGACGCCAAGGGTAAGGCGTTGAAGAAAAACTACAGCGACACCTTGAATTCTTTTGAAAAACAGCTCGTCCACACCGTGAAGCGCGGTGAAGCGCTCGAAGGTAAAGTTTTCGAAAAACTTAAGGCGCTTATCGTCAAGGATTCTGAAGTCCTGAGCTCACAGAGGCAGGGTCTGCGGAAGACGGTGGATGAAATTGTATCCTATCGGCAGCAGGTCAGCAGCCAAATCAATTCTCTTTTAAAGGACAGCGAACGCCAGAAAGATGAGGGCTTGCAGAAGATCGCCGCCGCGGCTGAACAGATGCAGGTATCCGCACTTCAGAGCATAGAGGACAGGCTCGAGGGATATGAGAAGGATATCGATTACAAATTCCAGAAGCTGGAGACGGCCAACCTCGATATCGAGGCAATGGAGAAAAATCTCCAGGCATTGATCCAGAAGACCAGCGAGAAAGTTCGAGCGGAGTTTTCCCGGTTTACCAGCGGATTTGCAGAGGAACGCAAGGTGGAAAGGGAAAAGATTCAAGGAGAGTTTGTCCAACTGCGCGGCAGCCTCAACGATCTGGAAGAGGGTCTCACGGAATTGAAATCCAAAGCCTACGAGAATGTGTCCACACAACTGCAGGTTTTTGAAGATGATTTCTTCAAGGACCTCCGCGAGCGGGATGAATCGATGGGACAGAAGATCGAGGATTGGCAGGGTGAGATTGACGGGAAGATGAAGGAAGTTGCGGCCGCCCAGGTGGCCGAACGGCAGAGGATCGAGCAACGCTTCAATGAGGAGCTGAAGAACGGGCTGGAGAAGGCGAAGCAGGAGAGTTCCCAAAACTTCAAACAGCTGGAGGATAAGGTTACGGCTTTTGAAAGCTCGGTAAGCGAACGGGTTGCCGGCAGCGAGGACCACATAGAAGGGTTTAAGACCAATCTGAACGCCCAGCTGGAGCAGACACGGAAAAGTGCGCAGAGCAATCTAAAAGCTAGGATGCAGAGCCTGCAGGATACTATGGATGATACTGTTCAGAAACACGGCCGTCAGCTCGAGGAACGGCTGCGGGCGATGGAGAGTTCAGTGAACCAGAGTAAGAGCAGTCTGGAGGAGATAGTCGATGCAACCAACGGGGAGATCGCTTCCTGGCAGGCCCGGGTAGCCCAGGCTATCAAAAGTTTCGAGCTGGAGTTCACTGAGAAATACACGGGATTACGTCAGAACAGTGAGAATCAGATCGCCGGAATCAATGACGATTTCAGTAAGCAGACGGAGGATCTGATCGCCTCCACCAATGCCGAGAGACTGCAGTTGAAGGAGGAGTTCAAAGAGATCACCAAACGGGTCGGTGATTTGGAAGCCAAGCTGATCGAAAAGAGCGAGTCGGCTTTGGAGAGCTTCAAAGGCCAGGTCGAAGCGTTTCAGGCCGAGTTGAATCAAAGATCCAAAGACATGCAGATGGAGACGGACAACCGCATGCGGGATTTGAAACATCGTCTGGCCGATATGAAGAACAGGACAGAGTTTCAGCAACAGTCCGTATTCGGGAAGATCGACGAGGGATATCAGCTGCTTTCGATCAACTTGAACGAGCTGGACAAACGGGTAAAGGGCTTCGTAACCCAGACCAAGATCTTCGAGAGGGCGGATGAGCTCAAAGTCCAGTTCGAGACACGGATCGAGGAAATGAAGCGGGATATGGAAAAGCTGCAGGTCCAGAGTAAAGAGGTGGAGGGCCTGGAATCCCAAGTTGTGAGTATGAAGAAGACCGTCGATGAGGTCGGCGGCAAACTTGGCAAGCTGCTCGCCGAGCGCGGTCGGGTCGAAGATATGGACTCGGATTTCAAGAAACTGCTCAATATATCCAAGGAACTTGATCACAGAATCGGTACGGTTTATTCAAGCCAGGATACCCTGCAGGAGATTCAGGCCAAGATTCGGGAGTTCGAGAATCTCGAGAAAATCGTCGAGGGCCGCTTTGACCGCTTGGAGAAGAAGAACGTTATAATCGAAGCCACGACCCACGGTGTGGACAAGAATTTTCAAGCTCTCGACCAGCTGGAGAAGGAAATGAAGACGGCCGGGAAGGATTTGCAGGTTTTCTCCGGGCAGCTGAAGGAGTTGAAGGTTCAGGCTGTGGACCTGGCTGCGGGCCGTGAGAAATCGGAATATGTCATCGAGAAGATCCACAACCTCGATTCGATTCTCGGCGAGCTGGAGGATCGAATGGGCAAGCTTGAGACGGCTCGTGAGTGGCTGGCAAAGACGGAAACTCGCTTCGAAACGATAGGGAAGCAGGCCCAGGAGCAGGTGCGCCTCATGGAGAGCATTCTGAAAGCAGACAAGAAGCAGTCCAAGCTTGGCGAGGGAGCTCCTCCGATGGACAAACGGGAAACCGTGACCAAGCTGGCCCATTTGGGTTGGACGCCGATGGAGATCGCCCGGACTACGAAGCTCAGCCGTGGTGAAGTGGAGCTGATCCTGGAGCTGGCCCCTAAGAAATAACGAGAGCCTCTGGAACAGGTAGTGCGCAACGGACGCGTTTCATATATTATCCTCTTTGAGTTGCATGGATTTCATTCCCGATAACATCATCTACCATCTTCTGATTCTGGCGGCTACCTTCTTAGTGATCTACAAGGCTGCGGACTTCCTCGTCGACGGCGCCGTGGGGATTGCCTACAAGCTGAATGTGCCGAAAATCGTCATTGGTGTTATCCTGGTGGGCTTTGGCACTACCGCCCCTGAGTTCACAGTGTCGGTGCTCTCCGCGATCCGGGGCTTTCCTGAGATTGCTTTGGGAAATGCCGTCGGATCTGTCATTGTGGATGACACGCTGGCTCTGGGACTGGGAATCATCGTCGCCCCAATGGCTATTCGGGTTGAAAGGCGCTCGCTTCGTTTATTCGGACTCTTTCTGGTTGGAATTGATATACTCGCCTTTACCTTGAGCTTGAACGGGATCATCAGTCGCTGGGAAGGTCTGCTCCTGTTGGGGATACTTGCGGTCTATCTGGCCTACCTCATCTATACGGAGAACCGAAAACGAAAAATAGCGCCTGAGGTCAACGAAGAGCTGGCCGGCCACATCAAAACAAGAGGGATCGGTGTTCAGGTTTTGCGCTTCCTCATAGGGCTTGCCGGGGTGGTTGTGGCCAGTGAGTTCCTGATAGACTCTGCGGTCTTTGTCGCCAAATACTTCGGAGCTTCCGAGGCGGTGATCGGACTTACCCTGGTTGCTTTTGGCACCTCGATTCCGGAGATCGTTACCTGTATCGTCGCCGCGCGGAAAGGACACGGCGATCTGGCCCTCGGGGACATCATTGGAGCGGATATCCTCAATATTCTTTGGATTATAGGAGCCGCATCCGTCGCCAACCCGATCCAGGTCGAGCCGCGGGTGATTTTCTTTGCCTTCCCCTGGATGCTTGGTGTAGTCGCTCTGATGCTTATTCTGGCCCGTTGGCGCTACGCTTTACAGCGCTGGAAAGGGTATCTGCTAGTTATTGTGTATTTTCTATATATAACTCTCTCTATAGAAAGATTCTACGTTTAGTCCCTGCATTAAAAAAAACTTGACAGCCCGATAGGTGGGTTATTATTTTATCCAAGAGCACATATGAAAAAATCTCAAGGGTAGACTCGGTTTCGTACCGTACGATTTCGAGCGGAGCAGCTTTTGAATTTCAGGAAACAGAGTGGGAGAGGATGTCTGATCAGGAAGTGAAGCAAGATCATCAACAAACCGACAAGATCGGAAAAGAAGAGAAAAAAGGAACTCAATCCAAAGAATCGCAAGCCCCTGTCGAAGTACATGGTGAACCGGCTGCGGGAGTGGGCTTACAAAGCCAGATACAGAAGCTGGAAGAGGAAGTCAGGGATCTCAACGATCAACTGTTACGCAAAGCCGCGGAGTTCGACAACTTCCGGAAACGGATGTTTCGCGAAAAGGAGGAGAGTATTGCATACGCCAACGCCGCTCTCCTGACCGATTTGCTGGCCATTATCGACGATTTTGAACGAGCCATCCAATCTGCGGCGGATTCCAAGGATTTCAATGCCTTCCATACCGGTGTATCAATGATCGAGAAGCAGATGGTCAGCATTCTCGAGCGTAACTGGGGTTTGAAGCGGTTCTCCGCTAACGGCGAGCTCTTCGATCCGGAGAAGCACGAAGCGATCGCCGTAGAGGAGACTGATAAGCATGACACAGAGATCGTGTTGGAGGATTATCAGAAGGGGTATCTCCTACACGACAGAGTGTTGAGACCGGCAAAAGTTAAAGTTGCCAAACCGGTAACGCTCGAGCGAGCCGGAAGTGATGACGAACAGGAGAAGGAGAAATAGATGGGCAAGATAATCGGAATTGATCTCGGAACTACAAATTCTTGTGTTGCTGTTATGGAGGGTGGAGAGCCTGCGGTAATCCAAAACGCGGAAGGGCAGCGAACAACCCCATCGATCGTTGCCTTCACCTCCAAAGGTGAGCGGTTGGTCGGCCAACCGGCGAAGAACCAGATGATCACTAATCCCGAGAATACCGTGTATTCGATAAAGCGGTTCATGGGTCGTCGACACAACGAGGTACCGGAAGAGATTAAGATGGTACCCTATTCAGTAGCCGATGTGGGCAATGGTGTTTCCATTGATATCCAAGGCAAGAAATACACACCTCCGGAAATATCTGCGGCAATTCTGCAAAAGATGAAGAAAACCGCCGAAGATTATCTCGGCGAAACGGTGACCGATGCCGTGATCACGGTTCCGGCATACTTCAATGATGCCCAACGGCAGGCTACCAAGGATGCCGGCCGTATCGCCGGTCTGGAGGTCAAGCGAATTGTAAATGAACCTACCGCAGCGTCCCTAGCCTATGGATTGGACAAGGGGGACAAGGAACAGCGCATCGCCGTGTACGATCTGGGCGGCGGTACTTTCGACGTTTCGGTACTCGAGCTGGGCGAAGGTGTGTTTGAGGTCAAGTCTACCAATGGCGACACCCATCTGGGGGGAGACAATTTTGATCACCGGATCATCGATTGGCTGGTGGATAATTTCAAGAAGGACTATGGTATCGATCTTTCCCAGGACAGGATGGCCCTGCAGCGGCTCAGGGATGCCTCGGAGAAGGCCAAGATAGAGCTTTCCAGCACGCAGTCGACGGATATCAATCTTCCCTTTATCACCGCCGATTCCTCAGGTCCGAAGCATATGCAGTACAATCTGACCCGGGCAAAATTCGAGCAGATGGTCGAGGACCTGGTGCAAAAGACCAAAGGCCCCTGCCAACGGGCCATGAGCGATGCCGGGGTGAAACCCGCCGATATCGACGAGATCATCCTGGTAGGGGGCTCAACCCGGATGCCCGCCGTTCAGAAGCTGGTCAAAGAGCTTTTTGAGAAAGAACCACACAAGGGTGTGAATCCCGACGAAGTTGTGGCCGTAGGGGCCGCAATTCAGGGCGGGATTCTCGGCGGAGATGTCAAGAATGTGCTGCTGCTTGACGTTACTCCCCTCTCTCTGGGCATCGAGACTCTTGGCGCCGTGTTTACCAGGCTCATCGAGCGCAACACAACCATTCCCACCCGAAAGAGTCAGATCTTTTCCACGGCTTCGGACAACCAGACCGCCGTCTCGATCAACGTGCTGCAGGGGGAGCGGGAAATGGCTTCCCAGAACCGTACCCTAGGCCGATTTGACCTGGTCGGGATCCCACCCGCGCCGCGGGGGGTACCTCAGGTCGAAGTAACCTTTGACATCGATGCCAACGGTATCGTCCATGTATCGGCCAAGGATCTTGGCACCGGAAAAGAGCAAAAGATCCGTATCGAGTCTTCCTCGGGCCTTTCCGACGAGGAGATCAAGCGGATGGTCAAAGAGGCGGAATCCCATGCCCAGGAAGACAAGCAGGAGCGGGAGAAGGCGGAAGCGAGAAACGAGGCTGATAATCTGATCTACACCACGGAAAAATCGCTCCGTGATTATGGGGATAAAATCACAGAGGACGACCGAAAAACAATAGAAACAGCTGTCGCAGACCTGCGTAAAGCCATGGAATCAGATAAGGTCGAGGAGATGAAACCCAAGATCGAGGCGCTCAAGCAGGCCGCCTACAAGCTTGCCGAAGAGGTGTACAAGAGCACCGCCTCCCAGGAGGGAGGAGCCGACGGCGGCGCTCAGGAGGCCGGATCCGCCTCAGAGGCGGCCGGGAGCGGCAGCGATGGACAGGAATCCGGCGAAACCGTTGAAGATGCGGATTACGAAGTCGTTGACGACGAGGACTCGAAAAAACCGTAAAGAAGAATTAGAGGATTGGCAAAACGAGATTACTATGATGTCCTCGGCGTCGACAGAGGCGCCTCCAAGGACGAGATAAAGAAGGCCTACCGGCGCCTAGCCGTCCAATATCATCCCGATCGCAATCCCGGCGAAAAACAAGCCGAGGAGCAGTTCAAAGAAGCTACGGAAGCCTACGAGGTGCTGGCGGACGAGAAAAAGCGGCAGGCCTACGATCAATTCGGTTTTGCCGGATTGGAAGGTATGGGTTTCGGCGCCCACGATTTCTCTTCCGTTTTCCGCGACTTCGAAGACATCTTCGACGGATCCAACTTCACCGGCTTCTTCGACTCCTTTTTCGGTGGGGGTGGACGGTCTCGATCCCGAGGGGGTGCGGGCCGCAGCTCCGCCCGCCGCGGAGCTGATCTTCGCTACGAGCTTGAGTTATCCTTCGCGGACGCCGTATTCGGAGAGAAGAAAGAGATCACCTTTACCCGCAATGAAAGCTGTGGGGAGTGTGGTGGAACCGGAGCAGACAAGGGCAGCGGCAAAAAGATCTGTCCTTCCTGTGGAGGTACGGGGCAGGTTCGGCGCAGCTCTGGTTTCTTTTCGATCGCCACCACCTGTCCTACCTGCGGCGGCGAGGGTGAAATTATTGAAAAGCCATGTTCGGCATGCGGGGGCAAAGGCTTGGTTTCCCGACGGCGGACGATCAAGATTACGACTCCTCCCGGTATCGAAAGCGGTAAACGGATAAACATTTCCGGACAGGGAGACGGCGGTTTGAACGGCGGTCCCCCCGGTGATTTGTACGTCTATATTCACGTGCTTGCCCACGAGTACTTCGAGAGGGACGGCAACGATTTGTACTGCGTGATCCCGATATCCGTCAGTCAGGCCGCCTTGGGAGCGGAGATTTTCGTATCAACCTTAAAGAACTCGCGAAAGGTCAAGTTGAAAATTCCACCGGGAACGCAGAATAGCAAGATGCTGCGTTTGAAGAGTGAGGGAGTTCCCTATCTTCACAGCCCCGACAGGAGGGGCGACCTGTATATCAAGATCCTCGTGGAGATTCCCACAAAGATATCCAGCAAGGCCCGGTCGCTGCTGCAGGAACTCGGCTCGGTTAGCGAAGAGCAAACCAGTCCGAGACCGGTGCGATTGTCAGATCTTAAATAAGCGTGAACTCACTGCTCCTGTGGGTTAGGGCTGCCTCGGTGGCATTGCTGCTCTTCGAGCTGGTTCTGCTGGCTATCCGTTTTACCCGCGCACCGAGCAAGCTCGAGATGTTCTGGTTTGTCTGTACTCTAACCCTTGTAGCCGCGGCGGGGTTTCTGCCTTCAGGTGCCATTACCGTCGGTACATACACCCTGGCTGTCCTGTGGACCGTCGGGATGTACGCCTGCTTCCTCACGGTAGAACGGAAGCCATGGGCGTGGCACGCAGCAGTCGGTGTGGCTTTGTTGGTACTGCTCATCGTGCGGGCAATCGGTTTGTCCAGGACATTACCGTTTTTCCTGTTGTTTACCTTTCTTCTGACCCTGCTTTCTCTTTATCCGCTGATTCTCCTTACCGGTATCTGCCGTGTGAATCGTCACCCTCTCCTGTATCTCTACACGGCGGCCACCGCTTTCCAGATGGCTGCCCTTGTCTACGATTACCTGTCGATCGGCAGCGGCCTGCCCGTGTTTCGGCTTCGTGTTTTTTCGGGGTTGTTCTACAGTATCGCCTGTGGATTTCTTCTGTCCCAGGAGGCTTATCTTCAGGGTACGGGCTGGCAGAGTTTGCATATTCGCCTGGGAGTCCAGGAAAAGAAGCTGAGACAGGCCCACTCCCGACTCATCCAAACCGAGAATACCCTATTGCTTCAAGATCGCCTGATCGTTACCGGAATTCTGGCTGCCGGAGCGGCTCATGAATTCAAAAACACACTGGCTCAGATACAGACCAACGCCGGATTCGCTCTGCGCAGGAGAGATGAACCATCCATGCACCGGGCGCTACACCTGATTATGGAGCAGGCACAGTCCGGAGGAAAGGCGGTTACCGAGCTTCTCGACCAGCTTCTAAAGAAAGGCCGGGAAAGGGCAGGATCCGTTGCTTTGAAATCGGATCTCGATCTCCTGTTTAAGATGGTCAGAACCGGCTGCCGGAGGGAGGGTATCAACTTGAGTGTCGACATTCCGGATCGAATGAGAGTGACGGTGCGCCGAGGGGAACTCGAGCAGGTTCTGTTGAACCTGGTTCGTAATGCTATGGACAGCATCAGAGATCAACAGGGGATTTCAGAACGGACGGTGGAGATCCGTTCCTACATCGCGGAGGCTCAGGCCGTGATCGACGTCCGGGATTCAGGCGGCGGGATAGCCTCGGAATTGCAGAGCCGAGTGTTCGACCTCAGCGTGTCCGGAAAACAATCGACAGGCCTGGGTCTGTTCCTGGCCAAAACTCTGGTTGAGCGCAACGGCGGAAGCCTGACCTACATTCCCGTTGAGGGAGGAAGCTGCTTCCGGATCTTGTTGCCTTCAGCTTAAGCGCCCTTCGCCTTGATTCTTCTGCGTGCAAGAAAGATACTTACTGAGCAGATCAACTCACCGGCGGGAGGTGCTCTAAGGCGATGATGGTTCTGGTCATTAATCCAGGCTCAACCTCGACCAAGCTCGCCCTTTACTCCGAAGCAAGGGAGCTTATCAACGAGAGAATCAGCCACGACACGGCGGAGCTTGCCCGATTTCCCACGATCATCGATCAACTCGAGTTTCGCAAACAGGTGATCCTCGGCGTACTGGAACGAAGGCCGGAGTTCGAACCGAAAAGGCTAAACGCCGTGATCGGTCGGGGCGGTCTTTTGCACCCGCTGAAGGGGGGTGTATACAGGGTCAACGAAGCTATGAAGCGAGATTTGAAGACTGCCCGCTACGGGGCCCACGCCTCGAATCTCGGCGCCCTGCTGGCCGACCTGCTGGCCCGGGAGTATGCAGTCGAAGCGTTCATCGCCGACCCGATAGTTGTAGATGAGATGAGCCCGCTCGCCCGATATTCCGGAGTGCCGGAGATCTCTCGCAAATCGATATTTCACGCCCTCAACCATAAGGCGACGGCCAGAAAGGCGGCGATCAAGCTGGGGAAAAATTACGGCGAATGCAACCTGATCGTTACCCATCTGGGAGGTGGTACATCCGTGGGCATCCATGAGGGGGGGCGGGTCACGGATGTGAACAATGCCCTGGACGGCGACGGGCCGTTTTCTGTGGAACGGGCAGGCCAACTCCCTTCCGGGGACTGGCTCCGTTATGTATTGGCCCACAGTGAGAACCCTCAGAGCCTGCAGAAGAAACTGATCGGGCAGGGAGGAATTGTAGCCTATCTCGGCACCAATGACGTTCTGTTGATCGAACGGGAGATTCAGGCACATCTTGATGAAACCATCGGAGATCGGGATGGAGGGAAATATCTCGAGGTGATCCAAGCTATGTGCTACCAGGTGGCCAAAGAGATTTGCTCTCTCGCGGCGGTGGTCGGCGGCCGGATCGACGCGGTTGTGTTGACCGGTGGCTTGGCACGGGACCGCCGGATCGTAGAGGAGATACAGCGCCGGGTGAGCTTCCTCGGGCCATTTCTCGTCTTTCCCGGCGAGAATGAAATGCAAGCCTTGGCCTTCGCCGCCATCGAGGTGCTGCAGGGGCGCGAGACGGTTCAGGAGTACAGCTCCTAACCCTCTGCACAAGTTTATAAACGTGGAGGAGGAAACTATCAAACTCTTATCCAGTCGTTGGCGTTCGTAACGCGGTGAAGCAGCATGAGTAGCCCAGATTTTGGTGTGCTCTTCCGAGGGC
>CAZBXU010000092.1:0-15285 GCA_964495755.1 uncultured Spirochaetaceae bacterium | reverse complement strand
ACATCCATTTCCTCCGGACCGGTTGTCCACTTGTCCACAACGGGTGAGGATAGAGCCCAATACATCTGGGAGTACAACTGCCTCGGATCCAGGCCCGCCCGGGCAACCTTCGTCAAATCAACATGCAGCGCCCTTGCAGGAAGCACATCTTTGAAATGGAAGACAACCCCTTTGGTTCCGGGCAGCCCGTGAAGGTCCTGAGCCAGCTGAACAGCCAGCCTTTTCAACTCATCCAACCTTGGACCCGAGAGGGTTAGAGAGAACGAAGTCCCTTCGGTTGAGCCGTCGGGGAAATGAAGAAACCCTTCCCCAAGAGTGTCTTTCTGCTCCCGGAGGAAGGCCACTAACTTCCCGGTGTTCACAGTTTCTGCTGCCTGGACATAAAAGAACGCCCGTTCGCGTTCATAGCGGCTACTCACCCGATCCACACCTCTATAGGCCAAGAGGGTTCGTTCCAGGGAGGAAGCCGCCTGTTCGATGAACTCCTTCGTATATCCGCTTGGATACTCAACGGAGAAATGAATCACTTCATCCCTCAGCCCGGTAAATCCCATTCCCCGCCTCTCCGATCCGAATGCCATGATAAAAAGGACACAAACCGTGACACCAGCCGCAATCGAAATCGGCCACCGGGTCCTGTTCATTTTGGAGACAAGAGCACGAATGCAGCCTAGGATTTTGTCCTTTCCACGATCAAACTTCAAAATCCTCAAACCCTGTCTTCCGGATGATGTGCAAACGGCTCTGTGGGTTCTATAGAACCAGTGCAGAAAGGTGGGAAGGAAGAGGAATACAAATAGACAAGAGGCAACCACCGACCCGGCCACCGAGACGGCAAGACCTTTGAACTGATGGACCAACACTGAAGGAGCGAAAAACAGTGGGAGGAAAACCGCAACCGTTGTGGCGGCGGAGAACAGAATCGGAGCACGAGACACGAACACCGCCTTTCGGTAGTTCATACCTGATTGGAAGTACTCCTCAACGAAGATGACACCTGCATCGATGACCAGTCCGACACCTACAGCAATACCGGAAAGCGTAACAATATTGAGCTCCTCTCCCGTTAGCCGTAAGGCAGCGAGTGAAACAAGAACGGAGAAAGGAATGTTCGCGCTGATCATGACGGCCGGAAACAGTCTTCCCAAAAATAGAATTGTGAGCAGCACCACGAAGCAAATCCCGGCTGACACGGCGTAGAGAATCTGTTCAAGGGCCCCCCGAACAAGTCGCCCATAGCTGTACAAAATCTCTCCGGCTGGAAGATTCCCGGTAAGCCCTTCCAACCGGCTGCACAGTGCCAGCAGATTGGCATCGCCGGTCGGCTGGACATAGACGATCAAACGTTGCATCCCGTCTACCCTTCCCAGTGATTCTGTCCTGCGTTTTTCTATCCCAACCGTTGCCAGATCCCGAAGTCTAACTCCGGCGGCAATTGGTAGATCCAGCAGCTGCTCCGGCTTGAGGAACCGACTGTCCAGGATGTGGGGTTGTTCATTTTCCAGACCGAATCCACCCACAACATTGGCGGCTCTAATCTTGCGTATCAGGTCTTCCAGAACAAGATGAGACACCGACAGTTTCTGCGGGTCGTATCCAACCACGACCTCAGGTTTGTAGCCCCCGGTGATTGCGATTTCACCGCTACCCTCTACATTCTCAAAAATACGCTTAAGATCCTCCTCACTCAGGTCACCGGCGATCGGGAATCCAGCGATAAACACAGGTCGTCCAAGGGGGTCGCTCTTCAAAATTACCGGTCGCTGCGCCTTTGTTGGGAAATCCGTGTATGCTGCGTAAATAACCTCTCTGACCGAGAGGAAGGCTGTATCCAGGTCCGTGTCTGACGAAAAAGTGATGATCAAGCGGGCTTTACCTCTGTCGGCGACCGAAAAAACCTCTATAATTCCCGCTACATGGGCGATATTCGCCTCCAGGGGCTCCACTATAGTCCGCTCGATCTCCTCTTCAAAAGCTCCTCTGCATTCAATTGTTACTGAAATTGATTGTTTCCGGGATCTGGGTAGATAGCCGAGAGGCACCGATGCGGCGAACAGGACGATCAGGAGACATAAGAATATAAGCAGCAGGAAAACTCTTCTGGGTTTCTCGATCCAACTTTTTCGATAATTCATTGCTGCAGAAATCGGGAAGCACGGGTCAACCGATCGTAGAGCACCGGGAAAATCAGCAGTATGGAAACCAGACCGACGAGGAGCCCACCGATAAGGGCGACTGCGGTGTTGCTCTGAAAAGCCGCCTCTCCGACCGAGTGCACAGCGATCGGAATCATGGCTACAACCGTAGACAGCACGGTCGCAGCGATAGGTTCGAGTCGATCAGCGCTGGCGTTTAAAATGTGTTTGCGGGTAATCGGCTTTTCCCCCGTATAACCCACAACAAGTATAATCGAGATGTTTATTGCCGTACCGAGTAAAATCAAAATTCCCAGGAATGAGTTGATATTCAGGCTGTACCCACACAGCAGCAGAGCAACCAGACTGCCGGACAAGGCAGGCAGCAGAGACAACAGAAGTACGAGGGGGAGAGTAAAGGATTCAAACTGTGCGCCTAGCAGAAGATACATAAGGAACAGAGCAAAGAAAAAAACAATCAAAATATGTCTCTGATTCTGCTTCAAAGCCGAGACTGTCAACAATTCACCGGAATGTTCGGCACCGGTTGAGAGAAAAGCTGCGATCTTGTCTGTACAGCCGGGCACAGGATGCACGGTCAGAGTCACCGCGGGCGTGCGATTGAAACGATGAAGCTCCTGATACGAGTGAGCGTGCTCGAATGTAGCCAGGACTCCGGTTTCAACAAGCTCACGTCCAACAGGAATACGAACCCGCTTACGCTGATCCTCCGTGGCAAGATCCGCCGGATCCAGACGGACTCGAATATCGACGTTTCTTCCCCCGGAGTGAAATCGGGCGCCTGTGTGACCCCGGAATGCCGTACGCAAGGAATCAAGCACAACCGCCGGTTCTGCCCGATGGGATGCCAGTCTTGCCGGTTCCAGGTTGAGCTGGATGCGAGGCGCCCCCCTTACAGTATCGAGTGCAGCAGCGCCGGCCAAGCGGTTGTCTGTGAGTTGTTCCGTGGTGTATTTTGCCCTTTCCACAAGCAACTCTCGATCCATACCAGTTAGGCGATACTTTATGACATCCGAAGCACCGAGAAGCAGTCGGACCGAATCTGTCGGTCGAGATAGGGTATAGTGAATGCCGGGAACCTGTTCCAAAATCTCGCCGATTTCTGTCAGTACGCTTGAGTAAGGTTGTTCTTGGATATTAGATAGATGAATGCGGAAACGAACACAACGGGGATCCCTGTCCGGTTCGCTTCGATCCAACAAAGTACTACGATCGTAACCGGCTGCAGCGAAGATCGAAGCTACCCCGTCAAGAGCATATAAATCGACCGCGATCTGCCTGCTCCGAGACCGGCAAAGGTCGATCGGCGTCCCCGCCGGAAAAACAGCCCGAATCTCGTATTCCCCGGATGCGATATCCGGAAAGATACGTTTAGGAAGGTATATAAACGAAACGATCGCGGCCACCACTAAGAAAGTCAGTAGTACCACGGCAACGAACGGACGGTTCAGCGTCTTTTCCAGATATCGGGTATAGACTCGACGCATCCCGGCGATGGAGCGAGAGGTGGACGTTCCCGCCAGTTTATCTTGCCCAATCAATGTATAAAGCGCCGGGGTCAGGGTAACGGCACATAGAAACGAGGCAATCAGCAGACAAGAGACGGTCAAAGCTAATTCTCGGAACAGCGCCCCTGTTACACCCCGAATAAACACAATCGGTAGAAAGACCAGGAGAGTCGTCATTGTGGAACCGATTATCGCTGTGGTGCTTCTGCCGGCGGCAGCGGCTATCCTTTTTGCTCCCACTGCCCTGGCCTGAAGGAGAGAGTATAGAACAACGATGCTGTTGTCCACGATCATCCCTATGCCGATCACGATGCCTGAAAGGGAAATGATGTTGAGACTGATTCCAGTGAATTTCATAAATAGAAACACCACCATCATTGCCGCTGGAATCGAGGCGCAGACAATAAGCGCAATTTTAGCTCTTCTAAAAAGTAGCAATAGGACAAGAAAAACGGAGAAGCACCCCAAAGCCATCGCAAAGAGGAGGTTTCTGATTCCCGACTCGATCTCCCCGGTCGGATCCTTAACGATCTGAACTTCGAGATCATTGGCGAACATGGGTCCTAAGGTCTTGAGTGAGTTGCGTACATTCCGAACTGTATTCAGGCTTCCGCTATCCGGCGTTTTTGAGACAAAGATGCCGACGGCTTCCCTTCCGTTGAAGTGGAAAAAAGACGTTCGTTCTCTCATATCCCAATAGACGTGGGCGAACTCTTCGACCGGAACTACGGACCCGTCACCGGCGGTGACAACCGGAATCTGACGAATCTCTTCTACGGTGTCTACGTCTGTCGTCGCTTTGACCAGATACTCCCGCTCACCCTCAATCACCGTTCCCAGAGGAGCATTATATATCGAAGAAGCCACAATGTGGGCCACCACCTGTAGGGGCACTCCCGCGGCTGCCAACTTTTGTCCATCCGCATCGACCTTGATCTCCGCTTCCTCAAGCCCTACGATACGCAATGAGGCAACTCCGGAAATCTGTTGAAGTCTTGTAGCAAGTTCTCCCCGTACGAGATTGCTGATATCCCGAATCCTACCTCCCGACGTGGGGACCACGGCCAACGTGAGCACCGGTTGGTCAGAAATATCTTCGGTCGCAAATACCAACGGCTTGTCAGCCCCATGGGGGAGAAAGGGATACAGTGCATCGATTTTCTCTCTGATCTCCACCGCAGCCTGTTGTCGATCCACTCCCCAATCGAAAAGAAGATTTACAGCGGACAGCTCATCCTTGCTGACAGAGCTGATTTCTCGAACAGCCTTCACGGAGGATAGGGCATTTTCCACCGGGATAGTAACCAGAGTTTCGATCTCCGGCGCTGGAATGCCCCGATACTCCGTAATGACGCGGGCTGCGGGCACGGGCAGGCTCGGCAGCAATTCCTGATTCAACTGAGCAAAGGACAGGAGCCC
This sequence comes from uncultured Spirochaetaceae bacterium, assembly GCA_964495755.1. Classification (GTDB taxonomy): domain Bacteria; phylum Spirochaetota; class Spirochaetia; order SZUA-6; family DRHE01; genus JAFGQJ01. Next base: position 10,202 of record CAZBXU010000092.1, on the reverse strand, counting down.
GAAGCTTATAATCGCAGCATAGACCATAAGCACTGAAACGGGATGCTCGGCCGCTCTCCTGACCAGTTTCACCTTCGTGTCAACCTAGTTGTTTACGAGCAGCACAAAATCCTCTGCCAGGTGATTGGAGAGGTTGTCCTGCAGCGTTGTATCCAGTCGAAAAGTAATCGTACCCGAAACAGCAGGGTCTTCGATCAAGGTGCAGAAAAAGCGCGCCACGCTCTCGTCGGAAGCCGGCAGGGGTTGTGGATCTATAGCCAACGGTGAGATTCTTATATCGATTGGTACAAGGGAGATGCAAGCGGGGGTGATTGTGATATCAAGAGACTTGAGAAGGGATCCCAGGTCGATCTGCGCGCCCTCGGCATGATGAAGATGAAAATCGAATGCGGGGACCACAGAGTCACTGAAATCATAGTTGCCGGCGAACTGAAGGGGAACAAACTTATCAACTCCGGGGGGAGCCTCCAGATCTGCGCAATAGCTAATCCCTGTTACCGTGATCGGTATAGAGTTCGGACCGTTGATCACAAAGGCATAGGTTTGCCCGAGCACCTCTATCCTGTACACCTGGTTCCAAAGCAGGAATTCTGCAAAACCGAGAATGCAGGATCTGTTCTCAGCATTCCAGGTTGCCGTGAAGGTGGTGTGAGGATCGACGTTGAGCAGATCGATCTTCTGCTCCTCCGATAGGACTTGAGAAAAGGTCAGCAGAAATTTCTCATTTTTCTCGATTTCCAAGGATGGATCGATGCCGCCTCCGGATTGGGTCGGCACGAGGACCCGGCCGCCTTCCACGGTTTCCACCGATACTATTGACGGCTCAATCACCTCTTGTACTCGAAAACTGAAATGAAAATCCTCTGCAAGTCGGTTTCCCGATCTGTCGGATATCTCCCGGCTCAGTACCACCTCATAGCTCCTCCCGAATTGATAATCCGCAACGGGTAGAAAATGCACTTCCGCTCCTTCCGAAAACCACAGGAACCCGCCGCTGACCGAGGGGAAAAGAGAAAAGCCGCTGTAAAAACTCGCCTCGTCAATGGGTTCGGAGAAAACAACGCGTATAGATTCCCGAGGCGATATCCCGGCCGCTCCGTCGGCCGGCGCATGGGAGAGCACTTCCGGAGGGATCAGCTCTTCCCCTGTGACAAAATCGAAGGTAAAGGGTTCGGCAAGGGAATTGCCGTAGATATCCTCGGCTGTAGCAGCCACCGTCAGGGCATAGCGGCATCCTTTGGAAACGGGTACTGCCGGAGAAAAAACCAGTACACTGTCTTGCTCCCTCCAGGTAAAGTTCCCCCGCACCTTGTCGGCGTCTTTGGTCAAAGAAAATGCCTCTTCACAAAGAGGCCTGTTCATGGTGTTCGAAAAGCAGACAGTAATGTAGGGAACCTCTTCCACCGCTACACATTCCCGTTTCGGAGACCAAGATATGATCTGCGCCGCTTCCATATTCAGCAGTTCGGCGACAAAAGAACAACTGCAAAAGACGACAAACAAGATCACAACCGTACACCATCGGATAACTCGGGTCATTTTCCGCCGAGGGGCTTGACGATAATGGGAGCATTTCATACTCATCCCTGTCCTCCTTTACTCCACCGCGGCGATAAGCAGCTGCTCGAGATCGGTTTCCAGCCGCCTACCGTCGTCTGTGCCCACCCCCCCCGGATCACCCCGAATGCACAGTAGATAGTAGATACACTGAGCGCTTGTGGATGGCTGGAGATCCGAAAAGGTGATGCTGAGCCGGCTGTCTGCTGTCCAGGAGAAACCGGTGGCTATCGGATTTGTCACCCCATCGTAGGGGAAAAGGCAGATAAGAGAGATCGCCTCCTGAACCGCCATTTTCTCGCTGTTGCTGTCAAACACCGCCCCTGCAAAATCGAATACAAAGTTGTAGTCATAGTTTGAAGTGATCGGGTAGGGTTTGATTTCAATTCCCGTTGCAGTCGTATAATCCTCTGGACCCAGGATGATCCCGTCATGAACAAGCTCGGTGCTGACCTCGATCAGTCCGGAGATCGTGCGAAAACGGACAGGTTCAAAGAGCTCGAGGGAATTCCCCACCAGGTCGACAGCTTCCGCTGTGAAGTCTAGAAGATAGTCGGTGTCCGGGGCAAATCCAACTTCCGGCACCAAAACCAGGGTCAGAGCATCCAACCAGACGGGGATGGCGGATACGGGAGGATCTAAGATCAAGGCGGCCTCGGTGCCACTTTGTTCCATGGCTTCGCTGAATGCGGCGCGCAACGCACTCTCGAGATCTATATCCTCTTCGAGGCTGCCGCCGGTCTCCGGATAGAGCTGAGCCGGCAGATTGAAGGCAGGTTTTATACTGACAACAAAGGGCGCTTCCACATCCTCCTGTACCCAGAATACCACTTCTTTCCGCTCTGCCAGGGGGATTCCGTCGATATCCAGGATCTCCTCGGAGAACTCAATCGTGTAGCGCCGGCAGTGCTTCCACCGCTCCTTCGGTGTCAGCACCAGCTCAGTGGTTCCGTTTTCCCAGACAGCGGTTGTGTCCGTATATGGATCGATGCTGAGCCCCCGAGCCAATGAAGCAGGATCGATGTCCTTTGAAAAAAGAATGCGCAGGCTGGTTTCCGTGGCAATCGTCTCCCCCTGCCCCGGATTCGTGCTCACCACGTAGGGCCCCGACTCATTGCTCACCAGGTAGTAGAACGGGATGATCCGGTTTACCGAGTATAGGAGGCCCCGAGTGTCGTAGAAGCTTCCGGAGAACGAGAGTACGTGCCGTCTGCCGGGGATCAGTTCCGGTACGGCCTGGAATTGCACGGCTTGCCCATCCCAATGATAAATCCCGGGTCTGACTCCCTCCTCGTCCTTGACGGTGAATACGGCTTCCACCGAGTCTCTGTCAGCCTCGAAATCAAATCGTATGTGAGGGTTCTCACCGGTTGTGAGGATTTGATTTTCGACTCTGGGGTAGTATTCGATGCCTGAGGTGTCGGGGAACTCGAGGATCAGGCCACATGAGAGCAGGGAAAGAGAAGCAATAACAGCCAAGATCGAGAACGTCGGTCTGTTCACGGCACTACCTCCACATCCGTTCCATCCCGCAATCCCAGCGAGGAATCAAGAACGACCGCTTCCCCTTCCTTAAGACCTTCCAAGATGACAACGGAATCCCCTACCCGTTGTCCGACGACCACTTCCTGCCGGAATGCCCGCTCGTTTCGAACCACATGGACAACTGCGTTCCCGGCAGGAAGGGCCTGGGGATCGGTCAGAACCGCCTGGTACGGAACCGTAACCTGCTCCTTGGCCTCACCGGTAAAGATCCGTACCCGTGCAAACATCCCTGGAATGTAATCGCCTCTTGAATTGTCCAAGCTTATGCGCACCCGAGCTGTTCGTGTTTGGGGATTGATGTACGGAGAGATGAGCTCGATCGCCCCCTTGATCGTTTGTTGAAGGTCAGCTTCAAAGTGAATGTCTGCTTCCTGTCCCGCCCGCAGACCTATCAGGTCACTCTCAGCCACCTCCACCTGTGCATACACGGTGTCTGTGTCGAACAGGGTAAAAAGCAGAGTGTCTCGACCGGCTTTTTCCCCCACCTCAACGAATCGCATTCCTACGATTCCCTCGATCGGAGCCTCCACAACAGTCTCCTCCAGCATCATTATGACGCGGCGGAGCTCTGCACGGGCAGCTCCGAGCTCCGCCTCGGCGACTCGCCGCTCCGCAAGCAGCATTCGGGTATTGATGTCTGCAAACACCATCTTCCGCTGCTGATCCTCTTCGGGTACTTTCAGACCTGCCGCCAAGATGTCTTCATTTCGAAAACCGATTTGCTGGATCTCAAGATCCTTTTCCGCCCGTACAAGCTCCATCTGAGCAGCTACCAACCGGGTCCGGAGGGCCTCCAATTCTCCTGAGGATATCCCGCCCGCTTCATGCACGCGTTTCTTGTTCGAATAGATCTTGGCGATATTGTTGTACTCCGCCTCTCGCTGCGCCAAATCCGCTTTGGCTTTTTGAATTTCTAGGATATTGGCTTCTACAGCCTTCTTTCCCTCCCGCAGTCTCTCTTCTGCCAGAGACAGAAGGGCTTGTTTCGATGCTACCTCCGCCTCGATCTGATCACGGTTGGTGAGAAGCCTTTCTTTGGAAAACAGAGCAAGGCTCTGACCTATGGACACTCGCTGTCCTTCCTCGACCAGGACGTTCTCTATGGTCCCGTCAATACCCGGATAGATATCCGCCTTGCTGTGGTAGACCAGCGTACCAAAAGTCTCCAAAACGGGCCGGACGGTCTGCAGGCGGGAGTGGGCCACCCGAATCTTTTTGCGAACCTGCGTTTCGTACGCACCGGTCTGTTCACTCCTGTCTGCGCATCCTTGATTCCACAGCAACAGGGACAGGAAGCAGGCGGACAGTGCGATTGTCCGGATCCGTTCACCAGCTGTCAATTTCACCTCCCTTCCTCGGCGAGGAGGATATAGTTGTGGCTGCTTTCCAGCAGGTCCAAGCCACACAGGGCGAGCAGGGATGTTTCCAATTGAAAGAGCGATACAATCCGGGAAAGCTGCTCGATCCGCAGTCGAGTCAATTCAATTCCACTGTGTAAATATTCGAGACGGGTGATCTCCCCAATCTCGAGCATCAAGGCCTGTATCGCCTGTCTCTGGATCTGTAACTGCAGTTTTTCGATTTCCAACCGTAGGTTTTCAAGCAGATGGAATCTGGTCTCCAACTGCTGCCGCACGGAGAACTCGAGTCTCAGCTTAGAACTCTGCATCTCGGCTTGAGCCTTTTGGAGATCGATTCCGGCGATTCGTACCGACTGCACTCCCTCCAGGTTCTCCCCCACATCCGCGGATGAGGTCATCCCCAGCGAACGTTCGCCGATTGCATCGCTTCCTGCGGAGATTCCGGTGCGGAAAGGAATGAAAGGGGTGCTGAAATCCAGGCTCAGCCCCAAAGAAAAACCCGGACTCACGAGGGGGAAACCTTCGCCGGAAACACTTATCTCCGCCTGGGTGGAAACCCTGGGCAACCAGCTGTTCTGAGCCTGCCGCAAAGCAGCCTGTAGTGCGGCGAGCTCCGAGTCTCGTCGCTGAAGCTCGAAACTATTTTTTCGAGCAGCATCGATGTAATACTGTACATCCTCCACTTTCAGCAGTCCCTCAAAACTGGAGTTGATGGTTCCCGCCAACTCCACCACCCTGTTCGCCTCGATGCCCAGCAATTCTTTGACTTCGAAGACCAGGCGCTTCTCTTCCTGTCTCAATAAAGCCAGTTCGATTTCCAGGTCTTGCACGGCCAACACGATCTCCACATAATCGAGCCGGGTGATCTCCCCCAAGCGCAACTCCTCCTCGGCAATGGTGATCTGTTTTTCTCCAGCTGCCAGATTCTCCTCGAGAATCGCGATCTGCAGCTTCAGTTTGAGGATTTCGATATACCGATTCACCACCTCGAGACGCAGTTCCCGCTCCATCTTCTCGATATTGCTCTTCTGTATGGCCAGCTGATCGGCCAGCATCCTGCGTTGATGGATTCGCCTTCCCCCGGCGTACAGCAGCTGATCGACCCCCAAGGAAATCCTTCGTAGATGGCTATCCGGCGCGTAATAGGCTACGGAATCTTCCTGTGTGTAGCCGAAGGTGATATCCGGCAGAAAGCTGCGCAGACTTAAACCGTGCCGGACAACCCCGATCCTATAGTCCAGCCGGGCGAAGCCTAAAACATCACTGCTTTCAACGGCACGTTTCAGGGCTTCGTCTATATCGATTTGGATTGCCCGATCTGTCGGAACCGCGGCCACGGGCAATACCGGGTTTGCGATTGATCGAAAAGAATCGTTGGTTTGGCCGTAGGAAAGAGCCGCCATCACAAGAAGCGCATAACTGATGTGGAAAAAGGCTGGAAATCTACATCGGTGATTGCAGCTGCCCATCTGTCAACCGGTCACCGAGTCAAATGACGAATCGCTCGGCGAATGATCGAGTGCAGGTAGGCATAAGAGTCTATCGTCTCCCTGGTATTCTCGCTGAACAGGGCGATCGCAACAGGTTTGCTCGATCTTGGATCGAATACGGACAATTCGACGGTTACCGTATTGCGGGTCTGAAAGTCTCGGGAAAACTCTTCCTCCTTGATCAGAGCTCTGATCCGCAAGGGCTTCCCGGGTTGACGGAGTTTTTGTGTATTTCCAGCCAAGAGGAGACGAAGGATATAGTCGGCGTTGGCTTCCAGATGCGGCGAATCGAACCCCTTTTGTACGGCGATTGAATCCAGGACCAGCTCGGCATGCTTGATTTGATCGGTGTAGTCGGATTGGACGTACAGATCCTGAACTCTTCGGGTCTCAAAAAGCAGACACGAGCTGAGGAACAGCACAACTCCGACGAGCAGGCAGCACCTCTTCATGGAGCTACCTCCCGACCATCAGCTTGTTCCAACAGGTCCAAGGTTGTCGCAACAGAAAGAGAGATGCCCGAGTCGTCGCCGAGAAGATACAGTGCCTTCTTGAGCTCCAGCTCGGCACGATCCTTCAACCCGAAGCCGTAGTAGATCTCTGCCAGACCGATGGAAGCTTCGGACAATCTTTCTGTAAAGGCCTGGGACTTCTGATACAGCTCAATCGCTCCGGCCAGGTCCTCCTGCTCGCGCTTCACCTTTGCCATAAGAATCAACAATTCAGGATCTTCCGAGCTGACCGCCAGGGCATCCGCAAGAATACTTCCCGCTTCCGCTGTTCTATCTTGCTGCAGGAACAGGCGGGCCAACCACTTCCGGGTATCCAGATAGCAGGGATTGATCTTCAAGGCATGCTGCCAACAGTTTTCTGCCTGCGGGAAGTCGTTCTTGAAATAGTATACTTTCCCAAGCAGAAAGGAGTTTTGGATAAAGTCGGGTGCCTGCTCCTGGTTCTCGAGAAGCAGCTCCAGAGCTGCATCGAGCCTCTGTTCTGAGTAGTATTTCCTCGCTGCGAGATAGAGCTGCAGAGTATTTTCTTCGGTGGGCTGTGTTGACTGTCTTGTTTGAGAACAGCCAAGAAAAAACACCAGACAGGAAACAACCAACAACTTCGCCGTTTTCATCAAAATTCGGTGCTGAAGCATCGCCAACTCCCCAGAAGGGGTTGCTATTGGGGCTGCTATTGTAGCACGCCCTCACCTATGGGAAAAGAAAATATCTTTTTTTTTCTGTTCTTTGAACGTTTCATAGACGGTGGGCCCCTGCAAAACCTATTGACCCGACAATCACAGTGATATACTCAGGGCTAATCGGCAGGGAGCTTTTTCCCGGATGCTCTGCCGGAAAAGAGACAGCGATAGCCGAGCATGCCTGTCTCAAATACAGCGGCCGGATCGGTCACTCGGCGGCAGGGAAGAGCCTTGACGAGGAAGCGGTGCACCTGGCCATTACGGCCCATATCCGACATGCCGAGACAAAATAAGATGAGCCTCTGGCCGGAGGCTATGAGAGATGGGATGCCCGGGAACAAGTGGAGGAAGAAGTCCGGAGAATATTTTCCGAGTGGCAAGAACCGGGAGCTTGACTGAAGTAAAACGATGCTTGTCGTTATTTTCGAAAACAGAACGGGGAGCGATTTCTGCATCTGTCGAAATCGCACATTGGGAGATTTTTCTATGATAGAAATTCTGCTCTTCGGCGGAATTGCCTGTCGGCTAACGCAACATTCGGCGACATTACTGCCGTATCTTCGCTCTATTATCTTTGATTCCTATTGACATGTGCACAGTATGTGCATACACTTAATTATGGATTATCAATGGGATCCAAAAAAAGCCGCTCTCAACAGCAAGAAGCATGGGATCGATTTTGCGGACGCCGTTGGTATCTTTGAAGATGAATGGGCGCTGACTACCAAACAGGAAATCGTTAGAACTGAACAGCGATTAGCAACTGTAGGTTCGGATTTTCTTTGCCGGATTATCGTCGCGGTATATACGTATCGCGGAGATGATACACGCTTAATCTCAGCGCGACATGCTACAAAGGTAGAGAGGAATATTTATGAGCAAAGAAGAATATAATTTCGAGAAAGCGAAGCAGGGTCCTTTAGTTAAGCCTTCTCCAAGTAAGACCCGAATAACCATTAGGGTCGATACGGACATTTTGAATTGGTTCCGGGACCAGGTTCATAGACGAGGAGGCGGAAACTATCAGACTTTCATAAACGAAGCTTTACGCGAATATACAAATCTTAAAGATAGCGATCTCGAAAAAACAGTGCGTAAAGTTATTCGCGAAGAATTGAAGGTACTTTCAAAGTAACCGTACCAGACACGATTACTCTATTATTGCCGGGTAGGCCCGGGTGGTTGCCAACCTGCACCCCGTGGGAACACTCAACGTCTATTCACAGTGGAATCGCCTGGCCGACTAGCAGTTGACTCAAGGCTTTTTTCGATCTAGAATCCCTAATATATACGTCTATGTAGCAGGGAGCCTTCAGACTATGAAAAAGATAGCCGCCTATATCGAAAAAGATTCAGAGACCGGATTGTACGTCGGCATCGTTCCTGGTATACCTGGAGCTCACACTCAAGGAGAAACGCTCGATGAGTTGCACAAGAACCTTAAGGAAGTATTGGAGCTTTGTCTGGAGGAGATGGATCCTGAGTCATTGAACGAAATACCGGAATTCGTAGGCATACAAGAAATAGAAGTTGGACGTTGAGCAAACTCAGAATCGTCGATGCGAAAACACTAGAAAAAGTGCTTTTTGCCCTTGGATTTGAGAGTGTAAGGCAGAAGGGCAGTCATATTTTCTACAGACATTCTGATGGTCGAACAACCACAATACCCCATCACAGAGAAAGGGGGTTGGCCCGACTTCTGATAAGGGAGATATTGCGGGAAATTGATCTAACCGTCGATGAATACAACAAAATACTAGATGAGATATAACTTCAGTTCAACCTGATCGCAGCGGCTGTTAAGGAAAAGAGAGTCAAGGTCGATTTGAATCAGGTGCGATAAGTCCTATTGTTTTCACAAAAGTACCCCACCCTTGTGCGCCAAGAGTAAGCTTGGCGCTTCTTGTCGGGTGAAAGTCCCGACTGGGTAAGGCTTAGCCAGCCGCCCATACCGAGTGTTGCGTCTGTGGAGGAGATAATTATCCGGATCTCCGTTTGGGCATCAATCCCGGATGCGTAAAGGACAGTGGGAGGCTGCTCAGGGAGAGTAGCCGAATCCGCCAATCAGGGGAGGGGATAACATCGAACAAAACAGATGAAGCGTACACAGGGAAACATATAGGCCGTAGGGGAGCCCGCACTCCCCGAAGCACATTCAGCCCCGTTAGGGTAGTTGAAGCAGGTGGCGATGTCTTAAGGGCAGCAGAAGCCAACACGAAGGGAGCGCAACAGGCGAGCTCCTGGAGGGCCTGCCGGGGTCTTTAGAGCACGGCATGTATGTAGAGAAGCGTCGAAGAACTTGGGAGACCCTGTCATCTCCGGTAGGCTGCAGAAATGCAGCCGAGTTGGTAGGTCTAACCAAGGGAAAACGAGGTAGACCGATGGATAGGACACTCAAAGGTTCTCTCTCCTTGGGGTAGACAGGGAGTCGGATCAGCTCATAGTACTCTGAAGGATCGGGAGAGCCGGCTACATGGGGAAGGGGCTGACAGCAGTACGCAGCTTGCAAAGGAAACATATGCTGGACAGTTGGGTCAGAGAACATGTGCAAACCTCACTGCAAGGAATAGCGAAGAAGGCAAGACAGGACGGGACGTATCGCTTCTGTGATGTGTACCGGCTGATCAACGAAGAGATGCTCCTGGTGGCGTGGAGTGATATCAACAAGAAAGCCGCCTCGGGAGTGGATCGGGTAACGGCAGCTGAGTATGAGGGGAGTCTCATAGAAAGCATCAGGGATCTGGTCAGACGGCTGAAGGAGAAGCGGTACAGGGTGAAATTGGAGCGGAGGGTGTATATACCGAAAGCCGATGGACGGCAAAGACCGTTGGGCATTCCGGCCCTGGAAGACAAGTTGGTGCAATCGGCAGCAGCGAGGATCTTAACCGTCATCTACGAGCAGGACTTTCTACCATGCAGCTTTGGGTACCGACCGAAGCTCGGTCCCCTGGATGCGGTGGAAGATATCACCGATACGCTGTTCTGGGAAAAGCACACCTACGTCGTGGAGGCCGACATCAAAGGATTCTACGACAACATCGACCATGATTGGATGAT
>CAZBXU010000091.1:0-15373 GCA_964495755.1 uncultured Spirochaetaceae bacterium | reverse complement strand
CCACAATGGCCGGCTGGCCGCCATGGACGCGGTGGTGGCCGGCTACGACTGGCCGGTCATGCTCGACGACCGGGGAAAGGTCACCGAAGGTCCCGGAGCCTGCCTGTTGTTGGTGCGAAAGGGCAGGGTGATCGCTCCGCCGGTGACCAGCGCCATCCTGGAGAGTGTCACCCGGGAGACGATCTTCACGCTGCTCGAAGAGGTGCTTCAGATACCCTTCGAACAGCGGGAGGTGGACCGGACCGAGCTTTACGTGGCCGACGAGATCTTTTTTGTCGGCACGGGCTGGGAGATCATGCCGGTGGCCTCTGTGGACAAGCTGCCGGTGGGCGGCGGCGAGACAGGCCCCATTACTCTGCGCATCGTCGAGGCCTACCGCAAGGTGGTAACCGGTCAGGACCGGAGGCACCCGGAGTGGAGAACCCCCGTTTGGGAGCCGGGGCGATGAGATCCCAGCAGGAATTCCAGGCGCCGGATCTGCAGCCTCTGCTCGAACCGGCCTCCATCGCCGTGGTCGGAGCCTCGGAGAACCCGGGACCGGGTCTACAGGTCCTGGAGAACCTCGAGCAACTCGGCTACAGGGGAGACATCTACCCGGTGAATCCCCGCTATCCGCGGGTACTGGGAATGTCCTGCTATCCTTCACTGGCGGAGGTGCGAAAGGCAGGGCATACGGTCGACCTGGTGGCGATCCTCCTGAACCGCAATCTGGTGCTGCCCGTCCTCGAAGAGGCCGCCCAGATCGGTGCCCGGGCGGCTTGGGCTTTTGCCAATGGTTTTGCCGAGGCCGGAGAGGAGGGCAGGGATCTACAGCAGAAGATCACCGATCTGTGTCGTGAGCACAATATCCTGTTCTGCGGTCCCAACTGCGTGGGACTGCTCAACTACAATAAGAAAGCAGGGAGCTACAGCGCCCCGGTACCCCGGGAAATCCTGGCCGGCGATATCGGCATGGTAGCTCAGAGCGGCTACGTCTGTATCCAGGTGGCAAATGCCAATCGGGGCTTGGGCTTCAGCATGATTCTCTCCGCCGGCAATGAGGCGGTGGTGGACGCCACAGATTACATCGGCTACATGCTCGAAGATACGGGAACTCGGGTAATCATGGCCTTTATCGAGCAGTTCCGGCGCCCGGAGCGGCTTCCCGCCCTGGCCCGCAGAGCACGGGAGCTGTGTAAGCCGATCGTGCTGATCAAGGTCGGCCGATCGGAGATGGCCCGGCGGGCCACTGCAGCTCATACCGGTGCCCTGGCAGGTTCTGACGACGTTCAGGACGCCCTGTTTAAGCAGCTGGGGCTGATCCGTGTAGACGACCTGGATGAGATGTTCGAAACCGCCGAGCTGTTTTCCAAATTGGGGGGGAGGCTCCCGAGGGGCAACGGCCTGTTCGCCGTGACCCTCTCCGGAGGTGTGATCAGCCTGCTCGGCGATCTGGGGGAAAACCTAAACTTTCGTTTTCCCCAGTGGTCGGCCGCGGGTCGTGCCCGGGTTCAGGAATACCTGCCGCCCTACGCCGGAGTCGAGAATCCTCTCGATGCATGGGGATTCGGCAAGGTCGAGGAGGCCTATCTGCCCTGTCTGGCCGCCGCGGCCGAAGAACCGGAGGTCGATTTGATCCTCGTCTCCCAGGACGTACCCGGAGGAATGGCGCCCCGACAGGTTGAGCAGTACGCCGCCGTGGCCGAAGCTGCAGCTGTGGTGTACAGGCAGACGGACAGGCCCGTGGTGTTTCTATCCAATCCTTCCGGTGGATTCGACGGAAAGATCCGGAGCATTCTCGATAAGGCTGGGGTTCCGCTGCTTCAGGGAAGCAAAGAGGGGCTCCGGGCCGTCGATCATGCCATCGCCTACAGTGGATTCTTGGCGGGCGACCCAATCCCTTCTCCCACCACCGAACCTTCGCCGGCAGCGGACAAGGTTCGGCCGCTGTTCGACCGAGCCCGGGGAGCTCTGACCGAGTTCGAGAGCAAGCAGGTGCTGGCCGCCTACGGGGTGACCTGTACCCGGGAGGTGCTCTGCAGCTCCGTCGAGGAGGCGGTGGCCGCGGCCGAGCGGATCGGGGCACCGGTGGCCCTCAAGGTCATGTCCTCCCGAATCCTGCACAAGACCGAGGCCGGTGTGATCGCCTTGAATCTCAAGGACGGGCAGGGGATCCGCCACAGCTACGATCGGCTGATGGAATCGGCCCATGCGTACGACCCGGAGGCCCGGATCGACGGGGTGCTCTGCCAGCAGATGGCCACCGGTGCGGTGGCCGAAGCGATCGTGGGTCTGCTCATCGATCCCCAGTTCGGGCCGGCGGTGATTTTCGGGATGGGAGGGATCATGGTAGAGGTGCTCGGCGACCGTGCTTTGGGGATTCCGCCCCTCAATCGAAGTGCCGCAAGACGCATGATCGAACAGACCCGGACTTCGAGAGTCCTGAGGGGCTTTCGAGGCGCACCCACCGCGGATATCGAGTCTCTGATCGATGTCCTGATCTCGGTTGGAAACTTAGGCCTCGATTGGTCCGAAAGAATCGAGGCATTGGACATCAATCCCCTGCTGATCCTGCCGGAGGGGCAGGGCACGGTGGCCGTGGATGCCCTGTTGATATTGAAAGACAACGGAGAAAAGCAGACACAGGAGGTGTAAGCTTTGAAAGAAATTCTATCCGGGAATGAGGCGATTGCCCGTGGAGCCTATGAGGCGGGGATCGAGATAGCCGCCGGATATCCCGGCACGCCCAGTTCCGAGATCATCAAAACGATCGCCCAAAAATACGGAAACGATATATATACGGAATGGTCGACCAATGAGAAGGTGGCCATGGATGCCGGCGCCGGGGCGGCCTATTCGGGCCGCCGAACCCTGGTCACCACCAAGCAGGTGGGTATGAATGTGCTCTCCGACTCGCTGATGTACGCCGTGTATACGGGTATGGAGGCGGGGTTGGTCGTGGTCACCGCCGACGATCCGGGGATGTTCAGCTCCCAGAACGAGCAGGACAACCGCTGGTACGCCCGGCTGGCCAAGATCCCCCTCCTGGAACCGGGGGACAGCCAGGAGGCCAAGGACTATGTCATCCTGGCTATCAAACTCTCGGAAGAGTTTGATACTCCGATTCTCATTCGAACGGTCATGCGGACCTCCCACTCCAAGAGCGTCGTGACCATCGGGTCCCGGCCGAACGGAAAGGCGGAGATCGGCCCATTCAAGCGGGATCCGGCCAAGTACAACTGCACGGCCAGCAATGCCCGCAAGATGCACCCCCGGGTTGAGCAGCGGATCAAGGAAATTAGAGAGTACGCCGACGGACTGTCGATCAACAGAATCGAGTGGCGGGACCGCTCCCTCGGGTTTATCACCGGCGGTGTGTTGTACCATTACCTTCTCGACGTGTTCCCCGGCGCTTCGATCCTCAAGCTGGGAATGACCTATCCCCTGCCGGAAACGCTGATCCGGGAGTTCGCCGGAGGAGTCGAGCAGTTGGTCGTGCTGGAAGAGCTGGACCCTGTGATCGAAGAGCAGGTCAAGGCCATGGGGATAGAGGTGCGGGGCAAGGATATTTTCCCGCCCTGCTTCGAGCTGCTTCCAGACGAGATCAAGCGCTACACCCGCGATGCAGGATTGCTCAAGGAAACCGTTCCGCCCCGGAAAGAGAAGTCCGGAAAGGCGGAGAAGCTGCCGGAGCTTCCGATACGATCTCCGGTGTTCTGTGCGGGGTGTCCACACCGCTCTACCTTCTATCTATTGAAGAAGATGAAGCTGCCCGTGGCCGGGGACATCGGCTGCTACAACCTGGGCACCCTGCCTCCCTTCGAAGCCCAGCACACCATGGGTGCCATGGGGGCCAGCGTCGGCGTGCTTCACGGCATGTCCCTGGCGGAGCTGCCGGAGAATCGGGTCTGCACCATCGGGGATTCAACCTTCTTTCACTCCGGTATGGCCCCTCTGGTGAACATGGTGCACAACGGCAGCCGGGGCGTTGTGATCCTGATGGACAACAGTGTAACCGCCATGACAGGGCACCAGGATCATCCGGGGGTGGATTGGGCGGTCATCGAGGAGAGGCCTGCCAAGAGAGTGGATCTGGAAGCGGTGGTTCGGGCCATCGGGGTCGAAAAGGTCGAGGTGGTGGATGCCTTCAAGATCAAGGAGGTCGAGGAAAGGCTCAAGGATTGTCTGGATTTCGATGGGCCTTCGGTTCTGATCACCCGGGGAGAGTGCATCTTCGTTTCCCGGAATCCTCAAGGGCCCTACCACGTGGATCTGGAGAAGTGCATCGCCTGTCACATGTGCTTTCGGGTCGGCTGCCCGGCGATCGGGCAGTCTACGGAGAAGAACCCGAAGAATAATAAATACAAGTCCCACATCGATCCCACCCTCTGCATCGGCTGCGACGTGTGCCGTCAGGTCTGTCCCACCGGGGCGATCACGCCGCCGGGCAAGAGCAAAGGTAAGGAGTAGAGTCGTATGGATACGAATTTCTTAGTGGTCGGCGTCGGCGGTCAGGGAACGATACTGGCCGGGGACATTCTCGCCGAGGTGGGTATGGCCGGAGGTTTCGACGCCAAGAAGTCAGACATTCTGGGGCTGGCGATTCGAAGCGGCAGCGTGGTCAGCCACATCCGTTGGGGAAGAGAGGTGCACTCCCCTATGTCGATGCTCGGTCAGGTGGATTATCTGCTGGCCTTCGAGCCTTTGGAGTCCCTGCGCATGGTGGAGTATCTGAAACCGGACAGCACGGTGATCGTGAACGACTACCCGATCCCGCCGGTGGCCGTGACCACGGGCCAGTCGGCCTATCCCTCACGGGAACAGATCGACGGCATGCTTAGTGCGGCCAGCGGCAGGTACTTCAACATCAATGTCACGGAGCGGGCCATCCGGCTCGGAAACGTGAAGGTCGTCAATATCATGCTCTTGGGCGCTCTATCCGGTCTCCTCGAGCTTCCGGTTTCGGTCTGGGAAACGACGATCGAGAAGTACGTCCCGTCGAAGCTCCTAAAAGTGAACACGCGAGCCTTCCAGGCCGGACGCGAACTGCTGAATTAGGGTCACGGAGGTAGGAACAATGAAGATCATGGTAATCAATCCGAACACTTCGACGTCGATGACCGACCATATGCGCAGGGAGCTGATGGAGATCAAACGGGAGAGCACCGAGCTGACCGTGACCTGCCCGGATAAAGGACCGATCTCCATAGAATCGGCTTACGACGAAGCCCTGGCCATTCCTCCCACCCTGGAGCTGGTCAAACAGGCGAATCAGGAAGGCTACGATGCCGTGATTCTTGCCTGCTTTTCCGACCCCGGACTGTTTGCCGCCAAGGAGATCTCGGAAATCCTGGTCGTCGGGATCCAGGAGATTTCTTTACGCATGGCCACTACCCTGGGGAGCAAGTTTACGATCCTGACGCTGTTCAAAGAACGGATCCCCCACAAGGAGAACGATGTCTGGCGGAACAAGCTCAGTCCCTACCTGGCCTCGGTTCGGGAGCTGGGCATGTCCGTGCTGGAAACCGATGAGAAGCCGGATCTGGCCAGAAAGCGTATCATGGAAGTGGCTAAAAAGGCTGTCGAGGAGGACGGAGCGGAAGTGATCGTTCTAGGCTGCGCCGGGATGGTAGGCTACGCCAAAGAAGCGGCCGGCAAGCTCGGGGTCGTGGTCATCGACCCCACTTCCGTGACTCTCAAGGTTACCGAGGCCATGGTCGATGCCGGGCTGGTGCAGTCCAAGCGGGCTTTCTACGCCCGGCCCCCCGAGAAGGAGTTCAAGAGCTGATGACAGTGCGCTTTTCTGATTGCACGAGAAGCTGTATGCTTGAATATGGCTCATGAATCTAAGAAAACGTCAGTTCCGGCAACGTTGTTGCACGGGCTGATGAAAAAAAATAACACAAGATGGAGGTATGCAGATGAAGAAGGGATGTTTAATCGTCCTGCTTCTACTCCTCGGTGGGCTGCTGTTTGCCGGTGGCAAGAAAGAAGTGGCTGGTGATTTCCCAGACCACCCGGCGGACAAATCGATGAAGGCAGCCGTTGACATGGGTTTCGTGCCTTTCGCCTACTTGACCGACAAGGGCGAGCCCGAAGGATTTGCCGTTGATCTGGCAAATGCTCTGGCTGAGGAGCTGGGACGACCCGGTGCGGAGATCGTGGACGTCGAATGGTCCGGTATTTTCGCCGCCCTGTTTGCCAAGAAGGTCGAGTACGTCGTGGCTCCAACCAACATCAGGAAAGAGCGGGCCGAGCAGATGGATTTCACCGAGCCCTACATGGATACCGCAGAGCTTATTGCGGTAAACGTGAAGGACAAGAACAACATCAAGGCGCTTGAGGACCTCAAGGGAAAGACCATCGGTGTGAACACTGGTTCCTCGGGTCATGCCTGGCTACAGGACAACCAAGGCAAGTACGGTTTCAAGATTGACGAGTTCGACGGCATGCCTGCGGCTGCTCAAGCTGTTCAGGTGGGCCGCATCGATGGTGTCATCGGTGACCGCGATGCCGTCGGTTACTACGCAGCGGACAAGAAAGAGCTGGTCAGTGCGATCCTCATACCAACCGGCGAGCAGTACGGCTTGCCCCTGCGCAAAGGCGATCTTTACCGCGATGTCATGGAGGATGCTCTCGTTAAACTGAAGAAGAACGGGACCCTGAGAAAGCTTTACAAGAAGTGGTTCGGTGACGATCCGCCGAAGGACAGCGCGGTTGTCAACGAGTATCCTGGTTACGGCCCGGTCGGTATGCCCGGCTACAAGGAATAGTACCGACCGTAAGAGCTGGCAGTTCCTTCCTCCGGATGGATCGTCCGGAGGAAGGATTTCTGAAGAAACGAGAAATACCTGAATCATGAACTTCCGCGATCTGTTTCACTATTTCTTCAATTTCAAGTTCTTTATAATCACTCTTCCCGATCTCCTTCGCGGGCTTGTTGTAACCGTAGAGATCGCCGCCCTGAGTCTGACTCTGGGATTCGTTCTCGGTCTGGTTCTGGCGGTAATCCGGGTAACCCTCAAGCATTCCGGGACTGCTGGTGTCCTGCGTATTCTCAACTTTCCGCTTGTTGTCTACATCGACGTGCTGCGAGCCATTCCCCCTTTGGTTACTCTGATCGTGGTTTACTACGCCTTGCCCTTTATTAATATCACGATTCCCCGCTTCTGGGCTGCGGTTCTTACCTTCGTGGTGATTCTTTCTGCTTTTGCAGAGGAGATCTTCCGAGCCACCATCGAAGCGATTGACCGGGGACAGATAGAGGCTGCCCGTTCCCTCGGCCTTTCCTACCTCCAGTCGATGGCTTATGTGGTCATTCCCCAGGCCTTTAAGATCGCCCTGCCGCCCCTGACCAGCCGGATGATCGCAGTCACCAAGGATGTCAGCCTGGCTTCGGTAATCGGGGTGGCCGATCTTCTCAAGAAGGCCCGGGCAGCACAGTCTCTGTATGCCAATCCGACCCCTCTCTTCTCGGCGGCTCTGCTGTTCACTCTTTTCTTTCTGCCGCTGGTGCGGCTTTCGATGTACATCGAAAAAAAGCTCGCCGAGTGAGGAAGGAGGAGAGATGGAATCGATCATATATAACTTCTTCAACGTTGAGGTGATGATCAGGGCTCGTTACCTTCTCTGGCTGGGGCTGCAGGTTACTCTGAAGCTTGCTTTTCTCTCTCTCCTGTTAGCTATCCTGGTTGGATTGTTTCTCGCCGTGCTGCGAAATCTGCGCATTCCCCTCCTCAACGCCCTCATCATCATCTACGTGGATCTCTTCCGAGCCCTGCCTACGATCGTACTGTTCATGCTTGTGTATTTCACCTGGCCTTACTTCGGGATTTCCCTGCCCCGTTACTGGTCCGCTGTAGTCGCCCTCACGATAAACGGCGGTGCATATTTCGAGGAGATCTTCCGAGCCGGAATCGAATCCATTGACAAGGGCCAGACGGAAGCGTCCCGGGCTCTGGGCTTGAGCTTCACCCAGACGATGTTTTCGGTAATTCTTCCTCAAGCCGTACGGGTAGTGCTTCCTCCGGCCACCAGCAATGCTCTGGAGCTTATCAAGACCACCGTGCTGGCCTCTGTTATTGCCTTGCCGGAGCTGATGAAGCAGGCCCAGCAGGCCCACGGCTCTCTGGCAAATCCGACTCCTCTTATCATGGCGGCCCTGATCTTTCTGGTACTTCTATGGCCGCTCGTTCGCTTGACAGGGTATCTGGAGAGAAGGTTCGCTAAATAACAGGCAGGAGTAACTATGAGCAAGGTTTTGGTAGAAATAGATAACTTACACAAGTATTTTGGAAAGGATGAAGTCCTGAAAGGCATCAACATGAGCATTCGGGTTCAGGATGTTGTCTGCCTTCTAGGACCCTCGGGAGCGGGAAAGAGCACTCTCCTTCGCTGCATCAACAGGCTCGAGGAGCCGACCAGCGGTCATATCTACATCGACGGGGAGGAGATCACGGGACACGGTGTGGATCTGAACTATATGCGCAGTGAGATCGGAATGGTCTTCCAGCATTTCAACCTGTTTCCCCATCTGAATGCCCTGGAAAACTGCACCCTGGCTCTGATAAAGGTCAGGAAAATGCGTAAAAAGGAAGCGGAGGAACGGGCCATAGACGTGCTCCGCCAGGTGGGCCTGGAAAATAAGGCCAATACCAAACCGAAAGAACTGTCCGGCGGCCAGCAGCAGCGGGTAGCCATTGCCCGGGCTCTGTCGATGAATCCGAAGCTCATGCTCTTCGACGAGCCTACCTCCGCACTCGATCCGGAGCTCATCGGAGAGGTGCTCGATACGATGATCGACCTGGCGGAACAAGGTATGACCATGATCGTGGTTACCCACGAGATGGGCTTCGCCCGCAAAGCGGCCACACGAGTCTCTGTTCTCGATCAGGGGCTCATTATCGAGGACAACACCCCGGATAAGGTCTTCGATGCGCCGGAGCACCCCCGTACAAAGGAGTTCCTCAGCAAGATCCTTTAGCGCCGAATCAAGAGGATGGGTAACAAGTGAGGAGTAGGAGCATGGAAAATACGAAGGAGAGCTCAGTACGTTCACTGGAAAAGGCTCTGACCGTCTTGGAACATCTCAGCAAGCTCGATCGGGATATCGATCTGGCCACTTTGACTCAAGAGATGGATATGCCGAAGACCACGCTGCTACGCCTCTTGAATACCCTGAAAAAACACAACTTCGTGCAGCAGGACGAACGGAGCCGGCGTTACCGTCTGGGGTGGGCTCTGATCTACCTCGGCCAGGCCGCCAACAGGGTTTTCAACATCGTTGAGTTTATTCACCCTTTTCTCGAGAAACTGTCCCGGGAGACCGGCGAAACCGCCAATCTCGTTTTTCTCGACAGGAATCACGCCGTGTACGTGGATCAAGTTGTCAGCGACAATATCATCCGCGGTGTGCCCGCCGTCGGCGCTCCCCTCGGATTGCATTGCACCGCGGCGGGGAAAGCACTGTTAAGCTGCCAGCCTGCGGACCGCATCGAGGAGATCCTGGAGCAGATCGACCTGAACGCGCTTACGGAAAAGACCATAACCGATCCGGACCAGCTGTATCGGGAGATCGAGCAGGTGCGCAGGCGAGGCTACGCTCTGGACGACGAGGAGACAGAGTTGGGGGGCCGCTGTGTGGCCGCTCCGGTCTACGGAAAGGAAGGATCGGTAATCGGGGCTATTTCGGTCATAGGTCCCACCAACCGGGTCAATCCTGAGACGATTCCCGCCCTGTCGGCCACGGTATCGGCGGCAGCCCGGGAGATCTCGCGAGCCTTGGGGCATCGAGGGACCAACGGTTGAAATGACTGCCGGGATTGACCATTCGTTGCCCTTGCACTGTGGAAATACCTCCGTTATCATTTCGATTAGTTGGCGGTTAACACCAGACCAGGAGGAGGATTGAATGAAAAAGGCATTGGCCGCACTGATTTTGCTGGTTCTGACGGTCGCGTCCGTTAGCGCCCAGGAAACCGTAGACGTGGTATATCTAACGGACGGACAGGTCATAACGGGAAAGATCATTGAAACCGAAAAGTACCCCGAGCAACGAATCAAGATCCAAACAGAGGATGGAACCGTCTATATCGTGAAGATGGTGGATGTTGAGAAGATCGTGGAGCAGACCGCGGAAGGCTCGACGGTGACCGTAGCGGTGAAGGCAGGGGATGATCAACCGATGTCTCGCAGCTACATAAACGTCAATCTTCTCGGCTTTCTGCAGTGGGGACCCATCGTGGAGTACGGTTTCAGCGTTGCCGAGGATCTGTACGTCGCCCCGCACCTTCGCCTCGACGGCCTGGGCGCCCTGAACTGGATCCTCTATCCCGACGATACCTGGATCTACACTCCAGCCCTCGGATTAACGGTGCTATCCTTCATGGATATCAGCCCCTACAACCCGAACCGCCTCTACTACGGCGGCGGTTTTGAGATAGAGGGAGCCGGGGAAGTCCCCTTCGAGCAGGTCATCCTCAATATCTACGGGAATCTGGGCTACCGCTGGCGCACAGTAGGTCAGAAGAGGTTCATGAACGTGGGTGCTCATCTCGGTGCATCCTACGATTTCTGGTGGGAAGAACTGATGATTTTCGCCATGGCCGAGCTCTCCTTCGGCTGGAGGTTGGGAACCTAGCGGTAGCCGGCCGGCTACGCAGCGGATCGAGTTCCCGCCGAATTTCGTTCTCAGACGCGGTTGTTCATGAAATAGTAGGGTCGTTTCCGCCACTCCTCGATCTCTTCGTACCAGGGTTCGAAGTGCTCGGCGATCGCCCCACGAAGCGCCGACATCGACCGGTTCGCCTCATCGAAGCGCTGCCCGTAATCCGCTGGGATCGACTCCCGGAGCTTCCGAATCACCTCTTCCCTGTCGATCCGGGTGAATCTCCCCTGATCCAACAGCACCTCGCCGTCCACCAGCACGGTTCGTATATGATTCTTGTTGCCCCGGTACAGGAGCAGGTCCAGGGGATCGTGGCCCTCGTACGTGTAGGGTTCGCCGATCGCCTCCATATCGAGCAGAACCAGGTCCGCCCGTTTGCCCCGATGCAATGTACCTACCCAACCGTCGAAGCCCAGCACCGCGGCTCCGTTTCGTGTTCCCATCCGGAAGATGTCCCGGGAGCCCAAGCAGGGGGAATCGAGTCGGTGGGAGGACAGCCGATGAAGCTTGGCCGCTACCCGCAGCTCGGCCAGGTAGTCTTTGTCGTCGGCGACCTCCTTCTCATCCATACCGATGGCGACCACCACTCCCCGCTGCATGAGTTCGAAGACGGGGCTGATCCCGTTTCGGACCCGGAGATTGCATCCGGGATGATGGGTAACCGAGGCGCCGGACCGGCAGAGTAGATCGATGTCCTGTTCCGAGATCCAGACGCAGTGCCCGCAGGTTACATCCTCCGCCAGGAAATTGAGGTCGGCGAGATAGGCGATCAGGGATTTGCCGTAGCGCTTCAGACCGTACAGCTTCTGCAGCTGAGTTTGCTGCACATGGGTGTGGACTCGTATGCCCAGCTCGTCGGCGTCTTTGCGTATCTGCTGCAGGGCCTCTTTCCGGACCCACTGGGGAGACACAGGCCCATGCATGATCTGGACGTGTGGGCCGGTGAAATCGGCGTGAAGCTTCCGTACCGACCGAAAGTACTCTTTCTCGCCGAAAACGGCGGAGCGCTTGAGGATTCCTTCGCAATGAATGCGCAGCTCCGGAGGCAAGGAATCGAGAAAGGCTTGATCCCCGCCGTAGGTGAAAACGTTCTCCGTACTGAGGCTGGGCGCAAAGGCCACCCGCACTCCGCACTGCTTGTAGGCCTCGAGCACCGCGGCAAACTCCTGCTCAAACCCCCCCGGCTCAACCAGGCCGTGGTTGTGCATGGTCGTGGTCACACCGGCGGTGAGCAATTGCACACAGGCCCAGCAGGTGTCTAGGAACGGATCGACAGGGGGAAAGCTGCGCCATTTCCATGTCTCCAGCGTATCGTCGACCTGGCCGCGCTGAAAGTCGGTTAGTCCTTTCCCGTGGCTGTGGGCATTCACCAGGCCGGGAATGATCAGGGTTTCCGCAGAGCCGAGGATTTTATCGGCCCTGTACTTCCGAGTGATCTCCCCGTAGGAGCCGTAATCGACAATTCGATCCTGCTCGATATAGAGGGCGCCGGAAGGGATTACCGTGTTTTCGTCGATTACCAGGTACTTTCCATATACGAGTTTTGTCGACATGGTTTCCTCGGGAGCTTTGATTCTATGGACGCAGGGCGATTAGCTCGATCTCCACCAGCGCCTCCGGATCGGGCAGACGGGACACTTCCACACAGCTGCGGGCCGGGGGATCACTGTCGAAGAAAGAGGCGTAGGCCTCGTTCATCTCGGCGAACAAGCCCATGTCGGTGATGAAGATCGTTGCTTTCAGCGCGTGATTGAAGCTGCTGCCCGCCTTTTTCAGGTGGCCCGCGATGTTCTGCATCGTCTGGCGGGTTTGCTTGCCTACATCACCTTTGGCGATCTCTCCGCTGTTTGGGTCTCTACCCACACTTCCCGATATAAAGAGGAAGGGTCCGCAACCGACAGCCGGGGTGTAGGGCAGATTGGGTTTGGCCGGTTTGGATATGATCTCTCGTTTGTACTTGCCGCCGTTTCCCATGTCTATCCTCCTGGTTTGTGATAATTTCACTGTAAATTATGAGAAGAAGCAAGGCAATTTGTCCCCCAGCTCAGAAAATCAGCGCTATTTGATTACCCTCGGTGACTCGGTCACCCTGCTGAGCGAAAACCTCTTTAACAACTCCTTCCCGTGGAGTAATTACATCATTCTCCATCATCATGAACTCCACTACAGCTACAACCTGTCCCGCCTTCACCTTTTCACCCACCCGTATATCCACACGCGTCAGGACGCCCGGTACTGGAGCGTACACCGTGATCGGGTGTTGTTGAGGGGCGGCCCTAGGCGGTATGGAAGGCTCGCTGCCCTGGGAAGGTTGAATCGAAGGGTCTGTCTTAATCTCAGCCTGGCTCTTTTTTCGAACACCGATCTTGCCTTCTCCCTTTAGAAAAGCGATCCCCTTTTCCAGGCATGTTGCCGCAATGAAGATGTTCTCTTCGGTATCTGAAACTCCTGCCGTGGCCAGCAATGCCCTGGCCGCCTGTATACCTTTTTTCGGGTCCTTATCGTTGATCTCCAAGGGGCTACGGCTCGTAGGTTGCAGCCCGAGCTGTTCGGAGGCAAGTTTGACCACTTTTGGATCCGGGACTACGGGAGTCTTGCCGAAGTAACCCAGCACCATCTTCCCATATCCTTCTGCGATTTTCTTCCAGGGACCGAAAACAACATTGTTAAAGGCCTGCTGAAAGTAAAACTGAGAAACCGGCGTGACGGAGGTACCAAAACCACCCCGCGCCACAACCTCGCTCATGGCGCCAATGACTTGTGGATACTTGTCGAGGATCCCGAGGTCTCTCATCATCTGAGTATTCGCCGTGAGTGCGCCTCCGGGCATCGGAGAGAAGAGGATCATCGGCTCAACCATGTTTGCCTCGGGTGGAAGAAAGTATTCTTCCATGCATTTTTTGAATACTTCTTCGAGGTCCAAAATCTTGTGTATATCTATGTCCAAATCATACTCTGTCCCTTTTAAGGTATGCCACATGACCACAATGTCCGGCTGGCAGGTCCCTCCGGAGACGGGAGCCAAGGAGAGATCGATCCCATCCACTCCAGCATCCAGAGCAGCCTTGTAAGCCAGAATACTCGTGCCGGCGGTTTCATGGGTGTGGAAATGAAGGTGTGTTTTTGGAGGCAGGTTTTTCCTGGCCAGCCGGATTGTCTCATAGACATTAGAGGGAGTCGAAGTCCCCGAAGCATCCTTAAAGCAAATAGAATCGAAAGGGATACCCGCCTTGAGGATATCCTTGAGCACCTTTAAATAATATTTTGGGGTATGCGAGCCTTTACATCCTGGAGGAAGCTCCATCATGGTCACGCACACCTCATGTTTCAAACCAGCTTCTACGATACACTCACCGCTGTAAATTAGATTGTTGACATCGTTCAGGGCGTCGAAGTTGCGGATCGTTGTGATTCCATGCTTCTTGAACAGCTGTCCATGCAGGCGGATGATATCCCGGGGCTGAGAGTCGAGCCCTACCACATTTATTCCCCTGGCTAAGGTCTGCAAATTGGCCTCGGGACCTGCTTTTTCCCTGAAGGAGTCCATCATCGCGAAAGCGTCTTCATTGCAGTAAAGGTAAAGGGATTGGAACCGTGCTCCTCCGCCGGCCTCAAAATGAGTAATCCCCGCCTGGCGTGCCGCCTCCACGGCGGGTAAAAAGTCCCGAGTAAATACCCTGGCTCCAAAGGCAGACTGAAACCCGTCCCGGAAAGCGGTTATCATAAACTTTATATGCTTTTTCGTTGACATGTTTGCCCTTTTGTCCTTTGTTATGGAGTTTGCATGATAATCGACGTATAAGAATCAATTCCAAATTAAAAATAGACTTGTGGACCATGAAAATCAAGCCTCGCTCCGGATACAACAATGAAAACCTTTGCCCGAGAAAAAACACCCTTTGAGAATATAGAAATGGCTATTTCTACCAATACCTTTACTGATACTGTACAGATCGAAACACTTGTGCTCTCATATGTGTATGGAAGCTGTACTTTCTGAATTTGAAAAACTGCTTGATTTGTATCCGACATCGGGTATCTTCGAAATCGAAAAGATACTAAATGTGTACTATCTGCATATAGAATATGAAAAAGGCGATGATCTTTTCATCACTCAATATGGTCTGCCCTTCATCGAAAACTTAAAACCTCATAACTTTATTACTGACAAGAGCTGGTATAGTGAGCATTCCATTCGGTTATCTGGGAGCGGTTGTACTTATAAAGTCAGGACAAAAGAAGTCATTGGGCAGAGTAAAAACCTGGTTATAAAATGGAATCGTATGGGTCAGGATATTCCTGGAGACGAAGGGACAGATGAGTTTGTGGGAGTCGAGTTCAACAGCCCTTTTGAAGAGTTTTCCCGACTCATGGAGCTCAGAGATACAAGATTTGAATCTCCTGGAACGATAATCACACAGAGGCCCCTGGCAATATATGTTCCTTCAGAAAGATTGGAATTGTGGCGTACCGGAAGAAAAGAATACAAGATGCAACCAATAATCGAAGCGCATAAAGATATTCAACTAGACATGTTCCGTTCCTATGTAGTGATTTTCGAATGGATAAAGGGAATTGATGCTGCTCATGCGCATAGTGATAATCTGATGGACGAGAGGCAGGTGATGGATCTCACTCTCAGAGTTGCGGAAGAAATGAAGGACAAAGGTTTTTTAGTCCGGGATAACAAACCTCACCATATAATTGTCAAGCCCAAGAAAAATGGAA
>CAZBXU010000090.1:0-15398 GCA_964495755.1 uncultured Spirochaetaceae bacterium | reverse complement strand
AGGCGGAGATCGACAACATCGCCATGTACGAGTCCTTTCTGCAGACGGATCTTCCCAACGACGTCAGGGATCTATTCGAGCGGCTGCAACAGGCCTCGGAGAACCATCTGAGGGCGTTCCGCAACAACCTGAACCGGTACAATTAGGAAGGAATCTTCATGGCTAAAAAGAGCAAGGCCATAAGCGCGCGGAAGGCGGCGAATATCAGGCTGATCGTTCAGATCTTCTTCTTCGCGCTGGTTGCTCTGATTGCCGTGAACCACACACTGGAAGAGGCGGGGAAAGCGATTCCGATCCTTTCCTCCGCCTCTCTCCACGCCATCTGTCCGTTCGGCGGTGTGGTTTCGGTCTATCAGTTCATTGCAGCAGGAACCTATGTCCACAAGATCCATTCAGCCGCGTTCATTCTGATGTGGATCGTGTTCGCACTTACCGTGTTTCTCGGACCGGTGTTCTGCGGCTGGATCTGCCCGTTGGGAAGCATCCAGGAGTGGTTCGGCAAGCTCGGGAAAAAGATCTTCAAGCGGCTCTTCAATCGTATGATTCCATACAAGGTAGACAGGATCCTGCGCTATCTGCGCTACGTGATGCTGGGCTGGGTCGTATACATGACCGCAGTGACCGGCACCTTGGTGTTTTCGGACATCGATCCCTACTTTGCCCTGTTCAACTTCTGGAGATCCGAGGTGGCGATCGGCGGGGTAATCATTCTTGCAGTGGTGCTCGTGCTGTCCCTGATCGTGGAGCGGCCCTTCTGCAAGTACGCCTGCCCCTACGGCGCGGTGCTCGGGGTCTTCAATCTGTTCCGCATCTTCAAGATCCGCCGCAGGCGTTCCACCTGCATCGACTGCAAAGCCTGTGACAGATCCTGTCCGATGAATATCCCCGTCAGTACCAGCGGCGCGGTTCGGGATCATCAGTGCATCAGCTGTCTGAAATGTACCTCGGAACAGGTCTGTCCCGTCGAGAACACCGTAGAGCTGACCACGATCAAGCTGGAGGCTGTAGGCAAGGAGGCGGCATTATGACTCTGAGAAGCAGGCACATCGCACCGATTGTCCTGGCGGTTTTTATCATCGGAATCGGTGGGACCATCATCTTCAATCTCTGGCAGACCACTTCGAACAAGCTCCCCGCCACCTACACGTCCGGAGAATTTGAAGGACAGTACAATCCTGCTGACATCCGCGGCTCCTACAGCTTCGGAGATATCGAAGAAGCCTTCGCCGTTCCCGCAGCCGCTCTTGCGACGGCCTTCGGTGTCGAAGACTCGGAGGACCCGGCGGCGTTTCGCTGCAAAGAACTCGAGGATCGTTATGGCGAACTGGAGAACAGCGAGATCGGCACGGATTCGGTTCGCTGGTTCGTGGCCCTGTACACGGGTCTTCCCTATACACCGGAGGAAGACACCCTGCTTCCCTCCCCTGCAGTCTCAGTCTTAAAGGAAACGATGAGCGAGGCGGAGCTCGAGGAGGTAAAGGTAAAAACGGTCGGCATTTCCGGACTCGCGGCGGCCGCGCCGGACGGCACAGCTGCTGCGGCTGAGCAGGCGGACACCCACACCGAGACCGAAGTCGGCCAGGTCAAAGGGAAGACCACCTTTGGCGAGCTGGAATCGTGGGGAGTCAGCAAAGAGGAAATTGAAAAAGTCCTGGGCTTACCGGTTGGGAAAGCCGGGATTACTGTGCGGGACTACTGCATCGAGAACGGTATCGAATTCTCGACCGTGAAGGGAGCCCTTCAGGCGGCGGTAGACCGGGCGTTGGGCAAGCAGTAGCACAATTATCATTACTTAAACCATTAGGAGGACATACAATGACGGACAAGAAAAAAAAGCCAACTAAGGCAAGAATCAACTACTATGTGGATATCATCATCGCGATCAGCTTCATTATGGTTGCGCTCTCGGGGATGATCCTGTTTTTCGCCGGCTCCGGAGGCTACCAGGGGGGACGAAATCCCCGCTACGCTCAGGAGGTTCTGGGCGTCAGCCGCCTGCTGTGGAAAGACCTCCACACCTGGGGCGGGATCGCGATGCTCGGCGGCGTATTCCTGCATCTGGTTCTACACTGGAAGTGGATGGTCTGCATGACCCGCAATCTATTCAAGAGACCAGCCCGCCAAAAGGCCAAACTGGAAAGCGTTCCCCTGGAGGGCTGATTCGACCAAGCTCCTTTGACAATCCTGCGTTGATTCCTTACTTTAAACGTCAGAGGAAACTGAAAATGAGCAGTGGAAACAGCGGTATCTCCAGGATCGTCAGAGGAATATCGGTGATCGACGGTGCGGGTGTCCGCCTGCACCGGATCATCGGCTCACCCCGGCTCAGCCAGGTAGACCCCTTCGTGCTTCTCGATGAGTTTAAGAGCGACAATCCGAAGGATTATATCGCCGGTTTCCCCGATCACCCCCATCGGGGTATAGAGACGATCACCTACATGATCGCCGGAAAATTCCGCCACAAGGATTCACGAGGCGGGGGCGGGCTGCTGGCACCCGGGTGTGTGCAGTGGATGACCGCGGGCAAGGGGATCATTCACAGTGAAATGCCGGAGATGGAGGACGGCCGGCTGTGGGGATACCAGCTCTGGCTCACCCTGGCTGCCAAGGACAAGATGATCGAGCCCCGTTATCAGCATCTCAATCCGGAGGACATCCCCACGGTCAATAAAAACGGTGTCACCGCAAAACTTATCTCCGGAAGCTACGAAGGGACGACAGGGCCGGCTCTGACCCAGTTTCATGTGAATTACTTCGATGTCTCCATCGACAAAGACAGTCTGTTCGAAACGCCTCGATCAGCACAGGAGAGTAGCTTCTTGTACGTCCACACGGGATCTGTGGTTGTGGAAAGAGACGATCAATCTCGGCAGGTATCCGCCGGAGAGCTCGCCCTGCTGGAAGAGGGAGCCCAGGCATCGGTTCGGGGTGTCGATGAGCTTTCCGGTTTTCTGTTCTTCAGCGCCGTGCCCCACAACGAACCGATCGTTCGGGGAGGGCCCTTCGTGATGAACAGCGAAGAGGAGATCCGCCAGGCCTTCCTGGACTACCAGAGCGGAAGATTGTTCTAAGGTTTTGGGTGCAGGACGATCATAGTTGTAAAAATGTGTGCTTGACCGTGATAGCCCCTTCTGGGCAGATCTCCTGACAGCAGAAGCAGCGGATACACCGGATATATTTGTACGAGGGAGGCTGCTTTTCGTCGCCGTCGTGCCAATCGAGAGCTTTCGGCTGCGCAGGACAGGCCTCCACGCACTGTCCGCAGCGCACGCACCTTCTCCTATTCAGGACGGGTCTCTGGGCGATCAGGTTGTCGACTGTAGATAGCATACCTTGAGGTGACAGGTCCCTGACCGGTCCCCGCCGGACCTTGTAGCCGCCCGGTCGTGCCGCGGACAGTGAGTCCCCGACAACTTCGATTTCCTCCATCTTGTAGGTACCAAGACCCCAGCGTCCGCCCGGCCCGCTTGTCGGCACCCGCATCGGATTCAGTTCGATCAGATTGCACATCACCGTGTCCAGGGCAACCGGATCGGTGGAGAATAGAAGCACACCGATATGTACGGGGTCGCCGTTACGGGGTCCGTTTCCCTCCATGGCCATCACACCGTCCATGATATGAAGCCGCACCTTCGGTCTGAGCAGCAGGTTCAGCGCTACGAGCATCTGGGAGAAAGCGAAGGCATTGGGATATGTGAAATGATATCTTCGCTTTGTCTGCCCGGGAATGCAGCCATATAGATTCTTCACCGCTCCAGTCATCCGAGTGACCATATGGGTCTTGAACTTGGACAGACTCACGATCCCGTCCGCGGCAAGAACCCCGCCTGCGATGAGAAACCGTTTAGCCTGGGGAGATTCCGGAAAATCCACCTGCTGTCCCCGATCGAAATCCGCAGGTTTGAGGCCGATCTGTTCGGCGGCCGAGGTGAGCCCGGCAGTGGCGAGGTTGGGTTGAGAATCCCCATGACCGGCGGAATCACCGTAGGAGACAGAGGGCGTGGTTGATTGAAAGATACGGCCAACCGCCTTGAGGATCGCCGGATGGGTGCAGACGCACCGATCCGGCGGGTCGCCAGCCAGTACGTTCGGCTTGAGCAAGATCTGCTCATTCGCCCCTGCAAAGGAATCGAGGCCGCCGAGAAGGTCGATTCCACTCCGCACAGCGGCAAACACCTCTTCATCGTCGTAGGTCAGACAGCGTACCAGGGCGACTTTAGACTTGTTCATCAAGGTGTTTCTACTCGAAAACTCGCGGGTTTTTCAACGCTTTTGTGCTACTTTTTTACATAGATCGTTCGATACTTGTGAGTGTAGGATACTTTTTATTGTGAAGTACAGGGGTATTGGCCTCTTAGCTGCTCTTGCCACGACTCTTTTTCTGTCCACAGCGGTGGCATGGAGCCAGGAAACTGCCGCCTCTATCCCCTTTAGAACCTGCCTGTTTCCAACGGTTGATTTGTCCACCTCCGACGAATACAGGGAGTACCAATCAATCATCTCCAATCAGCTGCGCGCCGAGCTCAAGAATGCCGGCTTCGATATCATCCCTCGGGAGGAGTGGGAAAAAGTGAGAGAACGGCAAGGGGTTCGAGTCAGTGAGCTCTACCAGGGAAACGTCGCCCTCGGAATTGCGGAGGAGGTTGAAGCAGAGATTGCCCTAGTCAGTTTTTACAGCGTGGCGGAGCGGCAGATGGTACTCGAAATCAAATGCTACGATGTTACCCAGAAGGCGATGATCAACGGAGTATTCAAGATTGCCCGGATCAATCTTTCGATCTACAATGTCATCGGCGAAGCGGTTACGGAACTGATTCCGGGAATACACCTGCTCGGCCCTCCTCCGATCGTAGAATCCCCGGTTGTTGAAGAGATTGCCCTGCTTTCGGCTGACGAAGATGCGGAGATTTATCTGGGGGATGAGGGCTTCGTGGGCCGCATATCCGAGGGTAAACTGCTGCTGCCGCCGATTCCCTTCGCACTCGGCACGAAAATCACTGTAGAAAAGCGAAAGGAAGGATACCACACGGGCAACGAGACCCTGAAGCTAAAAGAGCCGGAAATGATTATCAAGCTCCAGCCGCTCCGTAAACAGACACGGTCGGCTACAGAGCTAACCTGGACGGTAGGCCAACTGCTTGGATTCGGACTCGCCCAGCGGATCTATCTGAGACCGGATCTAAGCTATCTGAGCGCTGAACATTACTTCTACGTTCAGCACAACCTTTCTGACAGCAAACCGGTGTTTCACCACGATCTGAGAGCCTTGTTTGGAGGCTACCTGTTCACAGGCCCGGATCGTGCAGCCCGGTTCAATATTTCCACCGGCTTCGGAATGATCGCCACCTATTTTGCACTTGCCGACCAACCGATGTACGCCGATTTCTATTGGAATCTGATCAACGTCGCCTTGGAGCTGAACTTTCTGAAGTTTGTACTGTTTGTCAGGTCAGAGCAAAAATATGCCCTGGGAGCGGGACCGGCAAATCTGTTGGGACGCGGATGGATCAGCGCATTCGGGGAGGGACCCACATCTTTCACCTTGGGATTTGCCTGGAAATGGTAAAACGATTGTTGATTCTACTCCTGATTATTCTCCCAACGCTTCTCTGCCTGTCCGGTTGTGATCTAGTTGTTACTATCCTCGCTTTATCCCCCTTTCCCGGTTATCTGTCCCAGGCCGTCGCATCGGTGGATCTGTCCGGCGAGATAGAGCAATTTATCGGAACAGGTGGAGAACTCTGGCAGAATGACATTCATGTGCTCAAGAATGATTCAACCGGCAGAGAATACGTGTTTCTTATCATTCGCAGGGATCCTGGAGGCCAGCGGGTATATGCATTCGATACATCGTTGAAGCTGATCACACAAGGAGAGACCGATTTTCACAGCAACCTCAATCTCGTTGACGCGAACGGCGACTTCGTGGTCGGGCATGTCAGGTTTTATGGAGATCCCCTGACTTCCCAATCCTATTATCCGGATCCGGACATCATCGGATACAATTGGGACCATCACGCCTTCGGTGTCGCCGCGGGCAGTAATTATCTACTCAATAGTACTAGCTTCGATATTAGTTACAACCGATTCAGCAATACCTGGACCTCTCCCAGCTATCTGTCAACACCGCTAGGCACATCTACAGAGATGCGGCTACTAGGAATCGGCTACGATCCCCAAGTCTTTGATCCCCATCTGGATGTCCCCGGAAATCCCGTTTATCTATTCTTACACGGCGGGCAGCAGGACAAGGATGAAGGGTTTCTCCAAATCGTATGGACACCGGCCAGTCATTATTCAACAAGCCTATCCAGTCCTGTGTTCAGCTATTACCCTGTCCAACCTAGGGTCGACGGCGTGCGCGGAGAAAGCGATGTCTTCTATACCAGAAAGGGAGTGGTGGCGCAGACGCGTACCCGCGGGAGATACTATCTACTGACTCTCGATGGTGAGATCAAAAAACGATTCCAAATTTCCTCTGATGAGGAAATACCCTTAGATTTCGATATCGACGGCGATTACTACTACGTCTTCGACGAAGGCAACTACCGCCTGTACAAGGCGAACACTGGATTCTAGTATGGGTGTCAAACGGATCTGCATCCTTCTATTACTCGGCCTGATAATTTCGGTTTGTGTGTTCGCACAAGTTTCGGGAGAATCAGAGGAGACCCGCCGCCTGTTGCTGTTCTTCGAAGTCCTCCCGGGCTCGGACTTTTCAGAAAAGGAACAAGCCCTGCTCTATGAGTCCTTGCTGATCAAGCTGGCTGAAGCCAGCCCTCGAGTAGCCCCGAAAGACTACCGGGATCGCTCTATCCCGCCGTCGGACGCGGAGAAAACCGAGACAGCTGAGCAGATGGAAGCGGATTCGTGGCTGCACATTGTGGTTTCCGGGAATTTTGCATCTTGTACCGTTACAGCTAGGCTGCTGGACATGCTTACCGGACAAATCGCTCTCGACAAGACAGTGGAAAAAACCTACAGACGAGGTGCGCGGGATCTCCAGCGTGAGACCTGGGAGGACTTCACAAATCCAATTGCCGAGTATTACCTCACCGCACTGTCCAAAGATATCAACAGGGGAACGCTGTACTTTGAGGCTCTTCCGGGAACGCGAATTGAAGGCAGTGCCTGGAAACGTCTCAAAGTCGAGAAAGATGGACAGACCAGTGCGGACGTACCTTTACCGGCCACTCTACCTTTCCGAGCGACCAAGCCCGGCTACCTCCCGGTCGAAGGTCAAATCTACATGGATCAGACCGAGAAGATCGTTTCACTTCCCCAAGAGCAGGGGGCACGCTTCGGTTTTGATGTCTATTTGAACAATCTGACCTTTCCAGGGTTTGATTTCATATATTTCTTTGTACCAGATTCGGTATTCGGGAAGGCTGGGATGCTGACCTATCTTCTCGGCATCGTTCTCGATGACAGTGAGCGCTACGAGGGAAGAGCTTTTGTCAGCCACACACTGAGCCACTACAATCTCAGTTTAGGATTCTATTTCAACGCATCGGACCGTTACGTACGATCGTATTTTTCCGTAGGAGCGTTTTGGCGAATTATTACGGCATCCGGTTACTGGGGGTTGGAACCGATCGCCCCGTTCGG
Organism: uncultured Spirochaetaceae bacterium; assembly: GCA_964495755.1. Lineage (GTDB taxonomy): Bacteria > Spirochaetota > Spirochaetia > SZUA-6 > DRHE01 > JAFGQJ01. The sequence goes on along the minus strand of CAZBXU010000090.1, from coordinate 7,790 downwards.
AGTTCAGCCGACCTTCGGCTTCGAATATTCTCGAAATCCCAACCGCAAGGTTTATTTCGATTACTCGCCATACATATACTGGACCGGGAGCCGGAACAACACCTTTTTGATGCTGGCGTCCTTTCCACCGGATCGTGAGACCTCCGGTTATCTTCCCCTTGGAAAAATCGTAATTCACCTGGCCAATTTCCGATTCGGAGTACGATTGTTACTATGATCAAACGAACAGCACTGGTTCTGATTCTACCGTTGTTCTTCCTAGCCTGCGGCTTTCCCCCGTACAATGAAGATCTCTCCCTGGCGATTCTTACGGCGGAAAAGATGTTGGATTTGGGTGCTGAGACCAGACAGATCGGTCCCCTGCCCATCGGCCGGTACGAGTTCGAGGGCACAGATTACTATTTCCTCCCCAACAAAGGCACCGGCTCCGGACCGGAAGATTTCATGAGCGGGTTCATCGTACGCGCGGACGAGCGGGATATCCGCCTTTACTACGTACGCTACGAAGGCAAGGACGCAGTCGACAACGAGGATATATTCACGGTATACGGCTGGTGGTGGATGGGCATGATAAACGAGGATTCCCACAAACTGAACTACCAGGTGGAAACCCTGAAGGGTTCAAGTACCGGTGCAATCGGCCCACCTTACCCCATCATCGCCGATTATTACCTTAGTTTTCCCCGCTACAACGCCAATAATTATCAGGACAACCGTCTTCTCTCGTTGAGATTCGAGGAAGCCGCGAAGTATATCGACGACGTGGATGATCGTCAGCTGAGGGATGCATTTTTTCCACCACTACCGAATCCACAGATAACAAGCGGTCCTTCAACGATCGTGGGTTCGTCGATCTATCCGTTTGACGATTGGCCGCCCGCCACCGATGTTCACTACTTCCTCTGCAAAATAGACGGAAGCGCCACATACGACGAGATCGAAGCTCCAACAGACCTGGTAAGCGGCATTAATTACGGCGCGGCAGCACCGATACCGGCCAGAATCAATATGCCTCTCACATTGCCCTCGGATCTGGAAAATGCCTTCTATTATCATCACAGAGGAAGCGGGCTCAGCTATGTGAGCACCTATTCCGCGGTCGAACGGAAGTACAAGAACTACTACTGGCACGACAGCGGATTGATCAAACCAATGGTGAAGATGGAGAGGCGGATCGATGCACTTCTGTCCAACGGTGATCTATTGAGCTTCGAGAACAATCGCTGCTACATCCACAATTCGGAGGGGGAGCAGGTTTCGAGCTTCGTCCTCGGGGGTCTCCACTTTGCATTCGAGATGTTTCTCTTCAGTGAATATGCAGTTTTTTTCACAGTGCCGTTGTGGTCGCAGGAATGGGATCGGGAAGAGCTTTACTTTCGGGTTTATGCACTCCCAACAAACAAGCTGAGAGAACTGCGCTAGTCTGATTCTCAACTCCGGACGAAGCCTTCTACTGCATTACCAGATCTGTCAGATCGTCGATCAGGTCGACCATTTCCGGGACATCCTGGTAACGGGCCTTCTCGCTCTCCAGGAACAGCTCGCGGGATTCAGGGCGGCTCCGCACGGAAATCTCGAACAGGATGTCGCTCAGATCTTCCGCCGCGCTGCTTCGACCGGCCTTCTCGAAGGCTTCGTCGTAGCGCTTGATCCGGTCCCATAGACCGGGAAAACTCCCCTCGCTGGCGGTGAGAAAGGCGTTCAGGTAGAGCTTGCTCTGAATCAGGGCATCCTCGCCGCGGGCGTTCAGCAAGGCATCCTCCTGACTGGCATATTCCTGGTAGTTGTCGACCAGCTTGTCGTAGCGGCGCTCGACATTCTGCAAACGGGAAATCTTCTTCCCCAGCTCTTCGTCGAGATTTTCCAGGGCGGCAGCCTGCTCCGCCTGCATCTGCTCGACCTGGCTGTTCAAGGAGGCGATCTCCTCTTCCAGGGCCTGCTTCTCCGCCTGCAGGGTCTCGGTCAGGGCTACCTTGGATTCAAGCTCTTCGGTCAGGTTGGCCACGCGTTCTTCCAGGTCTTTTTGCAGCTCTCCTGCATCGGACTTGGCCTTGTCGATTTCCGCTTTCAGGGCCGCGATCTCCTGATTCTTCTCCTCCAGGCTTTGTTCCAAAGCACTGGAGTCGCCGCTTTGGGCATCCAGGCGAGCCTGAAGTTCCTTGATCTCGCTGTTCTTCTCCTCCAGGGTCTTCTCAAGCTCCGCAATGTCATCCTGCAGTGCGGTTGCGGCTGTCCCTTCGGTGGCGAGAGTGCCGCGAGCCTCGGCTTCCTTCTCCAGCGCCTCCACCGATTTGTTGACCCCTTCGACGGCAGCCGCAACCTGGCTGCTGTTGGGATATCCGGCGATCAGATCGATATACCCGAGAATCGCGCCGTTGTAGTCTTGCTGATTGTATAGCCCCTCCGCCGCGGCCAAGGGTCCTGCTGCATTTGAAGTATCCTGACGCCGCAGCTCGGCGATTCCCAGCTCGTAGCCGGAACGGCGGACCTGGCTGATCATCTTCTCTACCGTAGCGGCATCTTCGGGAAGATAAGCCAGTGCTTTGGTATAGTTGTCGAGGGCCGCCGTGTAGTCCCCTCTTCCGAAAGCGGCCTCGGCGCGGCCGAGGAAATCCCGTAGGCTCTGCCGGCGGACCTGTTCCGCGTCATCCCCTCGGGCTAGAAAATACGAGTGGGCTTTATTGATTTCAGGCATCAGATTCAGGGCTTCCCGGTACCTGGCTTCCGCCGCGGCGATATCGCCCTGCAGGAAAAGTTCGTCCCCCTCGATAACCCGATTCTTCATGTTATGGAGCAGGTCGGCGGAGGCAATCAGAGAGGTGGTATCCACCTCGGTTTTCTGCATCTCCCCTTTGACCAGGCTGCTGATCGAGCCCACGACAAACAGCTCGATGTCCCGGCGCTGCAACATATTGGGCAGCGTGGCCACCGAGGGATCGTCGAGGTACTCCTTGATCGCATCCAGGCTCTCAAGGGCGCCGTCGAAATCTCCCCCTTGGATATCCTCCTTGACCCGGCTGTAGAAACCGGTGAGCTGGCCCGCAGCCAATGTTTGCTTTTCCGCTTGAGCAGCCAACTGGTTAAGCTCCGCCTTGGCTTCAAGGGTGGCCTGTTCCAGCTCTTCGGTGCGGGCGTCGAGCTGACTGCGCAGCTCCGCCTCCCGGGCTGCCGCCTCCTCGCGGATCCGCTTCCGGTCCGCTTCGGCCTGGGTCAGATTCTGTTGATATTCATCCTGCAGGGCTTTCAGATTCTCTTCATCCCGCAGACGATCCTCCTCGGCCTGCCTCTTGAAGGAGTCGAGCTCCTGCTGGAACACGGCCGCTTTCTCTGTTTCTAGTGCGTTCAGGCGGCTGGCGATATCCTCCTCGGAAATCCCCTGCTGCCGCAGCCGTTCCCGTTCCGCGTCCAACTCGGCGTCCAGGGTACTGCGCAACTCCGCCTCCCGGGTTGCAATCTTCTCGTCCATGTTGGTCTGAAGTTCCAGGCGCTGTTTGTCGATATCTTCCAGTTGGGACTGGATTTGGTTGATTTGCCGGTTCTTCGTCTGCAGCGCGGCCTCGGACTCCCTTTTCAGCTCTTCGATGAGCATGCCCTCCGCCGAGGCGATCGCGCTGCCCTCTTCCATGAGAACGGTCTCTCCCCTCTGGAAGAAATAGTAGAGGGTAAAGCCACCACCGGCCAGGAGCACGATGAAGAAAATGTTCACGAGAAGCGGGAAGGCAAATCCCCTCTTGGCGGCCTTGATAGCCATGGTTTCAGGGGTAACGGAGATACGACTCTCCTCGGAAACCCTCTTGATCTCCTCGAGGATTTCCCGCTGGTCCTCTTTGGAGATCCCGGACTGCTCGTCCAGTACGAATTCGTCTTCGCTTCCGGGTTCTACTTGGGTGTGATTTCGTATTTCTTGGGCTTTTTGAAATAACCCACTCACGTCATTGCATCCCGCCGTTTCTATGATCGACTAGGGGTTGTTTAATCTACACCTACTTTTCCGTCATGATCTCCACGCCGTCCCAATTCTCAGGAGGTGGGCTCACCTTGAACTGACGGCAGCGGTCAATCATCACTTGAGAAGCGTAGTCATCGGGAAAGATCTTCTGCACATTCTGGAAATAACTAATTGCCTTGTCGAAATCCTGCTGGTAGTAGCTCTCCATTGCGGTATTGTGCAGGGTCCAGGCTTTGTTTTCCTCTTCACTTAGTCGCTTCTTGACCGTGTAGATTTTTACCCCTTTTGTTTTTCCTTTAACCGCAACGGTGTCGATCAGACGGCAATCCACCTCATCTTTGACTTTCTGATGCAGGCTCTCAGAGATCAGCAAAGGCTGGTGATATTTCTTGGTCAATCCTTCCATACGGGAGGCCAGGTTGACCATATCGCCGATGATAGTGTAATCCATTTTTTTCTCTGTACCGATGTTTCCAACCGTAACCACACCGTAGTTGATTCCCACCCCGATCTTGAACTCCGGCTTGCCGAGTTTCCTCTGCTGGGCATTGAAGTCCTTAAGAACTTCGGTCATCTCTATGCCCGCCAATACCGACTGCAACGCGTCGTCTTTATGACGCACCGGAGCTCCGAAGAAAGCCATGATGGCGTCCCCGATGTACTTGTCCACAATCCCGTGGCGGGCCATTATCACATCTACCATGACCGTGAAGTAGCGGTTCAAGGAGCTCACCAGATCGTCGGGCATCATCTGCTCGGAAATACTGGTGAAACTGCGGATATCGGAGAAAAGGATGGAAATCACCCGGTTCTCCCCGACCAGCATCTTCTCCGGGTTTTCGAAAAACTGGTCTATAACATCGGAGGGCACATATTTTTGAAAGATGTTACGGATCTTGTGTTCATTCTTCTGGGCCAACACGGCTTTGAAGGCGTAGCGTTTGATCTGGTTGTAAGCGGTCTCCAGAGCCCCTACCATGAGATTGAAGGTATGGGCGAGCTTCCCCGTCTCGTCGTTGTACTCTACCTCCACGCGGTTTGACAGATCGTTCGTTGAAATGATCTTCTCCATGGCCTGGGCAACCCGAGTGAGAGGATTGGTGAGGTAGCCGGCAAAGACCAGGACCATGATCACACCCAGGATAATCGCCATTACGAGAATGATTCCGGTCCTTTGGGTGATCTGATTGACCTGGCTGTAGAAGGTGTCCCGCTGTTCGGAAACCACTATGTACCAGTCGAAGGGCTCGAAATAGAAACCCTTGGCTACCCGCTCCACTCCGGATATCCGGGGGGTGATAAGGTCTGTGGTTCTGGATTCAACGATCTGCTGCAGAGCCTCCCGCTCACCTTCCTCGACGGTCAGCTCCGCGGTCTGCATGGCCACCTCCAGCCGGCTATCCAGCGCGAAGATGACCTCTGTAGCGCTGCGAACGATGCTGTCGGCGTAACTCTCTATGGCAACCTGCGTGGCTGCCACCATGGCTGGTCTCTCGGTCATGTTGTTTTCTACCAGCAGCAGCCACTGACTCTCGGCGTACTTCTGAAACTCAGCGGCCTTGAACCCGAGAAACTCCTTGGCGATTCCCGTAATCGCATTGGTAGCGGAAAAGAAGGAGGATGCCCCTGTCAGTAGCAGCGTTGTAATGATCAGGGGAAGGACAATCAAGACGATTTTTACCCGAATGCTCATGACACTTATTATATCGGTAGATTTTCATAATTCCTCACTGAGAAAAGGTTTAAATGGCGGGCTTAGATGCTCCACTCGGTGGAAGGAATCGAGAAGTATACGTCCACGATCGTTGGATCGAATTGCTTTCCTGTGAGTTTTTTCAGCTCTCTACTGACTTCTTCAATGGGAAGAGCTTTTCGATAGGGACGATCGCTTGTCATGGCATCGATCGTATCGGCCACTGCGAACAGCCGAGCTGATATAGGAATATCCTCGCCTTGAAGCCCTTGCGGATAGCCGCTGCCGTCGTAGGATTCATGATGACTGTAAACCACTTCCGCCGCCCCTTTCAGGAAGGGGATCTTCCTCAGCATCTGGTAACCGAGCACCGGATGAGTTTGTATGATCTTACGCTCTTCCTCGGTGAGCTTTGCCGGTTTCATCAGAATGGAGTCGGGAACTCCGATCTTCCCGATATCGTGGAGAAAGGCACCCCATTCGATGTCCTTGAGGCGGCTGCCCTCGGTCAATCCCATTTTCCGGGCAAGTTTCAACACAAAGGAGGAGACCCGTAGACAGTGAAGCTCGGTCTCCGAATCCCTCAAATCGAGGGCTACTCCCAGGGCCTTTATGGTTTCATCGTAAATGGTTTCGATCCTACCGAGGGTATCCTGCAGCTCCCTGGTACGTTCATCGACCAGAACTTCCAGATTCTGCTGATAGGCCCGGTTCTCCAGGATCAGCCGGCGCCGTTCCAGGGCTCGGTCTATGCAGGAGAGCACTACATGCAGGCTGAAAGGCTTGGTGATATAATCAAAGGCGCCTTTTTGTATGGTATTCAGCGCAGTTTCCACCTCGTTCACACCGCTGATCATAACCACCGCCGTATCCGGGCTTCTCCTACCGATCTGTTCGAGCAGCTGGATCCCGTCCATCCCCGGCATCTGGATATCCAGAAGAGCCAGATCAAAGGATGAAGAGCCGATCTCGGACAGGGCCTTTTCGCCGTTCTCAGTGACCACTATCTCAAATCGGGTTCTGAGAGCATGAGATAGAATATCCCGTATCGCTTTCTCGTCGTCGACGATTAATAGCCGTGTCTTATCCATGGTTTGAAGCTATAGCTCCCCTCCTCCGCAGTATGTCCAACAATGGCGGGAAAAACCCGCCAGCGCCTATATTATCAATTCCGGCCATATGTGACAAGATTGCCCACCCGTGCAGCGCCTATGCCGCATCGCTCGATCTCAGTCCGCAACTTCTGTTTTTTTCTTGATATATTTGACTAATTTAGTTAGCTTTATACTAATAATAAACGTCTTTCAATCATCTCGCAGCGTTGGAGCCGGAAGATCGAGGGCAAACACTACCCTGTCCCTGGACAGCCTCGGGCAGAGGGTATCGGTGCACCTGTCCTCCGGCAGCGTATTCGCACGGGTGAACAAACAAATCATCAGCGGTTTTCCCGTGAGAACGAAAACGGCGGTTATGGGCGTGCGGGGAACCGAGTTCTTCGTTGCCTACGGGCGAAGCATCGACCGCCACCCTGATGTTTGGGTCTGCGTGAACACAGGCAGCGTTGAGGTGGCAATCCTTGGAACTCAGGACACCCTGATCGTCGAAGAGGGCCAAGGGATCAACATCGTGGGAGGAACCAACCTTACCTCTGCCCAGCGTTACCCCTGGACCCGAAAGCTCAATTGGAACATGGATCCAACGGCCGGGGAAGTCATCGATCGGACCGATCTGGAACAGGCCTACAGCGATCTGTTGGACCAGGACTACGACTAGAGGAGCCGGACATGAACACACGAGTATTTCTGATCGCAGCCGTTGTTGCTGTAATATCCACCTTCTCAGCCACGGCCAATCATATCCCCACGGCTCCGGCCGTGGTGGCTGAGTTCGCGGGCCGGTCCACCCTCTTGATCGATCTGGGGCGCTTCGATCCCCTCGTCGAAGTGGAGGGACGGCTGGAAGATACGAACCATGAGTTCCGCTATCGCGGCCTCACCGCCGGAACTTACCTTCGCCTGCACAAAAACCTCAAAGCGGGGGCTTTCTACCGAATCCAGCAGGTGCTGATCCTGGATGTCACCCCCCGCTTCCTGTTCACCTTTTCCCTGAACTATGGGTTCTACATCCCCCTGAACTTCGGAGAGAACT
>CAZBXU010000089.1:352-15848 GCA_964495755.1 uncultured Spirochaetaceae bacterium | reverse complement strand
AGATCGATCACCGAGGCTTCCACCTTCTTTGCAGTTTCATCGTCTTCCAGTCCATGTACCAGGATCTCTATCCGCGGTTCAACGCCTTCTGCTCGAATATCTTTGATGCGTTTGACCTTCTCTTTTTCAGATTCTTCATGCATATGGGCAAAGGCACGATTCCCGTTGCCCTTTCCGACGTAGAATATATTGTTATCTCGTGGATCGATGTAGAGGTAAACGTAGTGCCTCAGTTTGTCATGCATACTTTTAGGGAATTCTGTAATCATATGCTTACCTCTAACCATTATGGACAAGCTGCCGCCCAGTCAGCCCTGATGCCGTCCAACATATTATACTCCCAAGTTTTGAATCGAACCACCCGAAAACGGTAGGATTCGACCGCGTGTATACACGGGTTTGGATCTCTGGACTGTTGAAGCAGTGTTACACGACCGCCGGTTATGTTAGATGGTGGCGGCATTTGTCCGCCTGGGAGAGGGGTATGCAGTCGTTTTCCGAGTTCCTTCGGGAAAAGGGGCGTGTCGATTCGCGTCACCTTCCACATTACCTGCGCTGGGTCAGAATGTATCGGGAGTTTGATAACAGACCTACCAGCGGCATAGCTTTCGGGATCCGAGACGATGCTGCCGCGGTGTCCGGTCAGGGCCGGCAGGTCACCGCGTTTCTCTCCTTCCTCGGCCGGAGCTACCAGGACTGGCAGGTTTGCCAGGCCCGTCACGCACTTAGGCTGTACTGGTACTACAGCCGAGCAGGCCAGAGACGACAGTCGCCGTCGGTTCACGGGCCGAAACAGGCGGCTCTGGCAGTTAGCGCCAGCTGGGATACGCTGGAAGAGAAGCTGGTTTGCCTCATGAGGCTGAGGCATCTGTCTTACAGGACCGAGAAGACCTATCTTTCGTGGGTGCGCCGGTTCAGGACATTCTCCCTCGGCAGGGAAGTGGGGAATCTGACGGAGGACGAGCTGAAGTGCTTCCTGTCTCACCTGGCCGTGGAGCGGCACGTATCCGCAGCCACCCAGAGACAGGCGTTCAACGCTTTGCTGTTTCTGTTCAGAAACGTGCTCGAGGTTCAGATCACGCATCTCGAGATGGTGGTCCCGTCACGTGTGGGCACGAGACTCCCGCTGGTTCTTACCCAGCACGAAATCCGAACGATCTTTTCCCAGATGTCCGGAACACACCTGTTGATGGCCCAGATCATCTACGGCGGAGGGCTACGACTTGGTGAATGCCTCTACCTGCGGGTCAAGGATGTCGATTTTTCTCGGGACTGTATCACCGTCAGATGCGGGAAAGGTGACAAGGACCGCGAGACCCTGCTGGCGACCACGGCCGTCTCCAGGCTCAGCGTTCACCTTGGGCAGGTACGTGCGCTGTTTGACCGCGACCGCCGAAAAGCCGTGGCAGGAGTCTCGCTTCCTCAAGCCCTGGTCCGGAAATACCCCAACGCAGGCAAGGATTGGGGATGGTTCTGGGTATTTCCTTCCGCAAAGCTCTCGATCGATCCGTTCTCCGGGATCGTCCGACGCCATCACCTGTACCCCACTACTCTGCAGAAGGCGTTCCACAAGGTCGTCCTACGCTCGGGAATCGCCAAGCCGGCGTCTCTGCATACACTGAGGCATTATGCCGTATACGGCATAAGAGGCACAGCTTCGCTATGCACCTCGTAGAGAAGGGGTACGATATCCGCACCGTGCAGGAGCTGCTCGGGCATGCGGACGTTTCAACTACTATGATATACACACACGTTGCAAAGAAAAACAAACGCGGGGTGGAAAGCCCCCTGGACTTCCTGTAGCAGTGCCCTCCGTCATCGTCCCGGCCGATAGAAAGCAAGTCCACTCGTCGCAGACGCCCGTGAGGGCAGGCCAGTCTCGTCGCTCAGGTGTACAAAGCGGTCAGACCATCATCCAGATGATGGGCAGTCTTCGCTGAGGCAAGACGGCTTCACGCGCTCAAAACCTAAACCAAAGATACAGCGCCCAATATCGAAAGGTACTTGATAGTATCGCTGTCTGCGCGGGAGCTCATGACCATGGGCGCTTTGGCGCCGATCGTCATGGCGGCGATTTTGGCATCGGTGAGATGAGCCAAAGTCTTATAGAACACGTTGGCCGCTTCGATGTCAGGCATGAGCAGGATGTCCGCATCCCCTCCCACCTCTGTTTGTATACCTTTTGTCTCGCAGGACTTTCGGGATAGGGCGCTGTCCAGGGCGAAGGGTCCATCCACGATACAGCCGGGGATTTGACCGCGATCAGACATCTTGCTCAGCAGAGCAGCATCGACAGTCACAGGCATGGCTACAGGATTGACCTTTTCCACAGCGGCGATCACCGCTACCTTGGGATGTTCGATGCCCAGCTTGTGCGCAACATAGACGGTATTTCCGATTATTGCCACCTTGGTTTTCAGATCCGGAGCAATGTTGATGCCCGGGTCGGACATGATGAGGAACTTTGGATATTTGTCTATCTCGATAATCGAAACGTGAGACAGGACCCCGGGTCCACGAAGCCCACCGTGGCGATGAAGGATCGCCCGCATGATCACCGCAGTTGGAGTTCGGCCCTTCATCAACACCTCCGCCTCGCCCTCCCGCACCAGCTCCACAGCCTTGGCTGCGCACCGCTCTTCCCCGTCGACGGAAACAATGCGGTAGGGGGAGATGTCTATTCCTTCTTTCTCGGCAATCTCTCGGATCGAGCTTTCCTTACCCGTGAGAATGGGTTCGATGATGCCCTGCTCGGCCGCGTTGATCACCGCTTTCAGCGCATCTCTCTCCTCGGCCATGGCCAAGACCAGACGCAGGGAGGGTTTCGATTTTGCGGTTCGCTCCAGTTCCTCAAAGGTGCGTATCATTGTTTCGACAATTCAAACGATACTACCGGTTTGTGCCTGGGTCAAGGGAAACTCCGAGTGCTGGATTGACCTCTCCGTTCGATTAATGGTATGTACTTAAAAAAAGCGAAGAATGATTACTGCAAAGGGCAAGAAACTGGATTGGCACGAGGGGCTCACGGTCCGTGAGGTCCTGGACACCCTTGGCTATAATTTTCCTTCCGTACTGGTGCGGATAAACGGCCGGATTATCAGACGCAAAGGTTGGGACGACTACATCGTCCCCGATGAAGCGGATGTCGAGGTCCGGCCCATCGTTGCCGGGGGTTGAAAGGCGAAAGGCCCCCGATCCTGAAATCTCTATTTCTCGTTTAGAACCTGATCCAAAAACCGAGCAATCGCCGTGGAGCCGTTTTCTATGGTGATCTCCTCGTAAGCACGCCGGCATTCCTGAAGGCCGGAGCCGGACAGGAACCATTCGACGATCTGGGAGAGTTTACGGGGCATGTTTCCCGCATAATACCCGAGACGATTGTCGACTACGAATTTTATATTCGGGTTCTCGCTGAGTTGAGCGCTCTCAAAGAAGATGATCGGTTTTTTCATCGACAGCACCTCCCAGGTGGTTGCCGGTCCGGGTTTGATGAAACAGAAGTCAGAGGCGTAGATCAGCTCGTTGATGCGTTCCTGGAAACCCAGAGCCACGACTCTGGTGGCTTGATCTCGAGAAATGAAATCCCGTTCCAGCTGCTGCCGCAGCTGATCGTTTTTCCCCGCCACGGCAATCACGTTGAGAGGAAAGTTTTTCTTCACCAAGGCTTCGATCATTTTGTAGATCGAACCGATTCCCTCGCTGCCCAGCGTTACCAGCAGGGTTTTTCGGCTGTTGTCTATCCTGAGAGAATGAAGAATTTCAGTTTTGCTTCTGTTGACCTCGAAGAAGCTGCAGCGCACGGGATATGGAAAAAAGTGCAGTTTTTCCCGGGGAAACTTCTTTTTAAGTAGTTTTTTCTCGGCTTGTTTGGAGGCAACGATGTAGTGATCTACGTTTTTAAGATACCAGTAGGAATCGAAATCGAAGATCTCGGTAAGATAATTGATGAGGATCGGTCCGATCTCATATTGCTTACGGATATGGGCGATCAACATCGTGTTGAAGTAGTGGGTGGAGAAGACCAGATCCGGTTTTTCGTCATAGAGGTAACGCATCACGTATTTATCGATGCGGTCGAGGAACAGCTTGTAGATCTGGATGTTCACCGGTCCGGTGATGAAGTCGAAGGTCTGGATACTCTTTGTCAGCTCGGGGTGGGCAAGCAAGTACTTCCACACCTTCTTGTGCGCTTCGTCCAGATCCGTACAGCCCAGATCCTTTATAAAATCCAAGACCTTTATTTCGTATTTTCCGGGGAAATTTTCCTCCAGGGCTTCAACCACAGCCAATGCAGGGGTTTTGTGTCCCCCCCCGGCCTCGATCATCGCAAAATGGATTTTCTTTCTTGCCACTGCCGCTCCGTCAGATCGGTGAACAGAGTTGATTCAATATTCTTGATTATAGGCCGATTGGGTTCCTTTTCAAAGTGAAATATAGCTATATTTATGCAGAGAGTGGTTATGTCGACCGATGGAATGGTGATAACCGATCTGGATGGCACGCTTTTCCAGAAAGACCACCGGATCAGCAAACGGAACTACCAGACTCTTTTGGATCTGGGAGAGCGTAAAGTTCTCCGGGTGATTGCAACGGGGCGTAACCTGTTTTCCGCCCGTAAGGTCCTGCCTCCGGGATTTCCCGTTGATTATCTTATCTTTTCCTCGGGAGCGGGGACCATGGCTTGGTCCCGGCAGGAGTTTCTGTTCTGCTATTCGATGAACCGGGACGAGGTCGCCCTGGCCTTCGAAGCCCTATCGCGGCGTTCTTTAGACTTCATGGTGCATCGGCCTATACCGGATAATCATCATTTTCTCTACTTTGCTTCGGATCGACCAAACCCGGATTTTGAAGCCCGATGCAAACTGTACGAAGAATTCGCAACCCCCGGCCGGACGGCAGACCAGCCTCCTCGGGAAGCCTGCCAGTTGGTTGCAGTCGAACCGGTTTTTCACCCATTCTCCTGTTACCGGGAGATTTGGGAAGAGCTTGATTGTCTGACCGTGGTCCGTACCACCTCTCCATTGGATGGCAGGTCCCGCTGGATCGAGATTTTCTCCAATCAGGTTTCGAAGGCCCTGGCCTCAATACGGATAGCTCGTACTGTAGGGATTCAAGAAAACAGAATCATGGCGATTGGTAATGACTTCAACGATTTGGACCTGCTCCGGTGGGCGGCGAGGAGCTTCGTTGTTAACGATGCGCCGGAGGAGCTCCTTGCCCGTTTTCCAGTGGTGCGCTCCGGAGATGAGTCGGATTTCAGCGAAGCCGTTGCTATCTGGCAGCGGGAGATGGAGTATTAGGTATCTTTTGGGCTGGTTCCTCGGTGAAATGGGTCCTCAAGCTGTGCTTTGTACAGTTTTCGAATGTCTGCCAGAATCGTAAGGTATTCCGGGCTTCGGTAATCCGGATAGGTCCACTCCAATGGACGGTAGCCGCCCCGCTCGTACACCAGCGTAACCTCGGCGAATATCCCATCGGAGAGGGGAATCCGGTGCGAGCCGTCTTTGCTCGATGCAAGAATAAAGCGGCCCAGGCTGAGTAAACCCGGATCGATATTTATTTTTCGTTTCTCTGCCTCGGTGAACCGTCTCTCCAAAAGGCTGGTCTCGCTTTTGATCTGAGCCAAAGTGCCGGGATCGATCAGCCGGGAAAAAGAGACAAAGAAACGGGTAATGGGAGTTCCCATTTCCTCATCGTAGTAGTGGGTCTGGAAAAAGGGTAGATTCCCGCTGGTATAATCGATCCGGCCATAGCAGTTTTGCAGCTCCTCGATAAGCAGAGGACGCATCTGCCGGCGGGAAATGAGAATCGGGACTACCAGCTTCTCCGGCGTAAACGGATAAATTCTCCCCATAACGTGATCCGGCTTTCCAATTGTCAGGTACAGGTCTTTACTTTATACTCCTGTATATGTCAGAATCCGAAGGCTTTCAAGTTCGCCTGGAGACGGTGGTCGAAGCCAAACGGCAATTTCTCGAGGAAAAGACCCTTCCCCAGCTGAAAGAAAGTTTTCTTATATTTCAGAGCCTGTTTGAAAACCTGTACAATATCCTGCTTCGCAAGGCGCTGGTCCAGGAGGATCCCTACAAGTACGAGCAGAAGATATCTGAAGTTACGATTCCTCCTAAGGGAGATATCCTGGACTCGGGAAAAGGGGAACAAATCAGCCAGCGGCTGTCCGGCTTTCATGCTCAGCTCGAGTTCCTCAACAGCTACTACCAATTCAGCCTCGATTTCATCGATTTGCCGCGCATCCGTCGCATCATCGGATTGGTCCGGTACATCAACTGGGCGCACGTTACCGAGACTTCTCCGGATGCAACTACAGCAGTCCTGGCGGAGACTCTGGGCAAGATCCGCCCCGGCAGTGACAACGTATCGACCGGCATCATCTCCACTTCCCTGGCCCAGATGCAGTCGCTGTCTCGAACCCTCCTGGGTCAGCTCAAGGAGATCCTCGGATTCCAGAGGCAAACCTATAAACTATCGCTGCGGCAGGAGCTGCTTTCCTCCATCCATCAGGTGCTGGGTAGGCTGTACGCAAGCAGCCCGGAGAAGGCCTACGAGAAAATCAAAACCGTTTTCGCCTCGAACATGAAGGGAAAGCCATTCTACCGGGATTTGGTAACGGAGATCTTAAAGGAGGAGTTCGCCGAAGACGCCGCAAAGCTTCAGGAGCTGTCCCTCGCCGAGCTGAAAATCCCGAAAGAGAAACCCGTGGAAGGGCGAAAGAAACCGGACTACAAGATCATTCTCCTGGAAGCGGTTCGTCTGATGTTTCCCGCGGGTAGGCATATACAAGATGCGCTGCGAAAGATCGTGAACAACCAGGAACTGTTGGAGAAAAGCGGGCGGGGCCTGGGAGGCAAGCTTCGGGCTTGGCTGCAGAAGGCATTTCAAAACCGTGAGCTCAGCCGGACTGTGGAGATACGTTATTTCGATTCCCGGAGCACCACCACCCAAATCGAGTCGATCGACTTCCGGAAGTTTGTGGAGCGTGGCCGTAGAAAAACCTCTCTCTTTGATGCTTTAAATCTACCGGACTCTACCTCCTTTGCTCGCCTGAGCGCTGCCTCGGCGCAGCAAATTGACGGCTTCCTCAAGAAGAATATAGGAGAGTTGCAGCTGCTCCATAGAAGGCTGCAGGGTCTGAACGAGTACTTCGGGCAGGAGGCTTCCAAAGACCTGAAAGACCAGCTCAAGGGAATAAAAATCGAACTGAGTGGGTTGAAGAACTGCATCGTTCGGGCCAACCGGAGACGCTATGAATATGTAGCCCTGAAGGAAGAAGAGGTTCGGTTGCAGCAACTGGGAGTTTCGGAACACCCGAGATGATGCTCTCCTACACGGTGTAGAGGCCCAGGGTCCGCAGCGTTTCTGTGACCTTGGCCAGTTCCTCAAGAGCCTGCTGAAAAACGCTTTCTTCCTCAGGGATATCCACATCCACGTAAAACATTTCTTCCCAGGGTTTTCCCGCAATGGGTCTGGACTCGAGCTTCACCATGTTGATCTTTCTCTCCGCCAGTACCTGGAGCACCCGGAATAAGGATCCCGGCGTATTGGCGGATGAGAAGACCAGGGAAGCCCGATTGGCGTTCCCGATCTGCCGATCCGTTTGGGCAAGCTCTTCCCGAGCGATGATCACAAAACGGGTGTAGTTCCGGCTGTCCGTCTCGATTCCCTCATTTAGTACCTTCATCTTGTGCACACGGGCGGCATCCAGACTGGCAATCCCTGCATTTTCTCTCTTTCCCTCCCGGGCGACAAAGGCTATAGATCCGGCGGTGTCGTAGAAAGGTATCTTCTCCCAATTCGGATGCTTGTCCAGGAATCGGGCACATTGGGAGAGACCTTGGGGGTGAGAGTAGACCCGCCTGATATCCTTTAAATCCGCCTCGGGCAACCCGATGAGATTGTGGATGATGCGGATCGTTTTTTCTCCCACGATGCGGATGTCCGGGTATTGAAGCAGAAGGTCGTAGTTCTGGTGGATCGAACCGGTTAGAGTGTTCTCAATCGGTATGATCCCGTAGTGACTCTTTCCCGCAAGAACCGAATCGAATACGTCCCGGAACTCTTGAAGTGGTACCGACCGCACATTATCAGGAAAATAACGCAACAGAGCGTTTTCACTGAACGCTCCGGGCTCCCCTTGAAAAGCCACCTTGATCCGCTCCTGTTCCGCTGGTGCTTGAACGCTAACTTTTAGTACCCGGGGGAGTTTTTCCGGAAGCCGGGCAAGTTCCTTGCTCAGTACCGGGGTCAATGCCTGAATGTCCCGCATTAGTTTTTCAAACTGCTCCGGATAAAGAGATTGGGGCCCGTCGGAAAGAGCATGCTCGGGGTCGGTGTGCACTTCCACCATCAGTCCGTCTGCTCCGGCGGCTACGGCGGCCAGGGCCATAGGGAGAACTTTGGCCCGTATGCCCGTGCCGTGGCTGGGATCCACCAGGATCGGAAGGTGGCTGAGCTTCTTTACCACCGGGATGGCGGAAATATCCAAGGTGTTGCGGGTGTAGGTCTCAAAAGTTCGGATCCCCCGCTCGCAGAGCATCACAGAATCGGTTCCATGGGCCAGTAGATATTCGGCGGACATCAAGAGATCCTGAATCGTAGCCGCCGGCCCCCTCTTAAGCAGCACAGGTTTGTGCAAGGCCCCGACTGTCTTCAGGAGCTCGAAGTTCTGCATATTTCGGGCACCGATCTGCATGATGTCCGTGTATTCGGCGAACATCCGGGCGTGCTCCGGGGTAACGATCTCGGAGATAACCGGCATTCCGTTCCGCTGCCCCGCGTCCTTGAGATATTTGAGGCCCTCTTCTCCGAGTCCTTGGAAGGCGTACGGGGAGGTTCTGGGTTTATACGCTCCTCCCCTCAGGATCACGGCACCGGATTCACGTACCAGGGCTGCGATTTCCATGATCTGTTCCCGGGATTCGACCGAACAGGGTCCGGCGATAACGGCGATCCGAGAGCCGCCGATCTTCACCGGTCCAACGGGTATCGAAGTGTCCTCTTTCTTGAACTCCCGCGAAGCCAGCTTGTAGGGTTTGGTGATGGGTATAACCCGGGCAACCCCGGGGAGAAGTTCCACCTCCCTCAGATCGATGGGAATGATTCCCACGGCCCCCAGAATCGTTTCTTCCTCGCCCTGAATCTCTCGGATACGAAATCCCTTTTGCTCGAGGAATGAAACAATATGCCTCTTGTCCCGAGTTTTTATGTTGTGTTCCAGGACGACGATCATGGAGGTAATGCTAGGCGGAAAGCTTTTACGATGTCAAGACGAACTGGCGATCTCCCCGTTGTTCATGAGCATCTGTTCGAAAGATTCCAAGAGCTCCCGCTCATTGTCCAGGATGCGGGCTACGTAGTGCAGGGTACTGTACGGCGTACCTCTGCGCACCCGGTTAACCCCTGCGTTGTACATGGCCAGAGCGACCACTTCATTTTTACCCGTTTCCAAGCAGTAGCGAAAATGGGCAAGACCGTGTTCGGCGTTGATTTCGGGATCGTAGAATTGTTCCTCTTTGAGGTTTGGGAATGTTCGGGAGTTTAGCTGAAACAGTCCGCGGTCCACCGAGTTGGAGTTTCGATTCAAGGCCCTGACCCGGTATGAGCTCTCGACCCAGGCCAATGAAAAAGCCAGAGGCAGGGAGATGTCATTGATGTCGGCAGCGGCGAGGATCGCTTGTGTAATTTCCCAGTCCGCGGTCACCCGAGTGTAGAAATTTTCAACTATGGAACGGGTCAACTTGTTTCTGTACAGATACAAGCCCGGATCAACTTCTTCCGGTTTCTCGGAAAGTAAAAAAGAAATTGTCTCCGGCGTGAGGATGTTCGGATACTCCTCTACGTTGTTGTGGGTACTTCCCGAGCAAGAGAGAAATACAACGGCAATAAGAGTATAGATTACTTTCTTCATCATACTTTTTCCAAGAGGGATTTAGTTACTCATTTTTCTGGTAAAAGTCAAGGCCGGAGAACGCCTGCCGAGGGGTTCTATTTCTGAACGCTAACCTGGTTTCGCCCCATCTCCTTGGACTGATAGAGAGCCTTGTCCGCTTCTGCGATAAGCTGGGAGGCGGAACGCATTCGCGCGGGTTTGAACCCGGCGACTCCGATGGACACGGTAACGTACAAGGGTCCTTCTTCACCGGGAAAGGAGTATTGTTCAACGGTCTTGCGGATCCTCTCTGCTACCACGGCGGCACCTTTGGCGTCCACTTCTGGGAGGATTATGGCGAACTCTTCACCGCCATAGCGGGCCGTGAAGTCTATCGTACGTACAGATCCCCGCAGGATCTTGGCGATCTCCTTGATGATCAGGTCTCCCTGGAGATGCCCGTAGGTGTCGTTGAATTTCTTGAAATTATCGATGTCGAACATAATCAGGGACAGGGTCGTTCCGTACCGGTGAGCCCTGGCAATTTCTTCGTCCAGATTCTGCTGAAAGTAGTGGTGGGAAAAAAGCTTGGTCATTCGATCCGTCGTGGCCTGCCAATACAGATTGGCATTTTCAATGGCTATCGAGGCGAAACGAACGATTTGAGTCATATACTGGATGTCCAGCAGGGAGTACGATCCGCCTTCCCGTTTTTTCGGCAGGAGAATGAGCCCGCCGACGCCCTTGTCCGTTCTCAAGGGAACGATGATGTCCGGTTTAATGGCCTCTAACTGCTTGCTCACTTCAGGTTTCTTGTAATTGTCTTTGAAGTAGGCAAAGGAGATTTGGCTATACTCATCCTGTTCGAGGAAGGAGAGCACCGATCCCAAAGAAGGGAGTTGCAGGTTGAGCTTCTCTTGCTTCAGACCTTTGAAGTGCAAGAGGTTGGGCAGGGTTTCATCGAGATCGTTGGGCAGGATGCAGGTAATCGTGGGGGTTTGGAATTTCGCCACGAAGCTCAGCACGACGTTCTTTATGATGTTTTCCACATCGAGCTGAGCCGTGATCTGCGAGGCAATTTCGATGATTTCCTTCAGATCCTGGTCTCCCAACTCCAGGTGCATCTGTTGGAGATCTTCCGGTTCGTTGCTCATCGTGATGCATTATATTCGTTAAACTACCCCGTGCCAAGTTGAAAGATGCTACGGGCGTACCAGGGAACTGGTACCCCAATTCCCCATATTCGCCGGATTACCGGAATCGTCGGGAATCAGCTGTTCGAAGTTGTCGGCTACTTTCTTGAAAGCCAAGGCAAACCGTTCAATGTTTTCGGGGATGTAGCGTTTAAACCAGGGAATTTTGAATACCCTGGACTGCACGGTGTCCGACACGGGAAGAGATTCCCGGTGGGGGCGCACATCAATACCCGGCTGGGCATTGGCGAGGATTGTGGGCTTCCCGCTTCCGTATACGTCCAGGCTCTGAAAGATAGGGTGAGTATGAAGAGCACGGTTACATCCGGGGGCACATTCGTCAAACCTTTCAGCCCTGACGGCCTGGCAGAATCGAGTGATCGACAGCCCTCCAAGTTTTTCGGGATCGTAGTATCCCAGCGGATTGTACCATCCGCCCATCGTGGTCCCTGAGCCCTGTTCGGGCCGTCTGGGGCGAATCCCCGGTACGTCTTCAAGGAGGTCCCAGAAGTGATTCATCGCTCGATCGATTTCCGCCATCTGCTCCGGGTACAGTTTCAGCTGGACCCTGCCGATGGCGGAGCACAGCTGATTCAATCGGTATTTGTAGCCTCCCCACGGAACTCCTGCTCCGGCGCTGATCTCCGGGATGGTCAGATATTCACCGTGCCGGGCGTAGTGTCCGAAAGCAACGGCCCGTTCAAAGATCTCCCGTTCGTTTGTGACCAGCAGTCCTCCTTCTCCTATTGGAAAGGATTTCGCCGACATCAGGGAAAAGCCTGCAGCCTCCCCCATGGTTCCTGTAACTCTGCCCTTGTAGAGACTACCGTGGGAATGAGAAGCGTCCTCCAGCACTCGAACGTCGTGTCTGCGGGCGATGTCGAGAATGCTATCCATGTCCGCAGGCATTCCCGCGTAGTGGACTACAACCACGGCTTTGGTTCGTTTGCTTATCCGTTTTTCCAGATCCGCAGGATCGATGCACAGGGTCAGTGGGTCGATATCCGCCAGTACGACTGTGCCTCCCAGGGAAAACACCGGCACACAGGACGCCCAGTAAGTCATGCTGGGACAGATGACCTCATCTCCCGCCCCCACACCCAATCCGAAAAGGGCGCCGTGGATCGCGGCGGTTCCGGTGTTGTGGGCCAAGGCGTACTTCACGCCGAGCCAGTCGGCGAACTCCCGCTCGAATTCCATGGTGATCTGGAGACCCGAGATCGTCCCGGTTCGCAGGACCGACAGTACCGCCTTCTCCATTTCCGGGGTGACGATCGGCCAGGTGAAAAGTTGGTCCGAGATTCCCTGAACTGCTGGAGGACCTCCCAGAAGTGCAAGATTTTCCATAGTCTTTCCTTTCTACCGATCCGGTCATTCCACAGGAATTGACGGAATGCCGAGCTGTTCGGCCAGGGTGTTCAAGGTATTCAGCAGCCCCTCTTCCACCGGAATACCTTTGTCGTCGGATTCTCGTAGGTTGTTGACAACCCGTTCGCCGGGTAGGCGGATTGTCTCGAATCCCGGACGCACACGGTTGTTCAGCATATGAGCTTTAAAACGCTCGATTTCACCGTAGAAATAGTCGTGTCCGGCGAACGCCCGGGGATCAATCACGGTCAGACTCGCCGACTGGCTTGTCTTTGCTTCAGGATTGTTGCACTCCCCGCCGGCCAAGGCGGCGATCCCCTCGGACCACAGAGACATCCCATATCCTTTGTAGCCGAAATGGGCACCGCCGATAAAAAGTACAGACCCTCCGTCCAGAGCAACATTGGGATCGGTACTGAGATTTCCTTCCGAGTCGAGGTAGATCGGCTCGGGCGCCTGCTGACCGCTTTGGGCCATTCGTTTGATCTTACCCATGGAAATCGTTGTTGTGGAAAAATCGGACAAGACCGGGTCCCCCTTGGTGGGAAAGGCGAGGGCAATGGGGTTGGTGGAGAACTTCGCATCGATTCCGCCGTAGGGCGCTGCATCCCGGCAGGTCGTGGTCTGAGCCCAAAGTTGGGCCATGTATCCCTTCTCTGTAAGAGAGTGAAGATAGGGTCCCAATGCACCCAACCAACAGCATTTTCTGACCGTAACCATGGCCACGCCTTGTTTCGAAGCTTTTTCCACAGCCACTTCTTTTGCCAAGCCCAACGCCAACTGAGCGAAGCCGAAGTTGCCGTCGATGACCGCGGTGGCGCCCGACTCTTTGACCACCTCCGGTTCTGCCGCAGGGTTTATCAGCTTCGGGATGTTCTGATTGAAGTAGGGAAAAATCGCCAAGCCATGGGTGTGGATACCCATGGCTTGGGTTTTCACGGCAATTTCGGTGATGATTCTAGCGTTTTTTTCTGCAACTCCCTTTGATTTCAAGATTTGTACGCCAAACTCCACAAGGGCGTCTTTCGAACAGCGTTTCATAACTCCTCCCTCGCTTTTGTATATATAGCCCGCCAGGTATTCCATTCGTCAACGGAGAGGTCTTCGGTGATACCGCTGATCGACAGGATGTATCCTCTTTCGGCGATTTTAGACAAACTGCAGGTGCGACGGATCGCGAACTCCACCTCTTCTCTGGTGTGTCGATAAAGGTCGCCGATGCATCCTCCGCAGAAGACAAAATGTTTTCCGAACTGCTGCACCAACCCAGGTAGATTCGGATTTTCTTCCCAGTCAAAGGGATTGATGATGTCGATCCCGATTGCCGCCAGATCGGGAAGCAGCGGGGCGATGTTTCCGTGGGAGTGTAGATGTATGAATGCGCCCCGGTCATGAACCCTGCGAGTAAGCTCGTCGTACCAGGGCAGGAAGAACTCCCGAAAGAGCTCGGGGGACATCAACAATCCGTCGGCGTTTCCCAGGTCGTCGCAAAGGTTGATGATTTCCACTCCCCTGTCCAGAAGCATCTCAACCGCATCAAGACTCATATCAGCCAATTTTCTTGTCAGTTTCTTCATGAACTCCGGTTTCAGCAGCAGATTGACCATGGTGTCCTGGAAATCCATGAAAGAGTTGTGAATACCGGAGAAGAAGCCCTGGATGACTCCGGTGGCTACGAATCCGGCGGCTTTGAAATGCCGACAGTCCGGCTCAATATCCTGGAATCGCTGGGGGTTTTTCATATCGGGGAGGTTGAGGGTTTCCAGATCCGATTCCGTTTTTACGGGAAAATGATAGTACATAATTGAATGAGGATTGTAGCCGTGCTTGCGCCGGCATCCTCCTTCGTACTCGAGGATTTTGTACTCCGGCGTACGTTCGATCACTATTGGCTGGATCTCCCCGGGCCCACCGTGCCCAAAGGGGAAAACCGCCCCTTTTCCCGCGCCCAATGTCGCCATATCCATGTGTTGAGCCATTCGCACAGCCCGCTCCCGGCTGTTCTGAGTCCGAGGTTCGGAGGAGAATCTGTCCCGCGGCGGTTCATCCGAGGGAATGCAATCGGTGTTTTCATCGTAGCACTCTGCCGGGACGAGCTTGTGCATCGTTTTTTCGTCCCAAAATCCTATGGGAATAAAAGGGATTCTCCCCGGTTCTTCTCCCCTAAGAACGGCCAGCAGATCGTCGCGGTTACTCATTAACTCCTCCCGGAACCTAGAACCTGTGATCATTTTGTTCGTCTTCAAACGATCATCGTGACAGCAAAGCGGAAACGTTCCCGGATAGGATCTTCTCCATAACAGCCTTCTCCGGCGTGTAGCCGAGCCATTTGACGTGGTTATGTGCATCGATGATCATATGCCCATTCTCTCCGGGGGTGATCCCCTTGTCAACGATTGTGTTGAAATCGGGACGATACCGCTTCGCCCCGATGGAGATAGAGCTATCCAGGGCTTGGAACATGGATCGTCATTACCAAGCTCTTTTGTGCGCGGGCGTATTCCGCCAGCGATGCCTCGAGGAAGGTACTGTCCTCTTTGAATCCCAGACGCTGGTAAAACCGTCGGTTGTTCTCAATTGTGAAAAACCAGATCCGCTGTACTCCGATTTCTGTACAGATCCGTTGGAGATGTTTAACCAGGGCACTGCCCACTCCTTTCGATCTGGCCGAGCTCATAACCAGGAGATGGTTTAAAAAGCAGGAGTTGCCGTCGGTCGAGCGACTGGCCAGCAATACCCCCAACCAGGTTCCCCGATCGTCTTCCGCCACGAAGCTCAATTCGCTGTGTTCGATTGTCAAAATCAGGTATATCGTATCCCGTTCCTTTGGAAGGGGTGCCCAGTCCATTTCCCAAAGT
Source organism: uncultured Spirochaetaceae bacterium (assembly GCA_964495755.1). Taxonomy (GTDB): domain Bacteria; phylum Spirochaetota; class Spirochaetia; order SZUA-6; family DRHE01; genus JAFGQJ01. Next base: position 543 of record CAZBXU010000089.1, on the reverse strand, counting down.
TTGAAGAAGTCTTCCTGTGTACAGTTGCGAATCCGCATCGTTAAACTCATGTTGGATTTGCCGCCCTCCGGAGGGCTCACGTGTATCTGCCGTATTCCTTACAAGCCTTGAAATACGCCCGTATATTCGCTAGCGGCGTTCCATCGCGAATGCTGTCCGAGCTGCCGATGATAAAACCGCCTCCAGCCTTC
>CAZBXU010000089.1:0-342 GCA_964495755.1 uncultured Spirochaetaceae bacterium | reverse complement strand
GGTCCCCCTCTTCATGATTGATCGCGGACAGGATCCGCTTTTGACCGCTCAAGATCATCACGATCGTTCCATTCGAAGTCTGTTTCTCACACTCAGCTCTTCTGATACTATAGACGAGGAGGTGCCCTTACCGTGTTAAAGGACAAGGATATACTGAAACCTCTGGTGGATCAAATCCTGAATTTTGCGGCGGATCCGATTATGGAGCAACGCAAGCGAATGTGGGCGGATCATCAGGCCCTGAAACAGACGGAGAAAGTGCCGGTTTGTGTGTGGTATGAGTATATACCCGAGCCCCAGTGGGATTTGATGTTGGGGAGGGGATACCTGAAGTGTCGATCT
>CAZBXU010000088.1:0-15992 GCA_964495755.1 uncultured Spirochaetaceae bacterium | reverse complement strand
CGCCTCGCGGGCGTACTTGGAGATCGACTGCAGCTTCCAGTGCTTGACGATGTTCGGGATGAAGCACTCCTTGTGCTTCAGCTCCATGCTGGGGAAGGCACATCCATCGGAATCGATCCCTATAAAAAAATCTTTCTTTGGCGTTAGATTCTTGAGGTCCTCTTTAGTCATTTCCTAAGTCTCCTTATATGTTGTCGATCAGATAGCCCCCGTCCACGGCCAGGGAAACGCCGGTTACGAAACCTGATGCCTTGGGGCTGGCTAAGAAAAGGAGAGTTCCGGCAAGCTCCTCCGTCTCACCAAAACGACCATTGGGGGTGTGGGCGATGATCGCTTTTCCCCGTTCGGTCAGCTCGCCGGTCTTCTCATCGTACAGCAGGGCTCGGTTCTGCTTGCCCACAAAGAATCCGGGAGCAATGGCGTTTACCCGGATCCCATGGGGAGCAAACTCCTTGGCCGAGGCCTGGGTCAAATTGAATACTCCGGCCTTGGCGGCGTCGTAGGCCCAGACCCCGGAGAGGGGAATGTATGAAGCCATTGAGGCCATGTTTATAATCCCTCCCCGAATCTTGCCTTTGATCCAATAGGCGGCAAAGACCTTTGTGGGGACCATCAATCCCGCAACCAAGTTCAGCTTCAGCACGAACTCGAAGGTCTCCATATCCTGATCCACAAAGGCACACTTTCCTCTGTTCCCCCCCACTCCATTCACAAGCAGGTTGGGAGGTCCGAAAGCCTTTTCCGTGGCTTCGATGGCTTTGGCCACGGCATCTTCGATTCCGGTATCGACCTCGTAGCCGAAGAGCCTGTTTTTTGCCCCTTCTACGGTTTCAGTCAAACGGCTCATGGCCTCATCGATGGCGCTATGTTGAAGTTCCCAAAGGGCGACCTTTGCACCTGCTTTGAGCAGAGCAGCCGCCAGGGCTCCGGCGATGACGCCGGCCCCTCCGGTAATAACTGCTACCGTGCCCTTAAGTCCGAACATTTCTTCCAGATATTGATTCTCTCCACTCATACGGCACCTCCCCTAAATCTTGGTCCATTCTGTGTGAAAGGTTCCTTCCTTGTCCACCCTCTGGTAGGTGTGGGCGCCGAAGTAGTCTCGTTGGGCCTGAATCATATTCGCCCAGAGACGGTCGTTTCGATAGGCATCGTAGTAGGTGATGGCCGAAGAGAACCCCGGCACCGGCACCCCCATCTGAATGGCCGTGGATACCACCTGACGCCAGCGAGCCTGGTTGTTCTGCACGATCTCGGCAAAGTAGGGATCCATGAGCAGATTTCGCAACGAGGGATTGCGGTCGTAGGCTTCTTTGATCTTTCCGAGGAATTTGGCCCGGATGATGCACCCTCCACGCCAGATCATGGCGATCTCGCCAAGGTTCAGATCCCAATCGTACTCCTCGGCGGCGGACTGCATCAATGAGAACCCTTGAGCGTAGGAACAGATCTTCGCGGCGTAGAGGGCCTGGCGGATCGATTCGATGAATTCTTCTTTGTCACCGTGGAAGGCCGTTTTCGGCCCGGAGAGAAGGGAGGAAGCTTCGAGCCGCTCTTCCTTCACCGCGGATATGCAGCGGGCGAAGACCGCTTCAGCAACCGTAGGTGTGGAGATACCCAGCTCCAGGGCGGACTGACTGGTCCATTTGCCCGTTCCCTTCTGTCCGGCCTTGTCCAGAATCATCTCCACCAGGGGCTGCCCGGTTTCCGGGTCCTTCTTTGAGAGAATATCCGTCGTGATCTCGATCAGATAGGAATCCAACTCCCCCTTGTTCCACCTGGCGAAGGTCTGGTGCATCTCCTCGTGGCTCATCCCCAGGGCGTCCTTCATCAACATGTAGGCCTCGCCGATGAGCTGCATATCCCCGTATTCGATTCCGTTGTGCACCATCTTCACGTAGTGACCGGCTCCATCAGCACCGATATAGGTACAGCAGGGCTTACCATCTACCGTGGCGGCGATATCGAGGAAAATCTTACCTACCTGATCGTAGGCTTCTCTGGTACCCCCCGGCATGATACTGGGTCCGTGCAGCGCACCCTCCTCCCCGCCGGAGACACCGGTACCGATATAACGCAAACCCTTTGCCTCCAATTCTCGGGTACGGCGAATCGTGTCCTGAAAGAAGGAGTTTCCCCCATCGATAAGGATATCCCCCTTCTCCAAATGCGGCACGAGCCGGCCGATCGTATCGTCGACCGGTTTTCCCGCTTTCACCATGATCATGATCGTACGAGGAACTTTGAGTTTTCCCAGAAACTCTTCAATACCGTATCCGGCAACAATCTTCTTCCCCGAAGCCCTCTGATCCATGAACTCTCGAGTACGCTCGGCGGTACGGTTGTACACCGCAACGGAGTATCCCCTACTCTCCATGTTGAGTACGAGGTTTTGGCCCATCACCGCTAAACCGACAAGTCCTATGTCTGCTTGCATATGCCTGTCCTCCAGAAATTAAGATTTATTCCACCTGCAGCGAAGGCTCGACCGGAGCGATCACCAGTTCCATGCCCAATGCCGCCATCGTCCCCCATCGATGATTCCCGAATCCGTGACCAAGACGCCGATATCCCCGGCTCTCGACCTGGATGCCCTGTATCGTCTCCAGCGCGCCCGGACCGATGATGGAGCAGGCCTCGGGGCGGAAGCTGCCTCCTGTGGAGAACAGGGATCTGCCCGCCGAATCGGCCAATTCGTGGATCGCATCGAGAGAGTCGACTCAAGCTGGTTGAAAGCGATTCGTATCGTTCGTTTTGATAAATTTCCTGGTCCATCATCGTAAAGGTGATCCTTGCCGGGCAGACATAACCTTTCGTTTGCTATCTTAACTCGAACAATAACGAAAGACATCTACCTTGCCAAGGGGTACCGCCCCATTGACCTCAAACTGGGATGCGGGATTTAATGATGTCATGACTGACATTCTCTCCCAGAAGGATTCGTATCTCAAAGAGTTTGAGGCTAAGATCACGGATGTAAACCGTGAAGAAGGGGCTGTCGCCCTGGACAGAACGGCATTCTTCCCCGGAGGGGGAGGTCAACCCCACGACCTCGGCTGGCTTGCCGAAATACCTGTCGAACGGGTGAAGCGGCAGGGACAGTGGATCTGGCACTGGCTGAAGGCAGAGCCGCCGTCGGTAGGCGTAGTGATTCAAGGGCGCATCGATTGGGAGCGACGCTACCGATTGATGCGCACTCACACGGCGTTTCATATCCTCTGCGGAGTGGTCTGGCGGGACTACCAGGCGCAGGTGACCGGCGGCAACATGGATGAGCTTCGGGGTCGTATGGATTTCGAATTCGAAACCTTGCGCGGAGAGCTGGTCCACGAGATCGAGGAAAAAATCAACGCGGAGGTGGCGGCTGCCCGCCCCGTACAGGTTAAGTTTCTTCCGCGGGAAGAGGCGTTCAAGATCCCCGATCTTATTCGGACAAAAATCAACCTCCTTCCTCCCCAGATACAGGAGATCCGGATTGTGGAGATCGAGGGACTGGACCTCCAGGCCGACGGAGGAACCCATGTAGCCAACACCAGCGAGGTAGGCGCTATGCGAATCAGCGGCTACAAGAGCAAGGGGAGGATCAACAAGCGGATAGAGCTGACCCTGGAGCCCTGAAGCCGCCCTTCGGTTGCCCGACTCTATACGACTCTCTACCGGACGGCCGGCTATCGATCAACCAGCAAAGAGTGTACTGTCCGGTGTAAGTTCCCTAAGAAATCTGTCTACGGGAACGACAAGGATTCCTCCACGTTCAAAAATCTGGTCGCCGCGGTACAGTAGAAGCGCGCTCGACTCCGGATAATCCTGCCTGAAGTTCGTCAGACCGCGCAGGTCTTGCGGGCGGATAGAACGGCTATTTTTCACCTCTATAGCATACAGCCCCTCGCTCCCATAGATGATGAAATCCACTTCAGTGCCCGCCTGGGTTCGCCAGTAATACAGCCTCATGTCAGCCTTTTGATAATCGATCCAGGCGCGCAAGTGCTGGAAGACGAGCCCCTCTAGCGCGGGACCGATGATCTCCTCACGCGGATCGAGGGGTCCTTTTGGGCGCAGAGCACGGAACACGCCACAATCAAAATAGTAGAACTTCGAGTGGGCAACCGTGGCCCGCTTGGCTCGCCGAGTGAATATGGGTAGCCGAATCCCTAAGAGTAAATCCTCCAAAATCGAGATATACGACTCCACGGTGTTCCGACTAGCCGCACACTCACGGGCAACCGCGGCGACATTTAATAATTGCCCATACGAGAATGACATAATTTCCAGAAAACGGTTGAAGTCGTCCAGTCTGCGAACCATCCCTTCGGCCTTCACCTCCTGTTGGATGTACAGATCGATATATCCCCGCAGGATGATATCGGGCTCCTGTGCCATTCGAACGAGAGGAACCATTCCCAGCCGGAGACTCTCGTCGAGTTCAAATAGCTTTCCCATTTCAGATGCCATGAATGGATACATAGAAGTAAGGATTGCTCTTCCACCGAGCAGATCAACACCGGATTGCCTGAGCTTCCGCGCACTCGATCCCGTCAGCACAAATCGAAGTGACTTATCCTGTTCGATTAGTCGGTGCACCACCGAAAGAAGCTGCGGCACATGCTGGATTTCATCAATTATAACCGGTGCTTTTCTCTTATTGGCTCGGACAAATTCTTCAAGCCGTTCCGGTCTGGCCAGATATAACCTCTCGGATTCAGGGTTTAAAAGATCGATCCAGGCGGCTTCGGGATACTTCTGTTCCAACCAGGTCGATTTGCCTGTGCCTCTTGGCCCGAAGAGGAAGTAATTGTTTTTTGGAGGATCGAAATATCTCAGTAGAATTGCCATATTTAGTCTAATTATAGCAATTCCGCTGCGTTTTTTCAACAATATACGCCGTGGCTGTCAAGTCAGCTACTTCAGCTTGTCGATGTAGGTGATTTCTTTCTCTCTGATCTTGGCAATCAAGGTACGGGGGTTCTCTTCGATTACCAGGGTGTTTCTGTGGGCCGGCTTCAGAAATCCTTCCGCAACCATGTGGTCAATAAAATCGATCAGTTTGCCGAAATAGTTTTGGATATCGAGCAGACCAATGGGCTTCAGATGGATGCCCAACTGATACCAGGTGTAGACTTCAAAAAACTCTTCTGTCGTACCGATGCCGCCTGGGAGAATGATGAAGGCGTCGCTCAGTTCATACATCTTCGCCTTTCGCTCGTGCATATTCTCCACAACATACAACTGGGTAAGTTGGAGAGATTCGACCATCTCGTGTATCCGTTTTGGAATGACCCCGATCACCTCCACCTGCCGGGCCAGTACGGTTCGGGCCAGTTCTCCCATCAAACCAACGCTGCCGCCTCCATAGACCAGGGTCAACCTGTTTGCAGCGAGAACGGTGCCGAGCTCCCGAACCTTCTTCCTGTATTCGGGATTGGCACCGAGGCTCGAGCCGCAGAAAACACAGATCCGCTTCAACGGGTTGTCCATCCTCATATCAGCTTTCAGTTTAGTACAGAGAGAACGGAGATGTCGAGGCGGCAGCGAAGCCGGGTCTTGTAATGTTGGGGAATGCTGATAGAATAGCGGCAAGGAAGGTGTTGATGGATCGCTACGAAAAGCTCTTCGATGCGGTAGGGTGGCTCGGTTTCGCCCTGTTGACTCCGGCAGCCCTATACGTGTTCAAGGTTCAATCCGCCGTGCAGCTCATGGATACGAAACTCGGGTTCGCCGGCCAGCCTATGTTCTGGGTCCTGCTTACCTTCGGGCTCGTATTGCTGAGGATCTTCTTCGGGGGCGAGCAGATCATCCTGCCTCTGTTCCTCGGCTTCGCCGCAGGCTTTCTTCTCCTGTCTCTGGTGGCGAGAATCAACTTCATGGGCTGGTTCTGGAGATCCGCCACTCGGCTGTTCTTTTTCCAGAACGACAGACTTACCTTCGTGGTCGGCTCGGCCGTGTTGTTCTTTGGATTGATCTTCAGCTATTTTCACAGGCTGAGCCTGCTTGTTCAGATCCTGGTTCTGATTCTCCTTCCAATGCTCATTCTGCTTGCGGTTAACGCAATCGCATCGATGTAACTTCAGATTCCCGAGGATATGCGCGTTGCGATCACGGCGGATCTACACCTTAGGGAAACTCATCCCGAACGCCTGGAAAATTTTGAGATCCTCATCGATCAGCTTCTTTCTCAAGAGATCCGCATCCTGATCATCGCCGGAGATCTCTTCGATTGGGCGGACCGCAGCTTCGCTCAGGTAGACAGTCTGGCCGGCCGATTTCCCAACCTTCACCTGCTGATTATCCCCGGCAACCACGACTCAGAACTACAGAGGGATTCTTTTGCTTCTGCAAACATCCAAGTGTTCTCCCGGCCAACCTTAAAACGCATCGATCATCGCCCGATTCTGTTTCTTCCCTACAGAGACGGATCGACGATGGGCCAGGTGATCGCCGCCTCCGAAGTATCCGGGCATCTGAAAGCCCGTCAATGGATCCTGATCTCCCACGGTGATTTTTCCGCCCCCAGGCGGGATGCGAATGGACGGGAGAGGGGGTACTTCCCCCTGACTCGGGGAGACTTGGCGCGTTTCCAGCCGGCCGGAGTGATCCTTGGCCATATCCACGCCCCCTCCGGCTTAGAGGAAGAAGTTGTCAGTCCCGGCTCACCCTATCCGATCACCGCTGACGAATACGGTCAGCGCCGCATCCTGCTTCTCGATACGGATACCGCCGCTCTTCAAGAGTTGTACCTCGAGCATCCGCCCGTCTATCTGCGGTCGGAAATATTGGTGCTCCCCGATGGTCGAGAGGAGGAACAGATTCGAACACAGCTAACAAACCAAATGCTGGACTGGGAAAAAACCTCCAAGGGTCGGGAGTTTTTAAAAAGACTCGTTTTACACGTGGGAGTCAAAGGATACACCTCCTCGCGGCGCAGCGTCCAGAGATCCATAGAAACCTTCCTTTCGGAAAGACAGATTTCCTGCGGCGCTGTCGATTTGGAGAACTTGCAGATCAGCGATAATGAAAACCTTACAACCCTGGCCAACAAGGTTCGGGAGGGGGTCTCTCGGCTGAAACTCAAAGAAGAGCAAGGGGAGAGCCTGAGAGCGGCTGTACTGGAGAAAGCCCTGAAAATCGTGTACGGGACCTGAATATCGGTGAAAACAAAGCCTGAACACATACGCCTGGAAACCGTGGAGATCAGCGCCGCCGGTCCCGTTGCCGGCTTCCGTGAATCCATGGCACCATTGACCCTGATCTACGCCCGCAATGAACGCGGTAAGACCACGATCGTCGAGAATCTGATCGCCTGCCTGTTTCGGGAACGCAAAGACGGGTTGCATCCGTCGTTGCGCCGGGAGTTCATCGGCGCTTCCCGTGTTACGGTACGGGGCATTTCGGGCAAGCCGGAGAGCTTCACCTCTGTTAAGAACAGACAGAAGATAGACGATCTGATCGAAACACTGGGATCCCCGTTTCCCCCTAGCCTGTTTGACCTGTTGGTGGTCAAGGGGGCGGAACTCGAACTCCTCAAACAGCGAGGCGGAATCACCCGCAGCTACTTGAAGTCCCTGATATCCCCTCAGCTCCTCTACGAAACCCTCCGGAACAGGCTCCCGAGTGAAGTCGGATATACGAAACTTCAGGACGGAATCCTGGTCCCCAAGCGCCGCACCGGCGGATACAAAACATACGAGGAGGTCAGAAACCGTCTCGAATCCCTGGAGAGGGCGGCGGATCAGTTCTACGGTTCTCTTTCCCGCACGGAGCTGATGAACAGCCTGTCCCGCCAAGCCTCTTTGGAGCATGAAAAAAAACAACAACAGCTGGCCAAAAGACACGAAGGCTTCATCTTGCACCGCTCAATTGAGGAATCGAAAACAGAGCTGAGCCGTCTGGATGAATCCGTGGTTGAGAGCTTCGCCGATATCCTGAAGGACTACCTCAGAACCAAAGAAGAACTTCTGCAGCAAGAAGAGGAAAGCCGTTTGTCCGAAAGAGCGGAGCAGGATCTGAACTGGTTGGAACAGGCCCGCAAACGCTACGAGTACTGCCTCAGGAACAGGGCAAATCTGCCCCAAGCTTTGTCCCTCGTGGCTGCGGGAATTGCTTTAGTCGGATCATTGGCTGTGTATTTCCTTGCACCCGGACTCTTGCCCCTCACCTTGGCTCTGAGTGTGGGCGTGTTCACCATTGCCCTGCTGTTCACCTTCGTGATCAGAAGGGGTGGCGCTCCCGGATCCGCTCGTGCCGAGATGGAGGAAATCCGGAAGGCTTTCAAAGAACGTTTCGGTACATCCCTCCACTGCCCGGCGGAGTTCGATCTTGCCAAGGGCCGGTTGGACCGGGAATTAGGAAAGGCTCAGGCGGTGGAAGGGAAACGTCGTGCTGCGGCGCTGCGCCAGGCCGAACGGCTTCATCGGATCAGGGAAAACTTGGCTGCCATGGGCTGTTCCCACGTTCAGGATTCTGAGTGGAGCGCCTTGTCTCAAGAGCTCAAGGACAAGACCAGAGATTTGAGAATCGACTGCAACCGCTACGAAGAGCGGCTCCACAACCTGGGAGTGGAGGAAAACGATTATCTCGAACAGCCGCCGGGGGGAGAGTACTCCCGCGACAGAGAGAGGCAGATCGAGCAGGAGCTTCGTGAGGTGGAGAGCAAGATTCACATCGAACAGGAGAAAAATCAAGGGTTTCGGGAACAGTTCATCGAACACCTTGGGCGGGAGGCAGCCCGCTCCCAAAACATCGAAAATCTGGCTAGCGCAATCGAGGACAAAAGGAAGGAGTATAAACAGCAGGTTCGCGACCTCCTGTCGGAAATGATCGCAGGCCATGTTGTATCGGAAATCCTGGAAGGATATCGCCGTCTGGAGGATGAACATCTGGAATCCACCCTTAACGACTCCCGAATCTCCAGCCTGATCAAGAAATTCACAGCCGGAAGATACGATCGAGTGTCGCTGCAGGGTGAACAGCTGTTCATTGAAAATGAAACCGAAAGTTATAATCTGGCTGAGATGAGCACCGGCGCCCGCGAACAGGTTCTGCTTGCCTTGAGAATGGGTGTCGCTTCGATTCTGTGCGGGAAACGGAGCTTGTTTCTAATCCTGGATGATGCCTTCCAATATTCGGACTGGCAGCGACGGGAAGCGCTGGTGCTGCAATCTATAGATGCTGTACGATCCGGTTGGCAAGTCATCTATTTCACTATGGACGATGACATTCGCGATCGATTCTGCAAAGCCGCGGGCAAATTGGACACAGGGACTTTCAAGCTGATCGAGTTGTGATCAACGTGGCCGGCGCAACCATGGGATCAGGGTATACAAAAAGAATCGGAACGTAGATCTGTGACAAATCCATGCCCCGGTGCATGGGTGATCATGAGCTCCTGCTTGGATACGATAGCAGCCTGCTGGGGCGTAACTCCGCAAGCCCAGAAAACCGCAGTCTTTCCCTCGGGGATCGCTGGAAGTGGTGGGCCGTAGATCGGCCGCTCCAGATCCGCTCCGATTACTTCTGGATTCCCTACGTGGATCGGGGACCCGTGAGTGAAGATGTAGCGAGTCGAAACTTGAGTTGCCGGGATAACCTGCTCGTGGCTCATCAATCTCATGGTCACCACGAGGTTTCCATGAAACTTTCCGGCAGGCACGGTAGGGATCTCCGTGTTGAGCGCCCATACGGTATCGCCGGCTTCGACACCGGCCCTGGCCAGAGCATCATCGAAGCTCAAACTTGACCCGAGCAAGAAGGCGATACTGTCCTGAGTCCATAGTTTGAGAATATCCCTGACCTCCCCTTCCTTTGTACCGGATTTATAGATCGCATAACGGGGAAGATCGGTTCTCAAGTCCGCGCCTGGGGCGCAGATGCGCGGTTCGGGATCCCCCGGATCCGCAACCTCAATGACCGGGCAGGCCTTGGCATTTCTCTGGCAGTAGACCAAAAACTCGTAGGCATCCGCTCGGGGCAGCACGACCAGGTTTGCCTGCACATAACCCTTTACCTGATGCACGGTGGGACCGGTCCATGTACCCTGTCGCATGGCTAAACGGGCTTCTTGCGCTTGTGTCATCGTCTGATCACCCTTCAAATGAAACCGCCGGAAGTTGACGGTTCATTTCATCGAGACGATATCCGAATCCCGATCCGGTCAGTGAGGCAAGACTGATCGATCCTTCACGCCTCCTGTAGAGACCTGGATGGACGCTCGCCTCGGGTATCGAAGCCTCGGGATAGAACTGAGATCCGTTCGTCTCCACCCCCATAATCGTTCCGGCATAAGCGGCGAGCAAGGCATGGGGAATCATAGCCAACATCGGGTTGGTCAGGTCCTGAACCATCAGAGTCATCCCGTGGGCTTTGGCCCAGCAGAGACTTAAAATAGCACCGGTTTGGGTCTTGCAGGTCTTCAGCGCTACTCCGGTCCATCCCAAGGATCTTCCCAGGCGCACCAATTGCCAGTCGTGAGCGCTCTCGTCCATGAACAGAGGCTTACGGGCACTGACACTATGAACATCGATCTGATGTCTCTCCAAATCATATGGGAACGGCTGCTCAACGTAGAGAATCATCTGATACATTCTGGGCTGTTCATCCCGAAGTCTATCGAGAATCTCATTTACATAGGCGGGATCCTCGACGGTGCAGTTGAAATCCGCCGTCAGCCATACTACTCCCATGTTCAAAGCGATCTCACCGACTTTTATAAGACGCTGGTAATCCCACTCCAAATCGTTGCCACGGAGTTTGACCTTAAGGCAGTTCAAACCGTCTCTTTTTATCCAATCCGGGAGAAGCACCGGGTAGCCGTCGTCGGGCTCTGCTCCTGTCAGCTCTGCTTCACTCAATAGGTCCTTTCCCCCCACCAGGTGCCAGGCCGGGATTCGGCTGGGAGGTGGTTTCACCAGGAAGTCGTTGGGGAAAAATCCATGAAAGCCAATCTTTGTACCCTCGGCTGCTGTCAGGTAGGTGCTGAGGTCCCGATTCATGTACGGTTCACGGTAAGTGTCGTATACCGGGAGGTTATGAAGATTGCCGTATGCGTCATGCAGGGCAATATCGAAGGCAGAACAGCACACCAGAGCGGCCAACCAAGGCATGGATTCCTGATCCGGTTCTTTTTCCCGTCGCTTTTCATTATACGCTTCGAGCAAAGCGGGCAGGATGTCCCGCTGAAAAGCATGACCGATCTCCAGGGGATGCCCCGAAACGTTGAAATCCTGCCAGGCCCGGGCGAGAGACACGGTAAACTCCTTTACAGATTTCAGACGCTCGGCAAAGGCTATGGAACTTACCCAAAACCACTGAGCCATGAGAGGTGTTTCTCCCCACCCCCAGGCGGTTTTTCCCTCCTCATTCGCGACCCGCACAGCTGCACGGGCACAGGTGACCTCGGTGGTGATCTCAGGACCGAACTTGAGAGGTACCCTCATCGTAACGGGGAGAAAATACAGCCTTACACTGTTCACTTTCACATTAAGATTGTTGCTCATAAATCATCCTCGTAAATTTTTATTAGCGCTCAAACCATGCACGTATCGCCTCTGCCATGGCCTTTATGTTCCCGCTTGGACTCAGCGGCGAAATCGCACAGCCGGGGCTGATAATGTCAACACCGGCCTCAAGATTTTCAAAGACCTGGGTCTTGATATCCTCTGGAGAACCGGTCAACAGATCGGTTGTGTTGACATTGCCCATGATCTTGAAACTCCCTGCGGATTGCTCCTTCATCAGCTGCGGTGCAATAGCCCAGTCAAAGTTGAAACAATGCAGATCTAGCTGCCGAAGCGAATCCAACCGTGGAGTAATATCTCCACAGATATGCATAATCGTAGGGCCTTGGATGTCTGCTATCATTTTCCTGTGCACGTCGAGGAGCACCTCGGCATACATCTGGGGAGAGAGCATGTTGGCGCCGGCCCCTCCCTCCCCAATCGCAAGCGCATCGATCCCTTCTTCGAACTGGGCATTAGCGCAGCAGACCAATACTTCCGCGCAGACATCCAGGAATTGACGAACCAACCCGGGATTGTCTATCAATGCCAGCATAACATTTTCCAGGCCGTGCATGACCTGAGCCATGGAGAAGGGTCCCATCACCTTTCCCAGAACCGCTACTTTGTCTCCATAACGCTTCTTGGCAATGCGGATCGCCTCGAGATAGGTGCTGATCGGTCTCCTGTCAAGAAGATCCCCAGGAATTATCGCCTCTTCGATTCGCCTCCACGGATGGGAGGTATAGACGGGCAACTCCTTCGGCCCTCCCCAATTCATCGAGCAGCCCAGAGCGGCCGGTTCGTTGAAGTAGTTCAGAATGAAGGTTACTCCGTCAAATCCAAACAGCTCGTGGCTGGCGGCGCATAATCTAGCCAGTTTCTCCGGGCTCAGATGGACATCCGGCATGTAGCAACCGGTCGTTCTCTGAAGCTCCTGATTGGTCATGGCGGCTATATAGGCCAACGGAGTTCGATCCGGTCTTTGTCCTCGCAGAACCGCGAGGAATCGCTCTCGAGAGTTCGTTTCTCTACCTCCTAGACAAAATCACGATCCGAAGTCTTTTGAGTCTATACCTTCAAGCCGGTGCCTGTCAGAGCCTGGATCATCCATCTGCGCAGAACTGCGAACAGCAGGAACAGCGGCAGCATACTCAGCGTGGCTGCCGCCATGATCAAGTGATACTCTTTGAAGTGGAAGTTGGTGAAGTAGGATATGCCGAGAGTAACCACCGCCTTGGCTGGGGTGGTTATCACCAGAAGGGGCCAGAAAAATTCATTCCAGGTCCACATGAATTTGATGATGGCCAGAGCAGCCAAGGATGGTTTGATCATGGGCATGACAACATTCCAGAAGATTCTCAACTCTGAACATCCGTCAATTCGTGCAGCATCGATATAATCGTTGGGAATAGACGATATACCTTCGCGCATCAGAAGCACGCCGAAGGCGCTGATCACCAGGGGCAGAAGAAGCCCCAAAAACGTATCCACCAAATTGATCTTTTCCAGGTAGACGAACAGCGGTACCGCGACAGATTGAAAGGGAACCATCAACACCCCGATGACGGCGAAGAAAAAGACTTCTCGGAGGGGAAACTTGAACTTGGCGAATCCATACCCCGCCATAGACGCGACCACCAGGCTTACGCATACCGCTGTGACCCCCAATACAAAAGTATTGAGAAGAAAGCGGCCGAATTTGGCCCTCTCGAAGACCTCGTGATAGTTGCCCATGTACGAAAAGCTGTTGGGCAGGAGAGTCGGGGGAACCGTCATGATCTCCTTCGGGGTCTTGAAGCTCGTGGCTACTGTCCAGAACACCGGAACGACAAAGATGATCGCTCCAAGAGAGAGCAGAACTATGACCACGGCTCGTTGCAGAGTACGGATTTTAAAGCTCATATCGTCTGCCCCTAACGATCCGTCTCTGAAGAATGCTGAACACCAGCAGGGCAAGAAACATCAGGACCGCTATCACTGATGCCCTGTCCTGACGATAAAATCGGAAGGCGTTGTCGTAGAAGTAGAACAGGAGCATATAACTGGAGGTGGCCGGTCCCCCGCTGGTGGTTACATAGACGACATCGAAAACCTTGAAACCGAAGATCACCTCCAGCAGGCTGATCACCCCGATCTGCGGGAGAAGCAGGGGAATCGTTATGGAGAAGTGCAGCCGCAACCCCACGGCACCATCAACTTTTGCCGCTTCGAAATACGAATCAGGTATGCTCTTCAGGCCCGCCGAAAGGATCAGAACGGCGAATCCCGATCGCACCCACAAATTGATCACCGAAAGGCTGGGAATCACTTGAACGGAATCGTTGAGATAACTCAGGCCGGGTATACCGAGGAACGAGAGTACCAGGTTGGCCAATCCGAACTGGGAATGAAAAATCCATTCCCAGATAGGACCTGCCGCGGCAAAGGATACCAGTGTAGGCAAGACATAAAATACCGTGTAGACATCCCGCAAGCCCTGACCGGAAATATTATGTATAGTAATGGAAACAAGGAGCCCTACCAGCACGATCGCCGCTGCCGAAATCAACGTGAAGATGCCCGTATTTCTCACGCTCGTCCAGAACAGGGGATCGGCGAGGACCCACCGATAGGTCTGTAAACCGGCGAACCGGGTCTGCTGCTTGGGCATAACCTCCAGGAAGGAGTACTGAAAGGAGGTGACCAGAGGCAGGTAGTACAACAGGGCGAAGTACAGGACCACCGGCAAAACGAAGAGGAATCCCGCCAGCTTTCGCCGGTTGCCGTGGCTCCCCAAAGTGCTCTTCATGACTGCATTATATACGGTTCTTGCGAATTTTGGCTAAAAAAAGCCCGAGGAAGAAGGCTGAAGGCGCCTTCTTCCTCGATTGATTATCCGTAGTATATCAGGTTTTCGCTGGTTTCACTCGCTAGTAGCGGACCAGGATTTCATCGATGGCGACGGCCGCCTTGTCAAGGGCGGGCTTCGCCTTATCCTTGGCGAACATCACATCCAGGACTGCCTGGCCGAACACCTGGAGAACTTCCTGTGCCGGGGGTATGTGATAATTGGTGGCCGGCCGGCCCGCGGCCATTGTCATAAACGCCTCGTAGGCGGGATGAGAGGTAAACTCCGGTTCATCCAGCAAATCAGAGAAGGGCGGAATTATGCTTGCCTCCACGGCCAGCTCCTTCCTCAGATCTCTGTGATCTACGAAGTAGCGCATCACTTCCCAGGCCCACTTGCGGTTCTGTTCCGGGGCGTCCTTGTTCACCTGCAGCGACCAGGGGAAGTTCCCCGCATATCCGGAGGCGACTTTCTGTTTGGGCAGTGCATATACCTTAAAATTGAGGTCGGGATTGTTCTTCTTGATCCAGGCTGATGCGAAGCTCTCCCTGAACATAATCCCCCCGATGCCCTGGGCGAAGATATCCATGGGTACGCCGAGCTCAACGCTTGATACCTTTTCCTTGGTGACCAGATTGCCGTAGAATTCGATGGCCTCTACCGCCTCGGGACTGTTTACGTAGCCGGAAGCCTTCTTCTTGTCCCAATCCAGGACTTTTGCACCCCAGCCGTCGACAAAAGGCAGCGCTTTGTCGGCGATCCCGAAGGGATGTCCGGCGTAGCGGATGGCATAACCGCTGCGGGTGATCTTGCCGCTGGCATCGTATTTGGTGAGCTTTTTCGAGTGGGCAAGCATCTCCGTATAAGTCGCCGCACCCCTGTTGGGGTCCAGCCCGACTTCCCGGTACATATCCTCGTTGATATACATCATCATGAAGTATCCGCCCTCTACGGGCACACCGTAGCGGACCCCGTCGTAGATGCCGATGATGGAGCCGGGTCCGGCCATGATGCTTTCTAGTTTTTTGGCAATGTCATTGGGCATCTTCTCGCTGACCTCGAGCTGTCCTGCGGTAACATGGGTCATGTCGAAGAAGATATCCGGACCTTTGCCGGCATCGAAGGCGCTCTTATACTTCGCCTCGTAGCCCTGGTACGGGATGCAGGTAAGGGTTAAGGTCAGGTCGACCTCGGGACGTTCGGCATTGAACCGTTCGGCGATCTCTTCCCAGAAGGGGTCATATCCCGGGAAATTGCAGACCGACCAGTAGGTCAGGTTGACAACCTCTGTCTTTGTCTCCCCCTGAGCGCCGGCAAAACAGATCGACGCGGCAATCAGGGCGAACAGCAATACGAAGAGGCTGCGATTGAGAAAACCTTTCATAGGTACCTCCTTAGTTTCCTCGTAGCGAGGAATATGAATTCCCGGTCACTTTATCATAGGACAGCAGCTTTGTCAAGTTTCCAGAGAAAGATCCCCTTATCGCGTAAATTCTATATAGAAAACGCCGATCCAGCGCGGAATAACGGAGAAGGTGCAGCCCCAAAACCTTATGTTTGTTAACTTCTTTGACAAAGTCCTTTTTCCCCTCTATACTGTAGACAAGAAAAGCAACAGCCCGCGATGACCAGGCAATATACCGGTAAACCGAAGCTCCTAAAAGAAATCAACC